>NC_007775.1:2315000-2623883 GCF_000013205.1 Synechococcus sp. JA-3-3Ab | reverse complement strand
CACCTGTTCCATGCCCTGAAAGCGCGAGGGTTCAATTTCCGTACCGGCAGAGTAGAACTTGCAGCGCAGCAGGCCTAACGGCAATCTAGCCATCTGATTTTGAGCTTTGCACTTGCAGTTTCGAGGTAGGAGCAATGGCAAAAGTAGGTCTATTTTTCGGCACTCAAACCGGAAATACCGAGAGAGCCGCTGAGATGATCCAAAAAGAGCTGGGCGAAGACAATGTAGATTTGATCAACATTGCCGAGGCCACGGTTGAGGACTTTGATAGGTACGACTACTTAATCATCGGCTGTCCAACTTGGAATATCGGGGAGCTGCAGGCCGATTGGAATGGGTTTTTCCCCTATTTGGATGAAATCGATTTTTCCGGTAAGACGGTAGCCTATTTTGGAGTTGGGGATCAGTTGGGCTATCCCGACAACTTTCAAGATGCCATGGGGATCCTGGCCCAAAAAATTGCCGAGCGCGGCGGAAAAAACGTCGGCTTCTGGCCTACAGAAGGCTACGAGTTCAATGAGTCCAAGGGAGTGGTTAACGGCGAGTTTGTCGGCCTTGCTCTGGATGAAGACAATCAGCCGGAGCTGACGGAAAAACGAATTAAAGAGTGGACGGCCAAACTCAAAACACTCTTCAATCTGTAATCTCAAACTCGGCTTCTTAGCTTGTTGTGGATACTGTGGGAGTTTGTCATGACTGGCGCAGTTCTATCTTCATCGCCTACCTCTGCTGAGGGATCCCCTCAGGTGAGCTGGCTGGCGGGCAATGCTCGCTTGGTGAATCTGTCCGGAAAGCTGCTGGGGGCCCACGTGGCCCATGCGGGGTTGATCATGCTGTGGGCCGGCGGCATGACTTTGTTTGAGGTGGCCCACTGGGATCCGGCTCAGCCCATGGGCAGCCAGGGGCTGATCTTGCTGCCCCATTTGGCCACGTTGGGCATCGGCGTGAATGCAGAGGGGGTGGCCACGGATCCCTATCCCTTTTTTGTGGTGGGCGTTCTGCACCTGATTGCCTCGGCGGTGCTGGGGGCAGGAGGGATCTTCCACGCCCTTTTGGGGCCGGAGGTGCTGGCCAAGGGAGAAACCTTTGCCGAGTTTTTCGGCTACGACTGGGAAGACGACGACAAGATGACCACCATCCTGGGGATCCACCTGCTGCTGCTGGGGCTGGGGGCCTGGTTGCTGGTGGCCAAAGCGCTCTTCTGGGGAGGGCTGTACGATGCTCAACTGGGCCGCGTGCGCGTAGTTACGGATCCCACCCTCAATCCGCTGCGGATCTTTGCCTACCTGACGCCGCTCATGGGCCAGCAGGGCATGGCCGCCGTGAACAATCTGGAAGATCTGGTGGGAGGGCACATCTATGTCGGCCTGCTCTGTGTGCTGGGGGGATGGTGGCACATAGCCACACGGCCCTTTGCCTGGGCCAAGCAGGTGCTGATCTACTCGGGCGAAGCCTACCTCTCCTACAGCCTGGGGGCCCTGGCCTACATGGGCATCTTGGCGGCCTATTTTGTCAGCGTCAACGAGATCGCCTATCCGGTGGCTTTCTACGGGCCGCTGGGGCTGGCTGCCGACGAGATGGGTGTGGTGAGCAGCCGCACCTGGTTGGCCACAGCCCACTTTGTCTTGGGGATCCTGTTTTTGGCGGGGCACATCTGGCATGCCATCCGGGCGCGGGCGGCAGCCAGCGGCTTTGACTTCCAGCACGGGGGCTGGGTGCGAGCCACAGATCCGCAGGTGGGCAACTTGGACACGCCGGTAAACCGGGGCGATCTCACCCTGCTGCTGCTGCAAAACCTGCCCATCTACCGGGAGGGCCTCTCTCCTTTTTTGCGCGGCTTGGAGATCGGCATGGCTCATGGGTACTTCCTGGTGGGGCCGTTTTACAAGTTGAGTCCGCTGCGGAATTCGGAGCAGGCCCTGACGGCAGGGACGCTGGCGACCATCGGCCTGGTGCTGATCCTGACGGTTTGTCTCTCCATTTACGGACGGGTGTCCTTTCCTCGCTCGCGGCTGGTGGCAGTGGTCAATACCCCCTACGGCGAGGTGGCCTATCCGACGCCGGGCGTGCAACTGATGGCCGAATCGCAGGGATCCCCTCAGCCGGTGCGCGTGCCGGCAGGCTCTGAGGATTTGCCGGAAAACTTGCGCACCCGCGCCGGTTGGAGCCAGTTGGCCGGAGGGTTTCTGGTGGGCGGCGTTGGCGGTGCCCTGTTTGCCTACATGCTCCTGGGCAGCGGCGATGTGGTAGCCCAGATTTTGCCGGGGCTGTAAAGGAGGGTTGAGGCTTCTCAAAGCAGGGAGGGGAGATCCTCATCCCCTCCTCTCTGTCGAGATCTGGCTCTACCTTTTGCCTGCCGGCTTCTGGATCCGATAACCCTTTTTTATGAAGCTTTTGTCAGCCAGCAACTTTAATCTTTCGACCGTCGAAATGAGATGGCTAAAATGAGCTTAGGTTCCGCTTCTGCGCCTTCTTTTGAAGCACTTTATTTGGGCGTTTCTCCCAGTCTAAAGCTTTTCGATCGGCCTCTGTTGGGATCCCTGGGAAAATGTTTCCGTGTAGCCTACTGGGAGTATCACCAAACCCAGGATGAGCCCTGTAGTTTGGAGACAGTCGTGACGCTGCTATACGAATACCTAAAAGCTTGGGATCGACCGGTACATCTCATCGGCCACGGCTTGAGCGGGGTGGTTGCCTATCTTTTTGCCTACTATTACCCCCAGCGGATACGGTCTCTAACCCTGCTGGCTGTAGGCAGTCAGCCTGCCGCCACCTGGCATGCCCATTTCTACGTGCAACGAAAAATGTTTTGCTGTAGCCGAGAACAGCTCCTGGTGCGTATAGCTCAGAGCCTTCTGCCAGCTTCAGAACAGTGGCGAGCGCGCTCACTCTCCCGCGCCCTGGCTAAAGATTTAGACACTTCCCCCATACCTCATTCCCTATTTCAGGTGGTAGCGATTCCAGCCCAGAAAGTGCCGGTGCCGATGTTGGTTTGCGCCAGCGAGGATGATCCCATTGTGGATCCTGCTTCGCTGGAGCAGTGGGGAAACTACTTAAAGCCAGGGGATCAAATGTGGTTTTGTCCTGGGGGGCGACACTTTTTTCACTATTCTTTTCCAAGTTTGGTCAACTTGAAAATCATGGATTTCTGGCAAAAGCTGCAGCAATTGCAGACCAGCCTTGCCTGAAAGACTGGCCTTTGTCCTTAGCTCAACTGCGAGTTTTGTCAGCAACCCCCAACCCCCGCAGATTGCTGGTGGCTCTAACCCTCCAAACAGACAGAAAGAGCTCTCATGCCATAGGGATCTCATCGCCGCCCACAGCGCCCCCAGAGAGACGGCGTCCACCCGGCTCCCCGCTAGAAGTAAAATGGGAGGGGTCGAGCCGGGCTTAAGCGGGGGATCCGCGACTAGGTTCGACAAGCTGCTCTTTCCCATCGACAACTCGCGCGAGACCAGCCACGCCTTGCCCTTGGTGGCAGACCTAGCGCAGCGCTGCAAAAGTCGGGTGTACTTGCTCTCGGTACTGGACAACATGGAGCTTGACGCGGAGCGAGCAGAACAAGCCCGGCAGAACATTCAGAACCTGCCCAAACAGACGGAGCTGGGCCTGCAGTAAATCGGCATCAACAGCGTCAAGAGCGAGTATCGCGAGGGAAAAGTACCCTTCGTCATCTGCGACGTGGCGGACGAGCTGGAGATCAGCCTGATCGTGATGGGATCCCGCAGCCTCAGCCTGTCTGCCGAGGGGCAGAACAACTCCGTCAGCCACCGCCTCATCGACCTTGCTCCCTGCCCGGTGCTGGTCGTGCCCTGAGAAAAGGGATCCCGGTCAGCGTGATCCTGTAGAGTACCCTAGGGCGGGGTCTTGCCAAGTCCAAACAATGTTGCCTTGTGTAACAGCACGGCTGTCACTGTTTGTCTTCTCTAAAAGTCTGCAGTACAACGAAGAGCAAGATACAGCTTTGTCCGACTTCGGGGGAGGTCTGTAGAATCAGCAGGATCCCGGCATACGCACATCTGTATTAACTTCAGAAAGTGTGGCCGGAAGAAGCTGTGAGCCTCATTACCAGCAACAGCCGGTCAGTTCCCTTCCGAGAATCGTCATGGAAAGTCGTGGTTACAACAAGGCCTCCCAGAAGACTTTTGAGGTGATGCGGCATTTCGCAGAAACCTACGCCAAACGTACCGACACTTTTTTCTGCTCTGATCCTACGATTACGACAGCGGTGATCGAGGGCTTGGCTCTGCACAAAGAGCAATTGGGCGCTCCGCTCTGCCCCTGTCGTTTTTATGAAGACAAAGAGGCGGAAGTGAAAGCCGGCTATTGGAACTGCCCCTGTGTACCCATGCGGGAGCGAAAGGAATGCCACTGTATGCTCTTTTTAACTCCAGATAACCCCTTCGCCGGCACCAGCCAAACCCTAGAGGAGGTGCCCCTAGAGTACCAGGCGAAATAGTCGGCAATGCGTCTGTCTCTGGGTTGAGCGACAAAGACCAGTATAATCGGGAAATAGTTGAGTGGTTGATAGTCGCACGAGGAGGAAACTCTTTTTATGACTCCCTCACTGGCTAATTTTCTCTGGAGCTTGGTGTACGGCGCAGTGGTGCTGGGGCTTCTCTTCGGCGCCATCGTCTTCGTCAGCCAAAGAGATAGGGTGCGTCGTCGCTGATCCCTCTGCTCGCGCTGATGCTCTACTTCTTTGCTGTTGTTGCTGAGTGGAAAGAGACTCGGGTGCTAAGGTTTGCTCTGGTAGGCAACTGCCAGGGTGCTTTGTCCACCTGTCAGGGATCCAGCCGGGTTGAGTGACAACCGGATCGACGTGCTTGGCGCCGTTGTTGCTAACGCTCACAAAAAAGGATAGCTTGGTAGCCCCGCACTTGAGTGCGGGGCGGAAAAGCCCGCTAGCCACTTTAGTCGCTTACCCATGATGGGGGTCGTTGATATAGTTTCATAGCTCAAACAACCTCTTCCTGACTTCTCCTACCAAGACCTTTTTCCTTCTCTTTGGCCAAAAAATGAGATGAACAACCGCTAGCCCCACACCATGGTTGTAGTGATTGTACCGTTGACTTTCCTCTCGCACTATCGCTTGCCCATGTCAGACTGCGGTTGTCATGCCGCTTGCCAACAATGATGGAGTACGGCTGTCAGCAGGTTCGAGTCACGGACAGGGAGCTAGTCCCCCTATTAGAATACTTGTGTCAACAGTCTAATAAGCAACTGTGCTCTGTACTATGCGAGACAAGTCTATTTCAAAACGAAGCGATGGGCAAGCTATGGTGAGCTTTGCGCTGAGATGGTGAGAACCCAAAACAAGCACTTCATCGCGATGTATGTTTCCGCCGCACAACAGACCTGTAAGTCTGTAGCTGGAGTGGGTCTATGCCAAGCCTGCTCAGCCCCAATCGCTGGATCCGAGAAAAGCTCTAGCAATTGACCACGGAGTCAACAACTGGCTTACGTGCGTTAGCAACTTAGGACATAGCTTCATCATTGGTGGCCGCAAAGTCAAGTCCTTTAACCAGGGGTACAACAAGGAGCTGGCTAGGCTCAAGACTCACAAGCTGCGGGGGTTTTGGTTGCAAAAGCTTCGTCGAATTACGGAAACCGGAGAATGCAATCCACAAAGCTGCGGGCAAGGTCATTGACTTCTGTTTGCACCACTCAATTGGGAGAATAGTCTTTGGTTGGAACAAAGAATGCGGTTTAGGGAAGGTCAATAACCAAAACTTTGTTTTCATTCCAACAGGTCGGTTCAAGGAGCGTATTGCGCAATTATGTCAGCATTATGGCATGGAGTTTATTGAGGTAGAGGAGGCGTACAGCTCGCAGGCAAGCTTCCTAGATGGAGATGAGCTACCTAATTATGGTGAAAAACCCGACGGGTGGAGACCCTCTGGGCTGAGGCGAATGCTGCCGCCAACCTGCTTAAGAAAGTCAGCAGAACCTTGGGGCTTTGCCTTCAGGAACTGTCTAGAGGCGCTTTGACAACGCCGTTACGGGTTCTTTTGTGGACTGCGTAAGAATCCCCCGCCTTTAGGCGGTGGGAGTGTCAATCTTGATCTCCACATAGCAGCAGGGATCCCCACTGCCGGCAAAGGTCATCGGGATCCCTCCTTCAAAGGCGGTCATCACGTAGGCTTCCAGCTTGCCCACCTGTTTGGCCAGAGCAGCAGAGAGCGACTTGAGCAGCGCCTCTACAGCGGCAGGTTCCGGCTTTAGAGGCGTTTGCAACTTGATCAAGGGCATAGGCACTGCTTTTTGTCGACAAGTTGATCTTGCCGTTGCCGGCTTGTTTTTTGCGGGATCCCCCTGTGGTAGCTTAGCTGCAGAGTTCCGCCGATCCCCATGGAGCAGAGGAAGCCGGTCAGTTCTGAGCCTAACCACCCCACTCGAGCTGAGGCAGGGCCGCAGGAGGTGCGAACCGAGGCTGCTCCTGCCCCTGTCGGCCCTTACAGCCAGGGCATTGCCGCTGCGGGGCCATTTCTATTCGCCGCCGGACAGGTGGGCCTGGATCCCAAAACCGGCAAGCTGGCGGGGGAAGATGTTGCCTCGCAAACTCGGCAGGCGCTGCTGAACCTGAAAGCCGTGCTGGAAGCAGGGGGAACAAGCTTGGCCAATGTGGTGAAGACCACCGTTTTTTTGGCGGATATGAAAGACTTTGCCGCCATGAACGCGGTTTATCGAGAGTTTTTTGCCGCCGATCCGGCACCGGCCCGCTCTTGCGTGCAGGTGGCTGGCCTGCCCTTGAATGCCTTGGTGGAAATCGAGGCGGTGGCCTGCTACCGATAGCGGCGGTTAAAAGCTGCAACTCTTCAACCCCCAGATCCAGAATGTTGGCCATCTGGGCTGGGGCGACCGTTTTCCTCGGGTGCGGATCCCGGCAAGTCGGGCACCGGGTCGTAGCCTCCCGGGTGCCAAGGGTGGCAGCGGCAGAGGCGGCGGATCCCCAGCCAACTGCCTCGGATGGCACCGTAGCGCCGCACGGCTTCCAGGGTGTACTGGGAGCAGGTGGGGTAGTAGCGGCAGGCAGGCGGTAGCAGAGGGGAGATGGCCACCTGGTAGCCTCGAATCAGGGCAACTAAACCGCGAGTCAAGGGATCCGACCGTTCCGCCATAGGCCAGCGTACAAAAAGGCCATTTCCAGGCTAACGTCTGCCCTCCTGCGCAGCTCCAGACAAGAGGTTAAGATCCAAAAAGTCACCACCCAAATATACATTTCGTAATACTTCTGTTCGGGGATGCCGTGGAGACGGCTTTGCTCCTCGGCATGGTTGTAAGAGTTTCATCAGGAGTGGGCGTGAGGGCATTTGGGCGGCTACAGCCAGCACAGCGGCGCAACTTGGGCATTTTGTTCGTGGCCGGGCTGCTCTTTTGGGCCAGTCTGTCTGCGCTGTTGCCCACGCTGCCGCTCTACGTCCGGGATGTGGGCGGCACCAGCCAAGAGGTGGGCTTGGTGATGGGGGCCTTCTCGATTGGGCTGCTGGCTTTTCGTCCTTGGCTGGGGCGGCTGGCGGATGGCCACAGTCGGCGCATTGTGTTGCTCATCGGCATGGGCGCGGCGGGGATGGCGCCTTTGGGGTACTGGCTTTGGGATTGGATCCCGTGGATAGCGCTGGTACGGGCCTTTCATGGGATCAGCATCGCCGCTTTTGCCACCGCCTACGTTACTTTGGTGGCGGATTTTGCCCCGGAAGAAAAACGCGGCGAGATCTTGGGCTACATGAGCTTGGTCAATCCCATGGGTGTAGCCATCGGCCCTGCTTTGGGCGGTTTTTTGCAGGAGCTGGCCGGTTATGGCCCTCTGTTTCTCTTCGCCGCTTTGCTGGGGTTGGTGGGCTTTTTCTGTACCCAATTGGTTCGAGAGCAGCGCCGTGGGGATTGGGGATCCCTGCCCTCGGATGGGGCGTTTTGGGGCCTTGTGCTCAGCCCGAAGGTGTGCTCTCTCGCCGGGGTCATGTTGTTGGTTGGCCTGGCCTTTGGCACCCAGACCACGTTTGTGGCTCTGTTGATCCAAGAGGCCGGAGTTCCCCTGAATCCAGGTCTTTTTTATACGGCGGTGGCCCTGTCCAGCTTCGGCGTGCGCCTGCTGGCTGGTCGCGCTTCCGACCGCTACGGGCGGGGGCCGTTCATCTCGCTCAGCCTGGCCACCTATGCTCTGGCGATGGGGATCCTGAGGGTTGCCGACAGCGCTGCGGCTTTTCTCGCCGCCGGGATCGTGGTGGGGTCGGGTTTTGGCACCTTGATCCCGCTGATCTCCGCCCTGGTGGCGGATCGCTCTGAGCCGGCGGAGCGCGGTCGCCTGTTTAGCTTGGTGATGTGTGGCTTTGACTTGGGCATTGGGCTGGCGGGGCCGATCCTGGGCACGCTGGCGGGGGGGTTCGGGTATCGGGCCATGTTTGGCTACGCCGCCCTTCTGGCGTTGGCTTCCTTGGGCTCTTTTCTCTGCTTCTCCAACGGGCGACCGGGATCCTCCCTGCGCTTTGCCTTGGGCCTGGAAACCGATCGGTTTCGACAGCCAGATCCTGTCCCTTCGGAACAGCCCCAGCCGTCCCCTCCCCTGCCAACGGGATCCCGTCCTGCCCTCTAGGCACCCTGATTTTTGTCCCCAAGTCCGATTTGCCCTATCCTAGGCTGGGGTTGCTGTACAAAAAAGAACTCTGGGCAGATGGGAGCACGGGGTTGGCTTGCCCTCCTGGGATCCCTGCTGGTGGGCGCCTTAGGGGGATGGATCGAGAGCGCTTGGGGGGTAACGGTGCGGGTGGCCTTGGCCGATGCCACCGCCCCTTTGGTGGTGGGGGTTTCTCTCCCTGCCCAACTGACCAATAGCCGCCAAGAGGTGCTGGCCGAGTTGCCCCCCATGCAAGGGTTTCTGGCCCAGCCCGGCCCTCAGGGGGTGCGCCTGCAGGGGGTGGTCAGCCCGGTGTTGTTCATCGAGCCGCAAGCGGGTGGCCTGGTGGCGGTGGATGGCCGCTGGTATTCTGGCAAAGTGCTCCTGACCGGCTACAACCGCTTGCTGGCCATCAATTACGTGGATCTGGAAGACTACGTGGCCGGCGTGGTGGAAGCCGAGATGGGATCCCGCTTTCTGCCCGAGGCCCTCAAGGCCCAGGCGGTGGCAGCCCGCACCTATGTTCTTCACCACCGCAATTCCCGCGGCTGGTTTGACGTGTTTAGCGACACCCGCTCCCAGGTGTATCGGGGTCTGTCGCAGCGCTCGGCAGCCGCCCTAGCAGCAACACACGCCACCCGCGGCATCGTCATGGTGTATGGGGGGCAATTCGTGAATGCCATGTATAGCGCCAGCGCCGGCAGCCAAACCGTCGGGGTGAGCGGGATCCCTTACCTAAAAAGCCTGCCGGATTTTAGCCCCTATCCCAAGTACGGGCATGGCATCGGCATGAGCCAGTGGGGCGCCCAAGAATTGGCCCGCCGGGGCTGGACTTACCGCCAAATCTTGGCCTACTACTACCCCGGCGTCAGGTTTGGCCGGTTGCCGGATTGACCTACTCCCCCTTGCTCTGGGTTGCCAGGGGTGCCCATCTCCCCAGGTTGCCCTTCAGCCGCAAACGGGCCGGGTTCACCCTTGGCCGGCTTCTTCTGGTTAAGACCGGAGTGGACCTAAATAGGGCAGCCACAACTTTGCCCAAGAGCTTTTGTGGGCATGCCGATCCCGGCCTAGGGGACAAAACTGGCGGGCTGAGAAGCAGCAACCCAGACCACGCAATCTCCCCTCACCTCCAACCAGCCACCCCCTGGGTAGTCGGGGCTGCGGCTGCGGCGGCCTGCTTTCAGGAGCCGGATCCCGGCTTCCACCTGCTCAAAAGTCGGGTGATGGGGCAGCAGCAGCGACAAGAATTGGAACATCACCTGCCGCTGCAGAGCCAGGGGCGCAGCCCGCAAGGGATCCCGTCGCAGCCCCGGCAAAGCCGGCTCGTACACCTGCAACCATAGTTGGGCGGCTTGCGCCACCACCAGCTCATGCTCTGCCTGCAACAGCGTGGCCGCCCGATTCAAAGCCGCTTCCAGTTGCGGGTTAAAGTGCTGCTTGAGATAGGGCATCACCTCTAGGCGAAGGCGGTTGCGGCCATGAGCCAAATCCTGGTTGCTGCGATCCGGCCAGACCGGCAACTGGTATTGTCGGCAGAACTCTTCCGTTTCCCAGCGGGAAAGGCCCAGCAGGGGACGCACCAACCAAGCGGAGGTGGGATCCCGCTCGTCCAAACGCCGTTGCCAATCTAGGCTGACCAGGCCGGCAGCCCCCGTGCCCCGCAGCAGGTTCCACAAAAACGTCTCCGCCCGGTCGCTGGCCGTGTGCCCCGTGGCCACCGCCTCGCAGCTCCAGGTGCGCGCCCATTTGTCCAGTTGCTGGTAGCGCCAAGCCCTGGCCCCCGCCTCATCCCAGCGGATGGGATCGGCAGTCTCAACGGCGTGGGGCAGGCCCTGCTGTTGCAGCCATCCCTGCAAAAACTGGGCACACGCCGTCTCATCGGCTGACCAACGGTGATCGCAGTGCAAAACAAAGATCTGCCACCGCCAGCGCGGCTGCAAATCCCGCAAGATCTGGAGCAGGGAAAAAGAATCTTGTCCGCCGGAAAAAGCTACCAGCAGCCGCTGGCCGGGGCGAAGCAGTTGCCGCTCGCGAATGGCACACTGAACCCGCAAGTGAAGAGGAGAAAGCCTGGCCACAGTTGGCTATTGCTCGGGGGCAACCCAGACCTGGGATCCCTCAGGCAAGGGCCCGAGTGAGATGCGAGGCCACCGTCTGCACAGCCGCAATGCTCCGCTCGTAGGCCATGCGAGTCGGCCCCAGCAAGGTGACCGTCCCCAGCGGCGCCGAGCGGCGGCGATAAACTGAGGCGATGACCGTGCAGTGGTGCAGCGATTCCAGCGGGTTCTCGCTGCCAATGTAGATGATCACGGGAACGTTGTGGGATGGATCCTGATCTGCGGTGCTGGAGGATGCCTTCTCCCTGGCCGACGGGGCCGAGAGAGCCGCTTCGCTCGTGAACAGGCAACCTGGCGTGGAATAGAGCCCGATCATCCCCTGCAGCTGCTCGGATCCCTCTTCGAGCAACTGGGCCACCGCCTGCATCCGCTGAGCCTGGGAAAACTCCGGCTGCCGCATCAGCTCCGTCATGCCCGCGCTGAACACCTGTCCTAGAGAGGGCCGCAGGTAGCGTTGGACTACCGAGCGCAGCAGTTGCTGCAGCCAATGGCTGTAAGCGCGAAACTCCTCATCCAGCTTCAACCAGCTCAGATCCTGCAGCTCGGCAAAAGTCTTGCCCCGCAATTTCAGGGTGAGGAAGTTGCTCAGTAGCTGCAGTTCATCTTCCAGATCCTCGCGCCGATCGTCAGGCCAATCCGGTGGGCTGACCAAGGCCGAGTGGGTTTGATAGGAATCCGTAACCACCAGCACCATTACCCGCCCCGGCCCCACCGACAACAACTGCACGTGGTGAACGGCTACCACCGGCCCCTGGGGAGGGGTGATGAGGGCGATGCAACCGCTCAAGTGGGCCAAAAGCTGTGCCACCCTCTGTAGGAAGCTATCGAGGTCGTCCCCCAGCTCACGGTTGAGCTGATCCAGCAACTGCTGCAGCGCAGGATGGGGCTCCGGCTGGGGAGCATCGTTCGGGATCCCATCCATGTTGGCGGAGCTCAACAGATCGTTCACATAGACCCGATAGCCAAAGTCAGAAGGGATCCGACCGGCAGAGGTGTGAGGCTGGAACAGCAACCCAACCTGCTCCAGCGTGGCCAAGTCGTTGCGAATGGTAGCCGTGCTGACTCCGAGGTTGTAGGACTGGGCCAAGGTTTTGGAGCCGACAGGTTCTGCCGTGGCAATATACCTGCGCACCGTTGCCCACAGGATCTTCCGTTGTCTAGGAGTCAGTTCGAGTTTCATGGCTGCTCAAAAGAACCCAATCAACACCTGCTAAGGGGAATTAGCCAATGGATCTCAGGTCAACCAAGCTAGGGCTAAATGAGGATCAGATAAACTTTTACTTCTCTCTTTAACTTTATTGTTACCCTTTCATCTTGGGTTGCAGGCGCGGAAAATTGCAACAGCAGAGGTGGAAAGAGGTGGAGGCTCTTGGTTTGGCGAGAAAAGCGGAGCTCCCTGTAGCCTCTGCATCCTTATTTTTGCCCAAAGGGGGTACTAAAGTGTTAAGTCAACTCTAGGCTAAGTGAGCCTGCTGCTGCCTGTTCTGTATCGTTTTGTATCTTTCGAGGTCGCTCCATGTACTTGTCCCCCCAGGAGGTTGCTCTACCTGGCCGTCCAGCTAGCTCGGGATCGGCGGCAGTGGGGCCTCCAACTCAATTACCCCAAGACGGTGACCTACCTGAGCGCAGCTATCTTGGAGGGGCGCGGGAAGGGAAAACCGTTGCTCAGGTGATGAGCGAAGGTCTGACGTGGCTGAGCCGAGAGGACGTGATGCCAGGGATCCCGGAAATTCAAGTAGAGGCCACCTTTCCCGACGAAACCAAGCTGTTAACCATCCGCTAGCTGCTTTCTAAGGATCCCCCAAAGACCCAGAGACTTTAGGAGGTTGTCCATCAGAACCTCCGGGGTACTCCCGCCACAGCGCAGCTTGGCGGGATGGGGGATAGGCGGTGAGACGAAGGGGTTCAATGCCCCTGAGTCTCACAATCTGGGCGTTGCCTGCTGCTCGACATACTTCTTCAACTCCTCAACGGTGACCCCACCACAAGAGGCAACAAAATAGGCCCCTGTCCAAAATACAGGCTTGCTGTAGAACCGTGCCACCTCTGTGGCGAACTCTTTGCGAATCAACCGGCTGGAGACTGTTTTCAGGTTGTTCACCAGCTTCGAGACCTGAACATCCGGCGGAAAACTCACCAACAGATGCACATAATCCGCCTCACCGTTGAACTCCACCAAGGAACAGCGCCACTTTTGGCAGGTCGCTCGAAATATATCTTCCAGCCTCTGCAACATTGGAGCAGTTATCACCCGACGACGGTACTTTGTCACCAGCACCAAGTGGATTTGTAGGCTGTAAACAGAACGATGGCCTATGTTGTAGCTCATTGCGCTAAATGCTAGAACCGTCTCATGATTATCACCCACGAGTACCGGATCCTGCCCAGCGACGACCAAGCCGCTCTGATGACCGAGTGGCTGGAATTGTTGCGGCGGCAGTGGAACGACGCTCTGGGGCAGAGACTGGACTGGCTGACCGCAACCCGTTGCCCAATTGACCGCTGCAGTCTTGTCTCGTGCCCGTTGCCTGTGTCAGAAGCTCCGCTGGAGCCGAATTATTATCGGCAGGCGGGATCCCTCAAACAAATCAAGCAACTGTTCCCGGCCTACCGGGGCATTTACGCCGAGGTGCTGCAGCAAAACTTGATGCGGCTGGACAAGGCGTGGAAAGCGTGGCAGGTGCCGGATAGCACAGGCAAGCGGCGGGGGCGGCCTCGCTTCAAAAAAGCGGGGGAGTTGAGATCCTTCACATTCCCCCGCATCAATTGCCCCCCTGCCCCCCGTATACGGGGGGTTGGGGGGCCAGCAGGGGGGCGGGAGCGCATCTGGAAGGGGAGACTCTGCGGCTGAGCAAGATTGGCTCGATGCCTGTGGTGCTGCACCGCCCCTTACCAGAGGGGTTTGTGCCCAAAACCTGCACAGTGGTGCGCAAGGCCGATGGGTGGTATGTCTGCATCAGCTTGGAAGACAAAAGCGTTCCTCTCCCAGAGCCTGTGCCGATCAAAAAGGCGGTGGGCATTGATGTGGGATTGGATAGGTTTCTCACCACCAGCGATGGGGAGGTGGTGCCTATCCCGCGGTACTACCGCCGAGCTCAAAAGCACTTGGCCCGACAGCAGCGGCAACTGAGCCGCAAGGTGAAGGGATCCGCCAACTGGAAGAGACAAGCCACGAAAGTTGCTTGTTTGCAGTTGCACGTTGCCCGACAACGCAAAGCGTTCCACTACCAAGTGGCGCACTGGCTGGTGGGGCAATACGACCTGTTGGTGGTGGAGGATCTCAACGTCCGAGGGCTGGCACGGACTCGGTTGGCTAAATCGATTTTGGATGCGGCTTGGGGACAATTTCTTGACATTCTGACAGCAGTGGCGGTCAAACGCGGCAAACAGGTGTTGAGAGTGGATCCCCGTGGTACGTCCCAAAATTGTTGTGTTTGTGAGGAGCGTGTTCCCAAGGCCTTGTCGGAACGGGTGCATGATTGCCCTCGTTGCGGGTCGTGGGACAGAGACTTGAACGCTGCTATCGAGATTTTGAAGCGAGGACTCAGGTCCCCCCGTATACGGGGGGATATAGGGGGGCGGTGGGACTGCCGCTCTCTGGCTGTGGAGGATCCTGGTTTACCAGTCCGTTGAAGCAGCAACTCCGAGAAGTGATTCTCGGAAGCTCCCGTCTACAGCCCGTCAGGGCTTAGCGGGAGAGGATGTCACTTTCACTTTTTTGAGGTCAACCGAGCCCTGGTGTTGGATCGCGCCGCCAGCTTTGGCAGGCGCCTCAACATCCCTTCCGGCCAAGCGGTGCGTTTTGAGCCGGGGCAAACCCAGCGGGTCACTCTGGTGGCGCTGGGAGGCAAGGGTCTGGTGCATGGCTGCAACCGGCTGACGAAGAGCAGCGTCCGCTCTGCAACGCAAAAGCGGCGGGCCCTGGCCCGATTGCAGGAGTGGATGGGCTAGGTGGTTAAGCGCTATGGACATAACGCCCCTCGAAGTATGCAGCTTTGGGCATCTGGGCTGAGGCTTGGCCACATCCCCATCCCACCTCAGATTCAAGAGAGTAGGGCTATCCAATTCTTCCTCTGGGATCTGGCCAATGTTAGAGCGTGAGACTGTTTGGTGGATGTGGGTACAGGGCTTGGGGCTGAATCTTTCCGGGTTGGCCCTGTTGGCAGCAGCAGGTGCCACTTTCGGCCCCCTCTGCTGGACCGGCGCGACGGTGGCGGTGATGCTCAAGTTAATTGGAGATAGCCAACTGCTGCGCGCCTACTGGCTTTGGCAAAGTCGGCACCGCCAAGCGGGATCCCAGCCCGTCAGCTTGGCAGCGGCGCTCCAAAGTCAAGTTTGAACAGTTACCAAACAGCCTGTTCGTGGAGCTTCAGCTTCCCTCTCCCCCTGAGGAAGAGGGGCGGGTGAAGGCCAGCGGCAAAGTGCCTTAACCTTGTTTGAAACGACTGTCAGGGAGTTTGAAACAGCCTGACCCTCACCGCAGGTGGGCCACAGTCACACCCGTACCGCCGTCCTGGGGATCCGCTGGGGCAAACCTCTGGACACGCGGGTGATTTTGGAGGTAGGCCTGGACGCCGGCCCGCAGGCGTCCCGTGCCGTGGCCGTGGATGATCCAAACCGGGCCAGGAGGGGCTTGGGCAAAGTGCTGTTCCAGAATCGCCTCGGCATCGGCTACAGTTTTCCCCCTTAGGTCAAGGGTGTTGCGGCTGGTGCGCAGGTTCAGGGGAGCAGTGGTGGGCGGTGGGGAAGGAGGAGCTTTGGGGCGCTGGCGCTGTTTGGCCTGATGTTCATCGATGGGATCCAACTGGCCCCGCGGCACCGTGAACTTGAGAATGCCGCTGCGCACCACATACACCTCTCCTTCGACGGCAATGACCTCTCCCGTCTGTCCCAGGCCCCGCAGCCGCACCCGATCCCCCACCTCTGGCACGAACTCAGTCTCAACGGGCGGCGGCGGCGGCGAGTAGCGCCTGCGAATCTGCTCCAGCTCAGCAGCGACCTGCTGGGGATCGTCCCCCTGTTGCAGCTTGCGGACGGCGGCGGCCACCTCCCGGCGGGCGGCGGCCAAGAGGGCTTGCAGCCCCTGTTGCTGCCGGTACTCCAGTTGCGCCTCTCGCTCAGCCATTTGCCGACTGCGCTGCTGCATTTGGCGGTACAGGGTTTCCAGCTCTTGGTGCAGGGATCCCACCTGGGCGGCCCGCTCTTCCAACTGGGCCCGTTGCGCCTCCAGCCCCGCGATCACCTTATCCACCTGGCTTTCCCCCTGCAGATGCTGCTGCGCCCGCCGCAGAATCTCCGGCTCCAGGTGCAGCCGCCGGGCGATGGCCAAGGCATTGGAGCGACCAGGGATCCCCCACAGCAGGCGGTAGGTGGGGGCCAGGGTGGCCTCGTCAAACTCCACCGAGGCATTCTCAAAGCCGGGATGCTGGTATTTCAGAGCCTTCAGCTCGCCGTAGTGGGTGGTGGCCAAGGTCAGCAGGGCCTTTTCGGCGAGATACTCCAATAGCCCGGCAGCCAGGGCCGCGCCCTCGCTGGGATCCGTGCCTGCCCCCACCTCGTCCAGCAGAACAAGGGCCGGCGCCGGCTCCGACTGCAAAGCTTGCACGATGCGGCTGATGCGGCGAATATGCCCGGAAAAAGTGGAGAGGCTTTGCTGCAGCGATTGCTCGTCGCCGATGTCGGCATAGACCCCGTCGAACCAGGGCAGTTGGGGCGGATCCTGGGCGGGCAGGAAGATCCCCGCCTTGGCCATAAGCACCAATAGCCCCAAGGTCTTCAGGGCAACCGTCTTGCCGCCAGTGTTGGGGCCGGTGATGACCACGGCGCGGATGGACTCCGAGAGGGTGAAATCGATCGGGATCACCTCCGGGCCCTTGCCTTCCTCGCGAGACTGCCACAGAAGCAAGGGGTGCCTAGCTTGGCGCAGGCGCAATCCTGCCGGGACAAACTGGGGGCGATTGCCCCCCAACCAAAGGCTGTAGCGAGCGCGAGCCAACGCCACCTCCAGCCCCACCATCACCGCCTGCAGATGCTCCAAATCCTCGGCAACAGATCCCACCTGGGCCGAGAGGGCGGCCAAGATCCGCTCTTCCTCCGCCTGGATCTGGGCCTGGGTTTCCCGCAGCCGGTTGCCTAGCTCCACCACAGCGTAGGGCTCTACATAGAGGGTGGCCCCGCTGGCAGAGCTGTCGTGCACAATGCCGCGGATGAGATCCCGATGGGTGGCCTTTACCATCAGCACAAAGCGCCCCTGCCGCTGGCCAATCAACGTGTCCTGCAGCGCCTGGGGGTGCTGGCTCATCACCTGTTGTAGGCGTTCTTGGATCTGGCTGCGGTACTGGCGGTGCTGACGGCGCAGGTCTGCCAGGGCGGCGCTGGCGCTATCTCTCACCTCGCCGTGTTCGTCCAGGCAGCGGAAGATCTCCTGCTCTAGCTCAGGATAGGTGCGCAGATTGCTCACCCACTCCTGCAGGCGGGGCAGGCGCTCGTCAGCATCGATGAGTCGGCGAAGGCGGCGAGCAGCCCCCAAGGTGGTGGCAATCTGCACCAGCTCTTCCCCGCTCAGAATGCCCCCCCGTTCGGCCCGTTCCAGGGCCGGCAGCAAGTTGTGGATCCCGTCCAGAGAAATCCCCCCTGGCTGGCTGCAATCCAGCCGGATGGCCTCCTCCGTTTGATCAAGACAGACCTCGCTCTCGGCGCGGCTCCGCCAGGGATCCAGCTCTAGGCAGGCGCGGCGGCCTAGGGGTGTGGCGGCAAAGCTGGCCAAGTGTTGGCAGAGGCGGGGCCACTCCAACAATTCCAAAGTTTCTTGGCGGAGGGAAGGATCGGGCTCAGAACAGATCGGCAGCAGGTTGAAAGTAGTGGGCGTAGGCATTCCTGAAGAAATTAGCCATTCGAGGAAGAACGGAGCTGCAGCCGCTTCATCTCTTGCAAAAACTGCCGCTGGTAGTTGAGAAAGGCAGTGTGCCACTCGCGGAAGCGACGCTCACCATCGCGCACCAACATCTGTCGGTAGTGCTCGGAGTTGAGACGGGGCCGGGCCGAGTTCATGGGGATCGAAGACGCTCTGCCCCTATTGTGGCAGGCCGCGGGGCGCCTTTCATAGCTTCCAACCTGCGGGCAGGCGAGAAAGCACCCCATCTGTTCTGCCGGTGAGGGGAGATTTTTTGCTTGCAGTGTGACATCCTCTCCCGCTAAGCCCTGACGGGCTGTAGACGGGAGCTTCCGAGAATCACTTCTCGGAGTTGCTGCTTCAACGGACTGGTAAACCAGGATCCTCCACAGCCAGAGAGCGGCAGTCCCACCGCCCTGAGTCCTCGCTTCAAAATCTCGATAGCAGCGTTCAAGTCTCTGTCCCACGACCCGCAACGAGGGCAATCATGCACCCGTTCCGACAAGGCCTTGGGAACACGCTCCTCACAAACACAACAATTTTGGGACGTACCACGGGGATCCACTCTCAACACCTGTTTGCCGCGTTTGACCGCCACTGCTGTCAGAATGTCAAGAAATTGTCCCCAAGCCGCATCCAAAATCGATTTAGCCAACCGAGTCCGTGCCAGCCCTCGGACGTTGAGATCCTCCACCACCAACAGGTCGTATTGCCCCACCAGCCAGTGCGCCACTTGGTAGTGGAACGCTTTGCGTTGTCGGGCAACGTGCAACTGCAAACAAGCAACTTTCGTGGCTTGTCTCTTCCAGTTGGCGGACCCCTTCACCTTGCGGCTCAGTTGCCGCTGCTGTCGAGCCAAGTGTTTTTGGGCTCGGCGGTAGTGCCGCGGGATAGGCACCACCTCCCCATCGCTGGTGGTGAGAAACCTATCCAATCCCACATCAATGCCCACCGCCTTTTTGATCGGCACAGGCTCTGGGAGAGGAACGCTTTTGTCTTCCAAGCTGATGCAGACATACCACCCATCGGCCTTGCGCACCACTGTGCAGGTTTTGGGCGCGAACCCCTCCGGCAAGGGGCGGTGCAGCACCACAGGCATCGAGCCAATCTTGCTCAGCCGCAGAGTCTCCCCTTCCAGATGCGCTCCCGCCTTGGGGCAATTGATGCGGGGGAATGTGAAGGATCTCAACTCCCCCGCTTTTTTGAAGCGAGGCCGCCCCCGCCGCTTGCCTGTGCTATCCGGCACCTGCCACGCTTTCCACGCCTTGTCCAGCCGCATCAAGTTTTGCTGCAGCACCTCGGCGTAAATGCCCCGGTAGGCCGGGAACAGTTGCTTGATTTGTTTGAGGGATCCCGCCTGCCGATAATAATTCGGCTCCAGCGGAGCTTCTGACACAGGCAACGGGCACGAGACAAGACTGCAGCGGTCAATTGGGCAACGGGTTGCGGTCAGCCAGTCCAGTCTCTGCCCCAGAGCGTCGTTCCACTGCCGCCGCAACAATTCCAGCCACTCGGTCATCAGAGCGGCTTGGTCGTCGCTGGGCAGGATCCGGTACTCGTAGGTGATAATCATGAGACGGTTCTAGCATTTAGCGCAACGAGCTACAACATAGGCCATCGTTCTGTTTACAGCCTACAAATCCACTTGGTGCTGGTGACAAAGTACCGTCGTCGGGTGATAACTGCTCCAATGTTGCAGAGGCTGGAAGATATATTTCGAGCGACCTGCCAAAAGTGGCGCTGTTCCTTGGTGGAGTTCAACGGTGAGGCGGATTATGTGCATCTGTTGGTGAGTTTTCCGCCGGATGTTCAGGTCTCGAAGCTGGTGAACAACCTGAAAACAGTCTCCAGCCGGTTGATTCGCAAAGAGTTCGCCACAGAGGTGGCACGGTTCTACAGCAAGCCTGTATTTTGGACAGGGGCCTATTTTGTTGCCTCTTGTGGTGGGGTCACCGTTGAGGAGTTGAAGAAGTATGTCGAGCAGCAGGCAACGCCCAGATTGTGAGACTCAGGGGCATTGAACCCCTTCGTCTCACCGCCTATCCCCCATCCCGCCAAGCTGCGCTGTGGCGGGAGTACCCCGGAGGTTCTGATGGCCGAACTTGGCAGTCGGCCTTGGCATACTGGAAGAGTCGTCGTACCTCAGCTACGCAAGTCAAATCCGTGCGCAAACGAGTGACCCTGATTTTTCCTCGCCACTTGGTGAATGTGCCCCTCACCTATCGTCTGGCGAAAGACTTCGATGTAGCCGCCAACATCGTCCGTGCCAGAGTAACCCCTAACGAAGTGGGCACCCTGGTGGTGGAGCTCTCGGGAGATATCGACCAGGTGGAGGCGGGGCTGGAGTGGGTGCAGTCTTTGGGCATTGAGGTGGCCGAGCGGGCTAAAGAAATTCAGATCGACCCAGATTTGTGCGTGGATTGCGGCTTGTGTACGGGCGTTTGCCCCACCGAGGCACTGAAGATTTCCGCTCCCGACTGGAAACTGGAGTTTCTGCGTAATCGCTGTGTTATGTGCGAACAATGCATCCCCAC
The DNA here is from genome assembly GCF_000013205.1 of Synechococcus sp. JA-3-3Ab. Lineage (NCBI taxonomy): Bacteria > Bacillati > Cyanobacteriota > Cyanophyceae > Synechococcales > Synechococcaceae > Synechococcus > Synechococcus sp. JA-3-3Ab. Next base: position 2,603,726 of record NC_007775.1, on the reverse strand, counting down.
CTGCCCTGTCGGGGCCATCAGCACGAGTTTATAGCGATGAGGCGAAGAGCCGGCTAAGCCGACAAGTTCATTCACTATTACAATGCTGTAATATGACCCCGATTGGACTGGATTTGCCCAGGTTAATTCGAGGCAACTGGATATGCTCTCTACCTCGACACTCATTGGCTTGACCTATGCTGCGCTAGCAGTTCTCTACCTGCTGGTGCTGCCGTTCTTGTTTTTGGTGTACGTGGACAAGCGCTGGAACTACAGCGGTGCCTGGGAAAAGGTGTTGATGTTTTTCCTAGTTTTGTTTTTCTTCCCCGGTATGGTGCTCGTGGCTCCCTTCATGACGTTTCGGCCCAAGCCGCGTTCGCTCTAGAGCTCGCCCTTCTGCAACCTACCAGCCATGCGCAGACGGGATGTTCTCGGCATTGGCCTAGCCCTGCTCTTGGGGGGAGGACTTCTCTACGGGCTGCTGCTTTGGGCCGGCTTAGATACGGGCGCGGCGCAGCAGGTGTCGAGTGTGGTGTTTCTGCTGGGATGCCTGGGCTGGACGGTGGGCTACCTGAAGCGGGTGTTGAGCAGGGAAATGACTCTGAAGGCCCAGTGGGCCACTTTCGAGAGGCAGCAAATCCAAGAAAAACTTCACTCCCTCTCCCCGGAGGAGTGGCAGGCCTTGCAGGCCGAGCTGGCCTCCGAAACCGAAGAGGAAGCTGAGGGTGGTTTGACCGAGCAAGGCAAGTGCTGAGGCCGCCGGGCAAGCTGTACCCAAAAACCTGTCGCAGATCGGTGGAGTTTCAGCTAGAAACTGCAGGAGCCCCGCACTGTACCCCCTCAATCCCCCCGCCCCCCTGCCCCCATATACGGGGGGTTGGGGGGGAAGGGGGGGCGGTCGGAGTCGGGTAGTTTACGTATCCAAGCGGCTGGGTCAGCCCAGCACTACCGGTATAGCTAGTTACTGTTTCTTCTCTATTGGAAATGCTACCTTGCGCCGTAGGCAAAGTTGTGAACTAAGGCAAGTCGTTTCTCTGCTCACCGTGACCAAGACCGTTCTGGTGGCTCAGGGTCAGCTTTTGCAAGCCCAGCTCTGGAAGCTGGTGCTGGAGTCTCAGCGCCATACAGTGGTGCTGGTTTCTCCTCAGGCAGATCTGGTGGAGGTGGCGGCAACTCATTCTCCGGATCTGATGGTGGTGGATATGACGACGGGGCTGTTTAACCCCTATGCCTTTTGTCGAGAGTGTCGGAGCCGGCTTCCGGATATCCCTGTGATTCTCACTCATTACCCTCGTCGCCCCATCGAGCCGGCAGAGCGGCGCTGGGCCATTTACCAGGGGGCAGCCGAGGTGATCCCCGGTTTGGCCGAAGCCGACGACATTCTCCACTCCCTCGAGCAAATTTACAAGGCAGCCAGGTGGTCTTTTCCCATCGACACGGAAGCTCTTCACGCGGTTCTCGAGCAGCTGGGTTTGTGGTCTGAAAAAGACAGCCCCCCTCCTTCCCCGTCCGTTGCAACAGAAGAACGCCAAGAGCAAACGGCTGCGCTCCCGCCGGCAAAGTATCGATTGATGTATCGGGGCCGCCCTGTCGAGTGAGCTGCAAGCGCTCCACACCACTAACGCGAAGCAGAGGGGATCCCTTGGGCGCTTTTCTCCCCTGGCGGGGTTGGGGATCAGGGCAGCACCAGCGCTAGGGTCGTGCCCTGGGATCCCGTCTCCACCAAACACAAGTCTCCTCCGTGGGCTTGCAGGATACGTTTGGCGATGTACAGCCCCAGACCTCCTGAGCCGGTCGGGTAGTGCTGGCCGGCGATGTGAATGGGTTGGGCGATGTAGGGCTGGGCCAGCTCTTCCAGGGGAGCCGGCAGGCCGGGCCCGTCATCCCGCACCTGGATCTGGCGAGGGCTGATGGTCAGCACCACCACCTGGCGGGCGTAGCGCAAGGCATTGTCCACCAGGTTCACCAGCGCCCGTTCCAGCTCGGCCTCATCGGCATTGGCCCACCCTTCTCCCTCCACTCGCAGGTCGATCCCCCGTTCTCGGGCCAGGGATCCCATGCGTTCGGCCACCCGTCGGGCCAGGGATCCCAGATCGCAAAGACGAGGATGTAGCTCGATCTCGCCCCGCTCTAGGCGGTGGGCCTCCACCATCCGCTGCACCAGGGACAGATTGCGTTGGTTCTCCTGCAAGATGCGATCCAGCAGGGCAAGCCGCTCTTCCGGCTGCAACTGCTGCTCCTGCTTGAGGGCACTTAGCAAATGCCCAAAGGCAATGAGAGGGGTTTTCAGGTCATGCACCAAGGTGGCGGTAAAGGCTTCCCGCCGCAATTGGTCAATCTGGATCTGGCGCAGCAGATGGGCAAAGGCCTGGCGCAGGATCAAAGCCTCTTGGGGATCCCCGGGGCGGAGCAGCAAATTCCAACGGGCCGGCTGGCTAATTAAGGTTTCCAGATGGCCCAGCTCGCGGGCCAGCAAGGTGAGGGGCCGCAAGATTAGGGAAGACAGGACATAGCCCACCACTGCCGATAGCCCTGCTAGCAAAGGGATCCACAGCAGCAGCAGGACAGATCCCTCGGGGCTGAGCTCTGTGCCGGGGAGGATCCACTGCACCGACAGGATGAAAACCAAGTTGGGGACAAAGGAAAGGCTGGCAATCACCAGCGCCACCTGAGTGCGCAGGCTGTGGGGGAAGCGGCGGCGCCAGAACTCAAGTAGACGGCGTCTCAAGGGGGAACGGGAGAGAGGGCTGAGTTGAATTAGGCCAGGAGCGAACAGGCAAGTCAAGAGGGCTGGCAAAAAGTGGGGGCTAAATCCGCCAGAGATAGATGGTGTAGGTGTTGATAACATCTGACACGGTGGTGGTGGCGGTGGGCGGCCAATCCCCCATATCGAAAGTGTGGGTGACCAGGCGGGCGCCAGGCCGGAGCTCGCTGCGCAGCTTGTCTCGAATCAGCAGGTGGGAGCGGGGCAGCAAATAACAGGTCACCACCGTCGCTGGCGAGAGATCCAGGGTGAGCAAGTCCTGCTGCCGAAAACTGACCCGATCCTGAACCTGAGCGGCTTGGGCCGCCTGCTGTGCCTCTAGGATGCGCTCTGGGTCGATATCCACCCCCAGGCCCCGCGTGCCGCAGCGCTGGGCTGCCCGGATAGGAATGCGGCCATCCCCACAGCCCAAGTCGTAGAGGAGATCGTCGCCCCGCACCTGCGCCAGATCCAGCATGGCGTCGATCACCAGGGGCAAGGTGCGCACGTAGGGAGCCAGGCTCTCCCTACCGGAGCGGTTCTGAATGGGTTTGAAACCACGAGGTGCCACGGTGGAGCCGGGAGAGAGCTTTTCCCCTATTTTAGGATCCCTTGGCTGCCGCCTCTTTTGCGGAGAGAGCAGAAAGCACGGTGGCAGGGATTGGGGTTCTCAATCTTAGATTTTGCGGTTCTGTTGTTATCGCGCAGTTGGCACCTTGAGGTGCTGGGGAGGCTCTTCCAGACCGCTATGGCTGGGAGCGCAGTTTTCCGTCCGTGCCGGAGTCTTGCTGAGGATTTTTGGGGTTTCCTAGCTGCAAACTGATACATTTACGCTGAACACTGCTGAGCATTACTGCTCAGCGGTGAAGCGATAGCATTCTGTCCGTTTCCGTTGTCACTACGCGACGCTGACGCGACCGCGCTACTCGGACGGAGTCCAAACAGAAAGGCGGTATCCCGCAAAGCCCTGAGCATAACACCCAGAGCGCCTTGCCAATCTCGTGGTAGCCTATGGTTGCACTTTGGGCATCGAAACACCTTTGCGCCACCCAACTTGGTGTGGATGTGCCCGCACTTGGTACAGGTTTTGCTGGTGTACGCTTCCGATACTTCCACGACAACCACGTTTTTCTTCTTGGCTTGAAACTTCAGGAGCTGCTTGAACCGGTAGTGCGCCCAGGTGAGCATCGCCCTTGCTGTCTTGCTACCAAACTTCCTCCCTGCCTTGGCAACCATCTTGGCTGACTCGAAAGTGGGGAGGAATATCAATCGGTAGTTATCCGTTAGGAACGCCGCTACCTTGCGATGGCACTCGTCCACCAAGTTCCTGATTCTCTCCCGCAGACGAAACGCCGCTTGCCGCATTCGCCTACGCTTGGGTCGCGGTGCTTTACTCAGCCTAGATTGCAGATCGTCTAGGTGGTAGCACAGCCGAACGATCCTGCCAAAGTCCCCCTTGGCGATATCTACAAAGCCCGCCCCATCAAACCCTGTAAGGAAGCTTCTTACTCCAGGATCAAGTGCGATCACCCCCTTTGCTAACGAACACTGCTCGTTCACGGGCTCAGGAAAGATGGCATACCATCTGTCTTTCACCCGCATTAGCTCAGTTCCACGTGCCCATTCTCTGGGCATCTCCTCGGATGCGCGGAACGCCAAACCTCGGGTGAGTTTCGGATACCACGTCCCATTGCGAAAGTTGCCGGCGTTGAATTGCAGCGTATGCGACCTGTCCCGCACACTGCGAAACCTCGCGTCTTTGCTTCGGCGAAACGCCAACCACGCCTCGACGACCGCGTTCTGCTTGATGTGGCAAGGGGCGTCCTTCACCCACCCGGGCAGGTCGGAGTGCAGGATGATGTCCCGCAGCTTTCTGGCCGTTTTTGGAGCACCATGCTGACGCTGATAGGCAATCGCTTGGTTGTAGCAGTACCGGCACGCCGCTTGCCACCGCTTCCAAACTTTAGCCAGCGCTGGCTCCGGATAAATCCGTATCTTTCTCGATTGCAGCCCGATATTTCCTGAGTCCGTAGAGCCGACTGCTGAAGCAGTGCAGGATGGTGAGGATATCCTCAACCAGTTCCTGCTGGGGAGAGAGGTGATCGTCATCGAGAACCAAGATTTCGCATCCGTATTGACGGCAGTACCACTCAACGAACTCAAATCCAAACCGGCAGAGTCGATCCCGGTGAGCGACCACAATTGTTCCGATATCTCCTGCACGAACTCGTTCCAATAAGGCAAGGAACTTTGGTCTTTTGAAGTTGAGACCGCCGCCAATCTCTCCGACCACTTCGGCTCCAGGATAGAGGTTAACCAGTCTTGCAATCTGTCTCTCCAAGTCTGGTTTCTGCCCTCGACTGCTGACTCGGGCGTACAAAACGACTCGTTTGGCTTTCTTTGGCGTTCTGTTCGCGTCAGCGGGCCGGAGGCCAATGTAGCTGTCGAGGTCATACCTTCTTGCCCTACCAGATGGAGTACGTATTGCTTTGATCCAGCCTTTCTGTTCCCATCGCCTCAAGGTGTGGAGACACACCCCAAAATAATCCGCCGCTTCTCTCGGTTTTACATACCTAGCCATACCAAGCAGCCATACTGAACATATTGTACATTATTTTCAGTATAGTCCAGCATATCATTGACTAAAGTCATGCTCTCGATGAGCCTCCTGGCCCGCTCCTTGGACTATGCTCAAAGCAACAGCGACCTGCTACTTCAAGCTTTCCTCCAACACCTGCAACTGGTGGCGGTGCCGCTGGGGATCGCGTTGCTGGTGGGTCTGCCGCTGGGTTTTGGCAGCTCCCGCTCGCAGGTGGTTTCTCTGGTGGTGATCAATGCTTTTAGCAGCTTGCGGGTGATCCCCAGCTTGGCGATTTTGTTTTTGGCCATTCCCTACTTTGGCCTTGGCTTCCGCTCGGCGGCCATTGCCCTGACGATCTTGGCCTTGCCCCCCATTTTAATCAGCACCGACGTGGCCTTCCGCAGCCTGGATCCGGCCCTACGCGAAGCCGCCTTGGGCATGGGCATGACCCCTGCCCAGGTGCTGCGCTATGTGGAGATCCCTTTGGCGTTGCCGGTAATCTTGGCCGGCGTTAAAACCGCTACTATTGAGGTGGTTGCCAGCGCCACGTTGGCGGCCTTTATCGGGGCGGGCGGGCTGGGCAGCTTTATCACGCTGGGGTTTGCCCTCTACGACACCGCCATCCTGCTGGTGGGGGCGATCCCGGTGGCGCTGTTGGCCATGGGTGCCGAAGTTGTCCTCGGCGCTGTGCAGCGAGCGCTAGAACCTCCTCAAGCCTAGGGATCCCATGCTATTTTCCTCGATTGCTTCCCGGATGCGCTTGCCCTCCCTGGCTTCTCGGTCGATCCCTTTGCAGGTGGCGCTGCTGTTGCCGCTGCTGTTGGCGGTGGCCGGGGGGGCGGGCGGGGTGAGCTACCTCTCCTGGCGAGCCGGGCGGCAGATGGCGCTGCAGTTGGCCGAGCACCTGAAGCGTGAGGTTAACCACCGAGCCGAGGAGAACCTACACCGGTATCTGCAGGCCCCCCTGCAGGTCAATGCCCTCACTGAGGGAGCGGTGCGCTGGGGGCTGTTGCCCAATCTGGCCGCTCCTCAGCCTCCCGATCTGGAAGTCTTGGAAGCGTATTTTGCCCGCCAGTTGCAGCAGTTTCCCGAGCTGAGCTATGTCGGCTTTGTCTCTGAGCAGGGGGGGTTTATCACGGCCCGCCGCCACGCCGATGGCTCGATCTGGACTTACCACACGCCGGGCCTGAAGCCGGGATCCGTCCAAGGCCGCCAACGGGATCCGGAAAGCGGGGATCCCACCGGCTTGACGCGGCAATTGGGCTTTGTGGATCTGCGGCGGCTGTCTTGGTTTCCCGCAGTCCTGCAACAGGAAGGGGCCCGCCGTACCTGGGTGGTGAGCAACTTTTTTGTCGAGTCTCCCCATCAAAGGCCGGAGCGGCTGGTCCTGAGGGCGCTGCCCTTGGCGGATGGGGAGGGCGGGGTTTACGGCAGCCTGGTGGCTGCTCTCTCGGCTCAGCAACTGCAGGCTTTTCTGGAAGATCTGCAGGTCAGCTTGGGGTATCCGGGGGTGAGCTGGTTGCTGGATGAAGAGGGCCAGGTGGTGGCCGGCACGGAGGAGCTCTCCCCCCACCCGCTGCTGCTGGCTGTGCAAGCGCAGGTGGGATCCTGGGAGACGGCGGCCTCGCAAGATCTGCTGCGCCTTAGGGTGGACAGGATCCGTTATCTGGCACAGGTGACGGCCATTCAGGATGAAGGGGGGCTGAGTTTCTATTTCGTACAGGGGATCCCGGAGGAGATCCTTCTCGCCCCTGTCTATCGCAGCACTCAGCAGGCGGCCCTCTTGGGCGGGGGGCTGCTGCTGGGCTTTCTGGGAGCTGGGATCCTCCTCAGTGAAGCCCTCTCTCGCCCGCTGCGCCGCCTGACCCAAATAGCGGAGCAATTTGTGCAAACTGGGATCCCGGCCTGGCCCCCTGTGGATCCCGGCCCCATCTGGGAGGTGCAGACCCTGGCCAAGGCTTGGCAACAGGCGGCGGCCAGCCAACAGGCGCTGTTGGATCGCCTCTGGCAACAGCAGCAGCAGTACCGCGCTGTGGTGGAGCAGCAGACGGAGCTGATCTGTCGCTCTTTGCCCGATAGCCGCATTACCTATGTCAACCCTGCCTACCTGCGCTTTTTTGGTTGTTCGGCAGAAGAAACAATAGGCAGGCGCTGGGTGGACTCTCTGCCGCCGCAAGAACGGGAGGCGGTGCTGCAGTCTCTTGCGGCTCTTACGCCTGAACGTCCTTTCTACCGCAGCGAGCGGGAGTACCCCGGCGAAAGTGGCCAGTCCCGCTGGGTGAGCTGGGTGGATCAGGGCATTTTCGACAGCCAAGGCCAATTGGTGGAGATCCTGGCGGTGGGGCGGGAGATCACCGAGCAAAAGCGGGCCCAACAGCAGCTAGAAGCCCTCAACCGCGAGCTGGAAGCGCAAGTGGCGCTGCGCACCGCTAAGCTGCAGCAGGCTTTGTGCTTTGAGGCGGTGCTGCGCTCCCTCAGCGGCCAGATGGTGGCCAGCCTCAACGAGGGGGAGATCCTGGAAGAGGTGGTCAAGAGCCTGGCCGAAGCCCTCCACCTAAGCGGCTGCCACATTCTCTTGACCGGCGCCGGGGGGTCAGGCTGGATCCCGGCTTGCTCGTTTCCGGAGGAGGCGGATCCCGTCTATCTCAACGACCCTGAGCTGGTGCACCTGCTGCACTCCCATGCTTTTCTCGAGCAGCCCTGGGAAGTCCACCGCTGTTGTCAAAAGGAAAAAGGCGGGCACTGGGTGCAGCTTTTGGCCTGCTCCCTTTGGGACAAGCAAGAGCGGCTGGGGGTGTTGCTGGTGGAGCGACAGCAGGAGTTTTCGGAAGCCGAAAGGCAACTGGCCTACCAGGTGGCCAACTTGTGTGCTCTGGCCCTGCGGCAGGCCCGTCTGTATGAGGCGGCCCAGGCCCAGGTGAAGGAATTGGAGCGGCTCAACCTGCTCAAGGACGATTTTTTGAGCACCGTCTCCCACGAGCTGCGCACCCCCATGGCCAATGTGCGCATGGCCCTGCAAATGTTGCAAATAGCCCACAATAACTCCGAGAAACAGCAGCACTATTTCGCCATTGCCCTCAAGGAGTGTAACCGACAAATTGAGCTGATCAACGACCTGCTGGACATGCAGCGGCTGGCAGCCGAGAAGTATCTGCTCCAGCCGGAAGAGATCTTCCTGCCGCGCTATTTGCGGGATCTGGTGGCGGCAGCTCAGCCCCTGGCACAGAGCAAACAGCAAAACCTGCAACTGCACCTGGAAGAGGGGATCCCACCCCTTGAGGCGGATCCCACGGCTCTGGGCCGCATTTTGCGCGAGCTGCTGCACAATGCCATCAAGTACACCGCCCCCGAGGGATCCATCCACCTGCGGGTGGCCCAGGAAGGAGAAGGGATCCTCTTCGTCTGCAGCAACAGCAGCGAGATCCCAGAGGCGGAGCTGCCCCGCATCTTTGAGAAGTTCTACCGCATCCCGCAGTCGGATCGCTGGAAGCACGGCGGCACCGGCCTGGGGCTGTCCCTGGTCAAGCAACTGGTGGAGCACATGGGGGGCCGGATCTCCGTCAGCAGCCTGGAAGGATGGACCCATTTCCGCGTTTGGCTCCCTTCTGCCCCGCCGGCAGCAACTGCAAAAAGCCTTGAACCTGCGGGCGCCGCCTAGGAACGGCCAGGGGCCGGCTCAGGGGAAGCGCGCAAAAAGGATCCCCGCAACTGGCCACAGGCAGCGTTGCTATCCAGACCGCGGGTTTGGCGCACGCTGACCTGCACGTGGTGTTCTTCAAGCAGGCGGACGAACTCCGCCACCCGCGTCGGGTGGGGGCGCTGATAGTCGGCCTCGGCAATGGGGTTGTATGGGATTAGGTTGACGTGCAGGCGTGCCCCCGCCTGGCTGGCCTGGCGCAGCAGGTGGGCCAATTGACGGGCATGGATGGGCAGGTCGTTGACCCCGGCCAGCAGCGTATACTCAAAGCTAATCCGCCGCCCGCTGCAGAGCATGTAGTCGCGGCAATCTTGAATAAGGGCGTCCAGGGGGTAGTGGGCTGCGGAAGGGATCAACTGCTGCCGCAGCTCCTGGTTGGGGGCGTGCAGGCTGACGGCTAGGGTAATTTGCAGATCCTGCTGGGCCAGCCAGGGGATTTGGCGGGGCACGCCCACGGTGGAGAGGGTGATGTGCCGCTGGCCGATGCCGATATCTTGGTTCAGGCTGCGGATGGCCTGCACCACCGTGTCGCGGTTGAGCAGGGGCTCGCCCATGCCCATGAAGACCACATGGCTGACGCGGCGGCCAAAGTCCTCCTGCACCGTTAACACCTGATCCAGAATTTCGTGCAGCTTGAGGTTGCGCCGGTAGCCCATCTTGCCGGTGGCGCAGAAGTTGCAGGCCATGGGGCAGCCCACCTGGGAGGAGACGCAGACGGTCAGCCGCCTGGCGGTCGGGATCCCCACCGTCTCGATCAACTCCCCATCCGCCAACTGCAGCAAAAACTTGACCGTGCCATCGCGGGATTCTATCCGCTGCACCACCTGGGAGCGCCCCACGGGATACTCTTGCAGCGCCTCGCGCCAGGCCTTGGGAAAGACCGTCACCTCCTGCAGGGAGCGGATCCCTTTGTGGTAGAGCCAGGTGTGCAGTTGTTGGCCGCGGTAGGCCGGCTGCCCTTGCTCAACCGCCCAGTCTTTCAAGGCAGCTAGGGATTGCCCAAGCAGGGGAAGGGGTGGGGCAGACATAGCGCCGTTCGCAAATCCATTGAAAGGCAAATCGGATCCCAAGCGGAGGGGATCGAGCTTCTCTACTCTAGCCTGTCGGCCAAACTGGATCCCTAGAGCTGGTTTTGGCAAGCGGGCCTGCCGTCCCGGATAATAGGCTTGCACGCTTACGCTTCTGGGGGTGCGGGGGTGGATAAGCCCCGCCCTGTACCCCCCTATATCCGACTGGGGGGCAGTCAGGGTCGGGATACAGCCACCCCCGCAAAAAATATCGTAAAATCAGATTGGCTGTACAAAACGGCGTTGCCGGAATCTGGTACAGCCCTGCGATAGGGCATTCCGTGGCTGCTTGCAGAGGGTTCTTGCAATAGCTCCCCGTTCGCGCTAGCGGAACGGAGTCCTTCGAAGCGAGAAGCCTGCTCTCTACCCGTTCGCGTCAGCGGCGCAGAGCGCTTTAGGGTGAGAGACGGGAGTATGTCACTTGCGCTATGTCGGTTTCGCCGCAACTGGCCCAACTGGCCACCTGGATGGCCGGACATTTCAACAATCTGCACCAGGCTATAGCCGAGCCGGTCTGGTTCGCCAACATTCACGTCTACCAATGCCCTCTGCCGTGGTCGGTGTTTCAGGGGATAGGGTTTTACGTGGAGCAACTGTACGATATCTACCCCGACCAGCCCTACCGGCAGCGGGTCATCCACCTTTTCGAGACGCCAGACGGGATCCGCATTCAAAACTACGCCCTGGGATCCCCGGAGGCCTACAAATGTGCTGGCCGAGATCTGGGAAAACTGGCCAGCCTAGCGGCGGCAGAGCTGGAGCTTTTGCCCGGCTGCGCGGTTCAGGTGGAATGGACGGGATCCTGCTACCGGGGCCGCAGCGTACCCGGCAAGGGCTGTATCGTCGAGCGCAAGGGCAGAACCACCTACCTCTATAGCGAGTTTGAAATCGGGGCCGACTACTTCCACAGCCTGGATCAGGGGCGCGATCCCGAAACAGATCAGGTGGTCTGGGGATCCCTTTCCGGGCCCTTTCGGTTTGTTAAAAAACAGGATTTTTCCTGCTACTTGCCCCGCTGGAGCTAGCTCCCCATCCAAACCCAGAAGGCCAGGATCCCATCCAGAGCAAGAGCAACAGGGCAAACCCCCAGCAGCCTGTCCATCCAAGGCTGGACATAGGGCCGCTGACCAGGTAGTACACAAAAGGATAGCTTGGTAGCCCCGCACTTGAGTGCGGGGCGGAAAAGCCCGCTAGCCACTTTAGTCGCTTACCCATGATGGGGGTCGTTGATATAGTTTCATAGCTCAAACAACCTCTTCCTGACTTCTCCCACCAAGACCTCTTTCTTTCTCTTTGGCCAAAAAATAAGATAAACAACCGCTAGCCCCACACCATGGTTGTAGTGATTGTACCGTTGACTTTCCTCTCGCACTATCGCTTATTTAGGTTGGAACAAAGAACAAAAACAAGAATGCGGTTTTAACCAAAACTTTGTTTTCGTCCCAACAGGTCGGTTCAAGGAGCGTATCGTGCAATTATGTCAGCATTATGGCATGGAGTTTATTGAGGTAGAGGAGGCGTACAGCTCGCAGGCAAGCTTCCTAGATGGAGATGAGCTACCTAGTTATGGTGAAAAACCCGACGGGTGGAGACCCTCTGGGCTGAGGCAAATGCTGCCGCCAACCTGCTTAAGAAAGTCAGCAGAACCTTGGGGCTTTGCGTTAAGGAACTGTCTAGAGGCGCTTTGACAACGCCGTTGCGGGTTCTTTTGTGGACTGCGTAAGAATCCCCCGCCTTTAGACGGTGGGAGTGTCAACAGGCCCCCCTGGCTGGTGGAGCGAGGTCAAGGCGCTCGACATCGGCCCAGCGGATCTGCCGGCGCAGCCCACCCAGACGGGGTAGGTGGATTGCATGCCCACCTCGTCCACCCGAACCTGCTGGCTTAGGGATCCCAGCAGCGCCGCCATTCAGTCCAGATCCTGGAAAACTGGCCCTGGAGCTAAGCTAGTAGAGCCTCCAGAGAACCTGAGAAAAGGGTTTGTTGGCCGCTTGTCGATTGAGTCTTGAGTGATTGATATGTAATGAATGTATGAAAGCTCAGCTTCCGGTTACAATTTTGACGGGCTTTTTGGGCAGTGGTAAAACCACCCTGCTCAAGCGCATCTTGCAGGAGGAACACGGGCTGCGCATCGGGGTTATCCTCAACGAGTTTGGCGAGATCTCCATCGATGGCGAACTGGTCAACATGCCCCAAGGAGGGCTGATGCAGCTCAGCAACGGCTGTCTCTGCTGCACGGTGCGGGAGGATCTCGAACGGGCGGCTCGCGAGCTGCTTCAGCATGCCCAGGCGTTGGACTACCTGGTGGTGGAGACCAGCGGCGTGGCGGATCCCAGGCAGGTGGCCGAGCTGTTTGTACAGAGAACCTTCCACGAGGAGCTGCGCCTGGATGGGATGGTGACCCTGGTAGATGGGGCCGAGTACTGGCGCAACTTCCAGCGGTCCCAAACTACCGCCCACCAGATCAGCAGCGCCGACATCTTGCTCCTGAACAAGGTAGATTTGATCACCCCAGCCGAACAAGAGAAGATCCTGTTAGATCTGCGTCGCTACAACCCCGACGCTCCCTGTCTGCCCACCACCCACGCCCAGGTGCCCCTGGCCCGCATTTTGGATGTGCACGCCTTTCGCCCAGAGCTGTGGGATCCCAAGCTCTCCGCTGCCGAGGCTGAAGGTCACGCTCACCCCAGTCACCATCTGGAAGAAGACGGGATCCAATCTCTGAGCTTTCAACTGCAGCAACCGCTGGATCTGGCGGCCTTCCGCGATTGGCTGCAGGATCTGCCGGAGACGATTTTTCGCGCCAAGGGGGTGCTGTGGGTTGCGGACGAGCCGCAGCGGGTTATCTTTCATCAGGTGGGCCGACGACAGACCCTCTTCTTGGAGCGGGAGTGGGATCCCGATGAGCCGCGTTGGTCAAAAATTGTCTTCATCGGCAAGGAACTAGAGCGGGAAGCGCTGGCCGCCGGCCTCAACCGGCTGTGTCGGGCAACCGCCGCCTGCCCATGAGTCCAAGTTTTGGGATGGGATAACCGCGATGGCCCGCAGCAAACTTTCAGAACAAGAACAACAGCAAATTGTTAGCACCTACCGCGGCTCGGCAGCCACTGCCGCCGAATTGGCCGAGCAATTTCGGGTAAGCGTTACCACCATCACCCGTGTCCTCAAGGAAAACATCGCTGCCGACGAGTACCAGCGGCTGATCCAGCTCAAACGCTCAGCAGCTCGCCGCAAAGACACGGGCGAGGAACCCACCCTTCCCCTGGACGGCATGGAGGGGCAACAGGTCTTGCCCCCACAGGGGGCTGCCGACGCCTCCGATCTCAGCGATGTCAGCGAAGGGGAGCGGATCCCTGAGGACAGGACGGCCACGGTGGCAGAACTGGCCCCCGAAGAATTGCCGGCCCAGCTCGTAGCCGAGCTTCAAGAAGACCTAGAAGACGACGAGGACAACGACCTGGAAGACGAAGAAGACGATGACGACGAAGAAGAGGATGCCGACGATTTTTTAGACGACGCGGCAGCGGTGCCCTCAGAAGATCCCTTGGCGGATCCCGTCCATCACATCCAAGTACTCCCCCTAGAGAAGCTCGACCTGCCTGAGACCTGTTATGTTGTGGTGGATCGCTACCAAGAGCTGACCACCCGCCCCCTCAAGGAATTTCTGGGGCTGGGATCCCTGCCCGTAGAGGGGATCGAAAACGCCAATACGCTGCCCATTTTCGACAACCACAAGGTGGCTCGGCGCTTTTCCGAGATGAGCCGTCGTGGCAGCAACACCTATCCGCCCTACCGGGTCATCCAATTTCCCGGATACATTCTGGAGATTGTACGCCCACAATTGCAGAAGAAAGGCATTACCCATCTGCTAATCGATGGACAAATTTACAGCCTGTGAGGTGTAGCCGCCGAATTCAACTACAGCTTGCTCTTTCGTCAGGAGATCCAGCGCACCGACGGAAACTCCACTGACAAAGGTTTTAGCTTATGGGACGATATAGGTTCTGGCCAAGCAGGCTGTAACTGCCCAGTTGTCTAAATTAAAAGTCTTAACCAGAACACTCAACCATGGATCCTCAAAAGATCAACGGATAGACTTATGTCGGAGTTTCAACTGGTTTCTTCCTATCAGCCCACGGGGGATCAACCCAAGGCGATTGCCGGCTTGGTGAAGTCGATTTTAGAGGGCCATCGCTTTCAAACCCTGCTGGGGGCAACCGGAACCGGCAAAACGTTTACCATTGCCCATACTATCCAGCAAGTCGGCAGGCCCACCTTGGTGATGGCTCCCAACAAAACCTTGGCCGCCCAACTGTGTAACGAGCTGCGAGAGCTTTTTCCCTACAATGCCGTCGAATATTTCATCAGCTATTACGACTATTATCAACCGGAAGCCTATGTGCCCAGCACCGATACTTACATCGCCAAGTCTTCTTCCATCAACGATGAGATCGACATGTTGCGGCACTCCGCTACCCGCTCTCTATTTGAACGGCGAGATGTCATCGTGGTGGCCTCGGTAAGCTGCATCTACGGCTTGGGCATGCCGGAGGAATACCTGAAGGCTTCCATCCCCTTCCAAGTCGGCCAGGAGATCAACCAGCGGGAGGTCTTGCGGGATCTGGCCGGCATTCAGTACGAGCGCAACGACCTGGAGCTGGCGCGGGGGCGATTTCGCGTCAAGGGCGATGTGCTGGAAATTGTGCCGGCGTATGAAGATCGGGTGATCCGCATTGAATTTTTTGGCGATGAGATCGAGGCCATTCGCCTGATTGATCCGGTTACAGGTGAGATTTTGACCAGCCTCAGCGCCCTCAGAGTCTACCCGGCTCGCCACTTTGTAACGCCAGAAGCCCAGTTGCAGCAGGCGATCCTCAACATTGAGCAGGAGCTGGAGGAGCAACTGGCTTTCTTTCGCAAACAAGGCAAGCTACTGGAAGCCCAACGGCTAGAACAGCGCACCCGCTACGACCTGGAAATGCTGCGGGAGGTGGGCTATTGCAACGGCATCGAAAACTACTCTCGGCACCTGACGGGGCGCAAGGAAGGGGAGCCGCCTGCTTGTTTAGTGGATTATTTCAAGGCCAACGATTGGCTCTTGGTGGTGGACGAATCCCACGTCACCGTGCCGCAAATCCGCGGCATGTACAATGGGGATCGCGCCCGCAAGCAGGTGCTGGTGGATCACGGGTTTCGCCTGCCCAGCGCCCTCGACAACCGCCCTCTCAAAGCCGAGGAGTTCTGGGCCAAAGTCCACCAATGCGTCTTTGTTTCCGCCACGCCCGGCAACTGGGAACTGGAGCAAAGCGGAGCCCAATTTGAAACGGTGGTGGAAAACGGCAAAACCCTGAAGTTCTATGTGCCGGGCACCGGTCGGGTTATAGAACAGGTCATTCGGCCCACCGGGGTGGTGGATCCGGAAGTGCATGTCCGCCCCACAGCCGGGCAGGTGGAGGATTTGTTGGGAGAGATCTACCTGCGATTGGAACGTTCGCAGCAGGGCCTCCCGGAACGGGTCATTGTGACCACCCTCACCAAACGCATGGCCGAAGATCTCACAGAATACTTGCAAGAACGCGGGATCCGGGTTCGCTATTTGCATTCCGAGATCAGCTCAATTGAGCGGATCGAAATTTTACAAGATTTTCGCGAAGGAGCTTTTGACGTACTGGTAGGGGTCAATTTGTTGCGGGAAGGGTTGGATTTGCCGGAAGTCTCCTTGGTGGCCATTTTGGACGCGGATAAAGAGGGATTTTTGCGGGCGGAGCGATCCCTGATTCAGATGATCGGGCGAGCAGCGCGCAATGTCCGTGGCACGGTGGTGATGTACGCCGACACCCTGACCGGCAGCATGGCCCGGGCCATCGCCGAAACCCAGCGCCGCCGGGAGATTCAATTGCAATACAACCGCCAACACAACATCACTCCTAAGCCCATTATTAAGAAAAACAGCAACGCCATTCTGTCTTTTTTGGCCATCTCCCGCAAACTCAACAGCCAAGACCTGGAAAAAGCCTTTCCAGTTGCAGACGAAATCCCTCTTTCGGAGATTCCAGAGCTGATCGGCCAACTGGAACTGAAGATGAAAGCAGCGGCCAAAAACCTGGAATTTGAAGAAGCTGCGCAACTGCGAGACCAAATTAAAAAGCTGCGCCAACGCCTTTTGGGCCACCATCAGAGCACTTAAGGTCCTCGCTTGGATCGGCCAAAATCGGGATTTGCTTATGCCACCATAGGCTTACAGCAGCATCCTAGGGATTCCCGAGACAATGGGCGTTCGGGTCCAACGAGCCATTCGAGACTCTGTCCTGCTGAAGGGAGCGGCCCTGGCGGTGGGGCTGATAGCCGGGATTGGCCTCTGGCTCCTGCCCGCTCCGGTCTCCAAGGCTGCTGGGATCCCGGTGGCCCAAGCCCTCGAGTTGCGGGATCCCGGCTTTTCCCACCCCACTCCTGCCGAAGCGCCAACTCTTGAGGGATCCCCTTCCCCGACCTCTAGCCCACTGCGGATCCCCTTGACCGGCCAAGAGGGCACAGAAGTCTTGGTGGGGAACATTCCGGTGTTTCGCCTGCAGACGGCAGAATACCCCAGCGATGTGCGGGCCGACAACGTGCGGGCAATCATTGAGCGCTTCTTGGAAGAAGGCCAGTTGCCAGAGCCGGAGGTACGGGTGGCCCAGGATGCCAACGGCCAGTACGTCCTCCGCCTGGGAGAAAGAGGTCGCTTTGAGGCCACCCAGCGGTATCTGTTTACCGTCACCTATGCCGACGCCGCCGCCGAGCGCAGGGTGCCGCTGGGCCAGGTGAGCCTCAACGACGTGCGTCTGGTGGCCAACACTTGGGCGCGGCGGCTGGAGCAAGCCATTGCCGAGTACCGGCAGGATCGGCTGGATCTGCAGCGGGCGCAGGATCCGCGCGTGCTGATGCTCACCATCCTGGCCGGGCTGGCCACCGTGGCAGTGGGGTTCTTTCTCTGGCGGCTGTTCGACCGCAGTCTCGTCCGCCTGCAAAGTTGGTTGGAGCTCAAGGCCGACCCGGCCTGGGGGAGCTGGATCGACATCGCAGGGCTGCTGCTGCGAGGCCTGGGGGCAATTCTCATTGCCGGCATCTCTCTGGATCGCGGCATCAGCTTTATACCTGCCCTGCGGCCTTTTCAGCGCGCTTTTTACCTGGGCTTGGGGCGCGTGGTGGCCACGGCGCTGGGCGTCCTCACCCAACCGCTGCCCAATTCCAGCCTCTCCATCGCCAGCTTGCTGGTCTTTTTTGTGCTGGCCGCTTTGGTCTTCACCGTTGCCCACTACGTCAGCGTTGGCTTTAAGCAGCGGTTTCTGAGCCGGCTGGGACTGGATCTGGGCACCCAGGAGTCTACAACGGCCATCTTCAAGTACATCCTCACCCTGTTCGGGATCCTCTTGGTCTTGCCCTTCAGTGGCCTCAATTTGGGATCCCTGGCGGTGATTGCCGGGGCGGTGGGTTTGGGGATCGGTTTTGGTCTGCAAAACCTCTCCAACAACTACATCAGCTACATCGCCATCCTGCTGGAGCGCCCCATCCAAGTCGGGGATCTGGTGGAAGTGGACAACCTGCTCGGCATCGTGGAGCGCATTGGCCCGCGGGCCACCGTCCTGCGCACTTTGGATCGCATCTTTGTAATCGTGCCCAACTCCCGCTTCACCGAGTCGAAGGTGGTGAACTGGAGCTACCGGGATCCCCGCTGTCGCATCCACATTCCCGTGGGCGTGGCCTACGGCTCCGATACCACCTTGGTCACCGAAGCCCTGCTCAGCGCCGCCAAGGAAAATCCGCGGGTACTGAGCAGCCCCGCCCCGCAGGTGTGGCTCAAGTCTTTTGGCCCCTCTTCCCTCAACTTTGAGCTGCTGGTGTGGATCAACCGGCCCCAGGATCAATTTGTCTTGATCAGCGAGCTGAACTTTGCCATCGAAGCAGAGTTTCGCCGGCGTGGGATCCGCATCCCCTTCCCCCAGCAAGATATTCACATTCGCAGCCTCGAAGGATTTGCTCCCCCCAGTCAAAACGGCGGATCCCGTTCCCTGCCCGATGCCGCTTCCATTCAGTCCGCCCTCAGCGAAGCGGCAAAATCGTTGGAAGACCAAAATGGCGTTTCCTGAGCGACACCATGCTGCAACGGTTAGATGAGGCACTGGGTAGCTTTGGCAGCCATCCGTGTTGGGCTGAACTGAAGCAAATGCAGCTCCTAAGACAGCTCTGGCCGGAAGTGGTGGGAGAGGCGGTAGCAGCGCAAACCTATCCCCTCAACCTGCGCCGCCAGGTGCTACAGGTGGCCACCTCTACCCCGTCCTGGGCGCAAAACTTAACTCTGCAGCGCCAGCTCATTCTCAGGAAACTCAACAGCCGCCTGCACCCTCCTCTCAGCGACATTCGCTTCAGCCCCGGCGCTTGGCACGAGGGATCCAGCCCGTCCGCTCCCCACCCTGATGCGGAGTTGGTAGGCAAGTTTTACCCCATCTCATCTGCAACCCCAGCCCAAAAGCAGCCTGCAACCGCTCGCCGCTCCGGCTCACGGCCGTCTCCCGCCGATGCTAAAGCCGCTTTCGAACGTTGGGCCCGACTGGTGAAACAGAGACAAACTCAGCAAAACCTGTTCCCTTGCCCTGCCTGTGGCTGCCCCGCCCCTGCCGCCGAACTGGAGCGTTGGTTGGTCTGCGGGTTTTGCCATCGCCAGTCCTTGCGCGTGCGCAGCTAACTCAGGGAACTCAAATTAGGGCTGTTTCCAGGGGCAACGAAACAACTCGTTAGGTCGATCCCCAGCTCCCTTCTCCCAGAGGGAGAGGGGCCGGGGGTGAGGGGAACTCCCCCTGAGGTTGTGGATGGTGGCGGCAGCGGCCTGGATTCTCGATGAAGGCAACTGCAAACCCTCAATCGTTCATGGCGTGGTAGGTGGCCACCGCCGACGGCGATACGCGGTTCAAGTAGCGGAAGATCCAGTACTTAAAGAGTGTATCGAGGAAAACCGGAAAAGTGGCAATAAAGCCGTAGATAAAATTGCGGTTTTCTGGCAGACCCAGGTGGGCAGCTAAGCTGCTCAGCAGCACCTCCCAGCCATGGGGAGAGTGGTAGCCGACGAACACATCTGTGAAGAGAATAATAATGAAAGCCTTGGCACTGTCGCTGAGGCCATAGATCAGGCGATCCAAAAAAGACTTGAGAACTTCAATTTCCTCGCGCCCGATGAGGATCAGCCAGCCAAACACCAGCAGCGATAGCACGTCGGCAAGGACGTTCTTGAGGCCTTCCAAATTCTTACGGCTGTATTTTTGCAGCAACTCCTCTGCCTTCTTGGACAGTTGGTCTTCGGATTCCAGGTCGAGCTCTGGAGATTGGTGGTGTAAAGCCCGCTCAAACTCTATTTTTTCCTTGAAAAACTCAAACTCGGAGAGAGCCTTTTCTTGAAATTCGTAGCTCAGAGCCAGGATGGTGGGCTCCCGCGGCTGAAAGCGATCCACCAACGGCCCGAACAGGAAGTGTTTCGAGAAAATCTGGACAAGCAGCGGCAAAATGGCCAGCAGCAACAAAAACCGAACTGCCACCAGTGTGCGCGTGCGTTGGCTGCGATACTCCTGGAGCAGCTCTTCTTCTGCCTGCGAACTCAGCTCACGGCGGATCTGGTTGGCCGTACGCAGGATGGAGCGAGGCAGGAGGGCCGTTTTAGAGGCAACCGGGGCATTGCTGTTGTCGAGGTTTGTCTTAGCAAGATTGGTCTTGATGGAGGGATCGGAGGGCTCCGGCTGGCTTGAGGTCAGTGGCTCTGGTTGCTCTTGAGACTTGGGCGGAGGGGAGGTGGACCTGGGTTGAGCAGCGGGGCGCTTGTAGCGCGAGGTCACCTGATCGATAAACTCCAGCTTTTCCAAAATCGAGGGATCCCGACTTTGCCGGCCATTTTCAGCGTCTTTACCGTCGTTTTCAGAAGGGCCGACGGGGGCCTCTTTGGCCTGATCTTTGTCGGAAGAGAAGGGAGGGCCGCTGCCATTTTGCTCGGGATCCGGCAGGCGAGAAAAAACGCTACTGGCCCTGAACTCCGCTAAACTAAGATCAATTTGACGCAATTCCTGGCGCAATTGGATCTGAAAGTAGCGGCTGGTGTTTTGGCCGTGGTTTCCGTTGCTGCCGATGGATCCCCCCTGAAAGTAGCGGTCTTCGATGGCTTTGATGCGCAGGGCAGCTTCATAGGCTCGATCGAGGGAGCGTAGGGGAGTACTTGAGATCCATTGGCCGAGCCTGCTCAACACGGATTCCCCCATTGCTTTTTCCTGTGGCGGTTTTTCTCAGGGCTGATCCATGCATTTTTCAATGGCTAACTATTGTAACAACTTCTGGGAGGCTGGGCAGGGATCCGGATGGGGAAGCGGCCCGTCTGGATCAAAACCGTGTTGAAGGGGTTAGGGCTCAGGATCCCTTGAAGCGGCTGAGGGCAAAAGCGCAGATCTGCAGCAGCCGCAGCCCGTCCCGCACATGTTGGATGTTGGAGCGCCCATAGGTTCTGGGGAAGTAGCGCACCGGGATGTCCAGGATCTTGAGGGTGCGCTTGGCCGCCCCCAACAACAGGTCGAAATCCCCAAACGGGTCAAAATCCCCCCATTCTTGCCGCAGCTTGGCAATCTGCCAATAGTCCTCCCGCCACAGGGCCTTGGTGCCGCAGAGGGAATCTTTGATGCGGATGCCGAGAATGTGGGAGAGGAGAGCGGCAAAAAAACGATTGGCCCACTGGTTGAGGCGCGGCATCGCTTCTGGTTTCAGGGGATAGACGAGGCGGCAGCCGTTGGCAAAGTCGCACCGCCCGGAGGCCACCGCGCGGAAAAACTTGGGGAGCTCTTCCGCCTGGACAGTCAAGTCGGCGTCGAGAATGATCAGCACATCGCCGCTGGCCGCGGCAAACCCCTTGCGCACCGCATCTCCCTTGCCTTTGCCCTCTTGCCGGAGAGCCTGGATGGTGCGGATCCCCTGGTATTCGTCCTGAACCCGCTGGATCTCAGCCCAGGTGTCGTCGCTGGAATGCCCCTCTACAAAAATGATCTCGGTGCGGGATCCCATCTCTGGCAACTGCTGCACACAGCGGCGGATGTTGCCCGCCTCGTTGCGGGCTGGGATCACCACTGTGCAAGAAGGTTGCTCCTCAAGGGGGGGATCCCAGGCGGGATCGGGCTGGGGGCGGGCGATCGTGTATTCCGTTAGACAAAGGGCGTTGATCCCGGGCAAGGGGGCAATGAAGCGGTTAATCAGCGTCGAAAGCAGTGGGATCCGCCGCGGCAACAACAGCCGCTTGCCCTGCTGAATGACCTCGTACCCTGCTAGGTGCAGCAAATTGGCCACATCGCCTGCCGAGAGCCAGTTGGCTGCCGGCAGGGGCATGCGCTGCTTGAGGACGGTCGCCAGGCTTAGCAGCGGCTCCCAGAGGGGGTTGTGGTACGAGAGGATCAGGCGAGTGCGCGGGGTACAAAAACGGCGCAGCCGCTCAAAAACCTGCTGAACGTCTGCCAGGTAGCCCAAGGTGTTGACGAGCAAAATAACGTCAAAAGGCTCCGCTAAGATGGGATCCTGCTTGTCCAGCGTGTGGGCATCCTGCACCCGAAAGTGAAGATGGGGAAACTGCCTCTGCGCCTGGGCAACAATCTCTGCGTCCCAGTCAATCCCCACCCCAAAACTGGGCTGCAAAGCGTTGAGCAGGGATCCGGTGCCGGAGCCGATTTCCAGAATGCGCAGGCCTGGGGGAACGAAGAAGCGGTGCAGCCGCTCCAGATCCTCGTGGTAGTAGCGGTTTTTTTGCCGCCAGTAGTGCAGGGGGTGGGTCAACGCTCCCGGGATGTCGCCAGATCAGCTTTAGATCATAAAGGGCGGTGGGCAATCCGCAGACAAGCCCTGGCGAGCAGGAGACTCAGCGACGACGCACCCTATCTCTTTGGCTGACGAAGACGATGGCGCCGAAGAGAAGCCCCAGCACCACTGCGCCGTACAGCAAGCTCCAGAGAAAGTTAGCCAGTGAGGGAGTCATAAAAGAGTTTCCTCCTCCTGCGAATAGCAACTACCCAGCTATTCTCTGACTGACTATACCGATCTTTGTCACCCCTCCCCGCCCGATCGTCCCCTCCAATGACAGGCACTTGGCCGATTATTTCGTTTGGTATTCCAGGGGCACCTCCTCTAGGGTTTGGCTGGTGCCGGCAAAGGGGTTGTCTGGGGTTAAGAAGAGCATACAGTGACATTCTTTGCGCTCGCGCATTGGCACGCAGGGGCAGTTCCAATAGCCGGCTTTCACTTCCGCCTCTTTGTCTTCGTAGAAGCGGCAAGGACAGAGCGGGGCGCCCAGTTGCTCTTTGTGCAGAGCTAGACCCTCAATCACCGCTGTCGTAATTGCGGGGTCGGAGCAGAAAAAAGTGCCGGTGCGTTTGGCGTAGGTTTCTGCGAAATGCCGCATCACCTCGAAGGTTCTCTGCGAGGCCTTGTTGTGACCACGACTTTGATTTTCCATACCGATTCCCAGGGGTGTAACCAGTAATCCGGGCTACCTCGCTCTTCGTTGTACAGCAGACTCCTGTTCAACACGAACAAAAACGGCCTTGCTGTTACACAGGGCAACATTTTGAGACAACTTCAACACACTCCCCGGAAAGAGAAGGCCTGCTCTTCAGGGTACTACCAGCACTGGGCAAGGGGAGAGGTCGATGACCCGGTGGCTAACGGATTCGTTTTTCCGGCCTTCGGCTAGGCTGATGCCGCGGGATCCCATCACGATTAGGCTAATCTCCAGCTCGTCGGCCACGTCGCAGATGACAAAAGGAACCTTCCCCTCGCGATACTCGCTCTTGACATTTTGGATGCCAATCTGCTGGAGGCCAGCCTCAGCCTGTTTGAGCAAGTTGTGGATACTTTGGCGGGCTTGCTCGGCTTGCTCTGGGCTCAGGTCCGTGCTGTCTAGGACGGAGAGCAGATAGACCTGGCTCTTGTAGCGCTGCGCTATGTCCGCCACCAAGGGCAGGGCGTGGCTAGTTTCGCGCGAGTTGTCGATGGGAAAGAGCAGTCTTTCGAACATAGTCGCAGATTCCCCCTCCACCCCACCCGGACTACTCTGCCTATTCTACTTCCGCTTCTCTTGAAACAGGGGCAAGCCGTTAAAGTTTTCCGGAAGCAAAGGGATCTAGGGGCGAAAATCCACTAGTCTATTGGCAATCTGGCTTCGGCCAGAACTGTCTAGCCAATTGCTGAGGTGCAACTGTGGAAACGGCCATCGAGTGGATTACCGCCCATGAGATCCTCGACTCCCGGGGGCAGCCGACCTTAGAAGCTTTGGTGGGCCTAGCCAATGGGGCAACCGGCTTGGCCCAGGTGCCCAGTGGCGCTTCGACCGGCACTTTTGAGGCCCACGAGCTGCGGGACGGGGATCCCAAGCGCTACGGGGGCAAGGGTGTGCTGAGGGCAGTGGAAAACATCCTCGGCCCCATCCAGTCGGAGCTGCGAGGGGAAGATGCCCTTAACCAGGCCCGCATCGACCAGTTGCTGATCGATCTGGACGGCACCCCCAACAAGTCGCAACTGGGAGCCAATGCCATCTTGGCAGTTTCTTTGGCTACAGCTAAGGCGGCTGCCAGTGCAGTGGGCCTGCCTTTGTACAGGTACCTGGGTGGACCCTTTGCCAACCTGCTGCCGGCGCCGCTGATGAATGTGCTTAACGGCGGCGCCCACGCCGACAACAACCTCGATATTCAAGAATTTATGATCGTGCCCATCGGAGCACCCAGCTTTCGCGAGGCGCTGCGCTACGGAGCCGAGGTGTTTGCAGCCCTAAAACAAGTGCTGCGGCAGAGGGGACTGTCCACGGGGGTGGGGGATGAAGGCGGATTTGCCCCCAACCTCGACTCCAACGCCGCAGCTTTGGATCTATTGATGACGGCTATTGAACAGGCGGGCTACAGGCCAGGGGAGGATATCGCCTTGGCCTTGGACGTGGCGGCCAACGAGCTGCTGCAGGATGGGCAGTACCACTTCGAGGGCAAAGCCCGCAGCGCCGAGCAGATGGTGAACTACTACGAGCAACTGCTGGCCAACTATCCCATCCTCTCCCTGGAAGACGGGCTGGCGGAAGAAGATTGGGCCGGCTGGCAGGCCATGACCGCCCGCTTGGGATCCCGGGTGCAACTGGTGGGGGACGACCTGTTTGTAACCAACCCGGCCCGGCTGCAGAAAGGCATCGACAGCGGCGCTGCCAACGCCATTTTGATCAAGCTCAACCAGATCGGCACCCTGACAGAGACGGTCTCGACCATTCAACTGGCCGTTCAGGCGGGCTTTCGCACCCTCATCAGCCACCGCTCCGGTGAGACAGAAGACACCACCATCGCCGACCTGGCGGTGGCCACCCGCGCCGGCCAGATCAAAACTGGATCCCTTTGTCGCAGCGAGCGCATCGCCAAGTACAACCAACTGCTGCGCATCGAAGACGAGCTGGGGGAAGCGGCCGTCTATGCCGGTCGGGTGGGCCTGGGGCCTAGGGGGTTGCCGGCGCGGAGTCGCTAGCCCGCTTGGATCCCCAGCACCTGCACCAAGAAGGCCCAGCGGTCGGCGGTCTCTTCGATGAGCTTGGCAGTGGGCTTGCCGGCCCCGTGGCCGGCTTTGGTGTCGATGCGAATGAGGATGGGCTGGGATCCCCCCTGGGCCGCCTGCAGGGCGGCGGCAAACTTGAAGCTGTGGGCGGGCACCACCCGGTCGTCGTGATCTGCCGTGGTGATCAGGGTGGCGGGGTAGGCGGTGCCGGGCTTGAGGTTGTGCAGGGGGGAGTAGGCGTAGAGGGCCTTGAATTCCTCCGGGTCTTCCGGGGATCCGTACTCGGAGATCCAGGCCCAGCCGATGGTGAACTTATGAAAGCGCAGCATGTCGAACACCCCCACGGCGGGGAGGGCTGCTGCAAAGAGATCCGGCCTTTGGGTCAGGCAGGCCCCCACCAAGAGGCCGCCGTTGCTGCCGCCGGCGATGGCCAACTTGGAGGGGTTGGTGTAGCCGTTGGCCATGAGCCACTCAGCCGCGGCAATGAAGTCGTCGAAGACCTTTTGCTTGTTGAGCTTGGTGCCCGCTTGGTGCCAGGCTTCCCCGTATTCGCCGCCGCCGCGCAAACTGGGCTGGGCGTAAACCCCTCCCATCTCCAGCCAGGCCACCAGGCCCACCGAAAAGCTGGGGGTCAGAGAGATGCCAAAGCCGCCGTAGCCGTACAGCAGGGTGGGGTGATCCCCTGTCCGCGCTAGGCCGCGGCGGTGGACAAGGAACATGGGGATGCGGGTGCCGTCTTGGCTGGCGTAGAACACCTGCTGCACCTCATAGGCCTGGGGATCGAAATCCACCTGGGGCTGACGGAAGAGGGTGCTGCGGCCGCTGGTGAAGTCGTAGCGGTAGATGGTGGGGGGAGTGGTAAAGCTGGTGAAGGTGTAGAAGGTCTCGGTGTCGTGGCGCTTGCCGCCAAAGCCGCTGGCGGATCCCAGCCCCGGCAGGGGGATTTCCCCCAGGTAGGTGCCGTCTAAAGCAAAGGTCCGGATCTGGGTGTGGGCGTCTTTGAGGTAGAAGGCAACGAACTGGTTGTGGATTAGGCTAACTCCCTGCAGGGTCTCCTCGGCTTCGGGGATCACCTCTTGCAACTGACCTGGGTTGTCGAGATCAATGGCCACCAGTCGCCGCCGGGGAGCCTGGAGGTCCGTCAACAGCCAAAAGCGGGAGCCGTCGTTGCCGACAAAGGCGTACTCGGCCTGGAACTCGCGGATAAGCTCCACCACCGGCGAGCTGGGATCCCGCAGGTCTTTGTAGAAGAGGAGGTTTTTGGGATCCGTGCCCCGCCAGACGGAGATGATTAGGTAGTCTCCATCTTCGGTAACCCCGCCGGCAAAGCCCCACTCTTTTTGGTCAGGGCGGTGGTAGACCAAGAGATCTTCCGACTGGGGGGTGCCCAGGCGGTGGTAGTAGAGTTTTTGGAAGTAGTTGGCGCTTTCGTACTCGCTGCCAGGGGCCGGCTCGTCGTAGCGGCTGTAGAAAAATCCCTGCCCGTCCAGCGTCCAGCTGGCCCCGGAGAATTTAATCCAGCGCAGGTGATCCGGCAGGTCTTCTCCCGTTTCGATATCCCGCACCTTCCACTCCTGCCAGTCGGAGCCGGAGCGGGAGAGACCATAGGCCAGGTAGCGCCCGTCGCGGCTGATGGCAATCCCTGAGAGGGCCACCGTGCCGTCTTCCGAGAGGGTGTTGGGATCTAGCAAAACCCGCGCCTCTCCCTCCAGGCTTTCTTGGGTATAGAGAACGCTCTGGTTTTGCAGGCCGTCGTTTTTGAAGTAGAAGTAGCGGTTGCCCTCTTTGAAGGGCTGGCTGTATTTTTCGTAGTTCCACAGTTGCCTCAGGCGCTCCAGAAGCCGCTGCCGGGCCGGGATCCGCTGCAAGTAGTCAAAAGTTAGGCGGTTTTGCGCCTCGATCCAAGCTCGCGTCTGCTCAGAATCCAGATCCTCCAGCCAGCGATAGGGATCCGGCACCGCTTGCCCATGGTAGAAGTCGACAACAGTGGGATCCGGATGGCTGGGCGGGTAGTTGAGCATAGAGACGGAGCAACAAAAGACCAATTCCACTATGGCAGAAGCCTGAGACCTCAGCGTGGGATTTGACACTCCCACCCAAATAGACTCGCGAAGGCGCTGTCAAGACGCCCCTAGACAGTCCTTTGAGGCATAACCTCAAAGTTCTGCTTACTTCGGACTTAGGTTCCTCTAGGTTAGTTATTGCCGCGCGGGTTTTGCACCGCAGTAGGTTGTTTTCCTGGAGAAGCTCTGTACTAACTATAACAAAGAAGCAACTAAAGTGGCTCAAGGGCTTTTCCGCCCCGCACTCAAGTACGGGGCTACCAAGCTATCCTTTTGTGTCAAAGTTGGGGCAGATGAGGTAGGTGAAGCGTAAAGGTTGTCCAGCCGGCGGCGCTGCTCACCTCGATGGATCCGCGCAACTGATCCACCATCTGTTTCACCAAGGCCAAGCCCAGACCCGTGCCCCCTTCCTTCCAAGGATCGTTGCTGGGAATGCGGTAAAAGCGCTCAAAGATGCGGGTCAACTCCTCGGCGGGGATCGGCTGGCTATTGCTGACCTCGACGATGCTGCGGCGGTTTTCGGTTTCTACCCGTAGGCGGATGGATCCCTGGGCCGGGGTGTATTTCACAGCATTGTGCA
Organism: Synechococcus sp. JA-3-3Ab; assembly: GCF_000013205.1. Taxonomy (NCBI): domain Bacteria; kingdom Bacillati; phylum Cyanobacteriota; class Cyanophyceae; order Synechococcales; family Synechococcaceae; genus Synechococcus; species Synechococcus sp. JA-3-3Ab. The sequence continues at coordinate 2,576,447 of NC_007775.1, read as the reverse complement.
GCAGCTCCCGCAGGATACGTTGCAACAGCAAGGGATCCGTTGTGATGGTGCTTTCTAGGGGGACGCTGGCTTGAAAGCTCTGCCCCTTGGCGCGGGCCCGCTCTTGGGTAACCGTCAGCAGATCCCCCAGCAGATCTCGCCAGGTGAGGGCTTGCACCTCCAGCGCATAGGCCTCCGCCTGCAGCCGCTGCAGATCCAGCAGGTCGTTGATGAGCTCGATCTCCCGCTGGCACTCCCGCTCGGCAATGAGGAAGTATTGCGCTCGTTTCTCCTCTGAGCGAGCTATCTGCAGCATTTTCAGGGCCATTTTCAGGCTGGCCAGGGGAGTGCGCAGCTCGTGGCTGACGGTGCTGATGAAGTCGTCTTTGAGACGGTTGAGGCGCTCCAGGGCTTGCACCTGCTCTTGGGCAGCCTGGAACAGGCGCGCCTGCCGCAGCCCAATGGCACATTGGTTGGCCACCTGCTGGATAAGTTGGATCTCCTGGTCGTCGAAAGGACGCGCCGCCGAGCGAAAGATCCACAGATCCCCCAGCACTTGGCCTTTATCTAGCAAGGGACAAGCCATTACTACCTGGCGGTTTTCCGAGGCTCGCCCTAAGAAGCAAAATAGACAAGGCTGCCCTGCAGTTAATTGTCGATACACGGTTTCGTAAGGCCCTCCCTGCAAAGGGATGGAGAGGTTCAGATAAGAATCGGAGCGGGGGCAATACTCGTAGCGGATGGTGGCAAGGGTGAAATCGGCGTTGTAAAGGCCGATATCGCAGCCATCGGCATCTAGACTTTCTCCCAGCTCGCGCACGGCGGCGCTGAGGATCTCAGCTTCGTCGAGAGAATCGCGCACGCGGTTGGCAATGCTTCTTAGGAGAGCCTCAAATTGCAAAGCCCGCTCTAGCTCCGCAGTGCGCTGCCGCACTTTTTCTTCTAGCGTTTGCTTTAGAGCTTTTACCTGCTCGTACAACTGAGCCTGTTGCAACGCGATAGCCAACTGGTCGGTCAGCTTCTGCAAAAGCTCAATTTCCCACTCCTGCCACGGGTGGCTGGATTGGCAGTGCTGCGCCACCAAGAGGCCCCAAAGGTCTTCACCCCGTCGGATTGGGATCACCAAGTTGGCCTGGGCCTGGAAAGATTCCAAGAGCTGCCGATAGCAAGGATCCAAACTGGCGGTCGCCGCATTTTCGATGGCTTGCACAAAGCCCTGCTGGTACTTGCGATGGCAGGGATCCCTGTGGAAATACTCATCCCACACGTAGCGGCCCAAGTGACTAGGCCAGGGATCCACCACTGACTCAGCGGCCACAAACCCCCCTGCCCCCTCCTGCAACTGGTAGATCATTACCCGATCCACCTGGAGAAACTCCCGCACCTCGGCAGTGGTTGTTTGCAAAATAACTGGCAGGTCTAGAGCTTGTCGGATCCGCCGCAGCAAAGCCCCTAGTAGTCGCTCCCGCTCTGCTTCTTGCATCAACAGATCCTGAGCCTGCTTAAGAGGAGTTATGTCCACAACAACGCCACAGACGGCATAGGGATCCCCCTGGCAATCTCGCAGGGCAAATTTGGTAACCCACTGGCTCAATTGCTTGCCATTGCGGGAAAAAATCCGCTCGTAGCTGACAGGATCCGGAGATTGGAGAGCTCTCTGATCCTGCTCTCGGAACTCGCGGGCCTCTTCGGGAGTGAAAAGCTCATCATCCAGCTTGCCAATAAGTTCTCCTAGCTCAGAACCTCTCTGTTGTAGATAAAACCTGTTGGCGTGAAGATAGCGCCCCTCCAGGTCTTTGAGGAAGATGGAAAAGGGGATCCTGTCCAGAATAGCTCTAAGGCGAGCCTCACTTTCTTGTAGAGCCAGCTCCACCTCTTTTTGCTCGGTGATGTCTTCCGTAACACCTACAAAGCGGATGATTTCTTGCCGCTCATTAAAAATAGGCTGACAGGAAGTGCGTAACCAGCGCAGGCTGCCATCTCGATGGAAGATGCGGTAGGTGATTGGCTGCTCCCCTCGAATAGCTCGAGGAAGAGATCGAAGAACACGGGGCAGATCTTCAGGGTGAAGCCTTTCTTTCCATAGATCCGGTTTTTGATAAAACTCCTCCGGTGTGTATCCCCAGATGCTTTGACACCGGTGGCTTTTGTAGAGAACTTGGCTGAGATCTGCGGAACAGACGAAGAAATTCACCGGCACAGCCTCGGCCATTTCCCGAAAGCGGGCTTCGCTTTCCCGCAAAGCTAGTTCCACCTGCTTTTGTTGGGTAATGTCGCGGCTGCTGCACACAATCCCCTGCACTAAAGGATCCTGTAAAAGGTTGGTGCAGCGGCTCTCCAGCCACACCCAGTGGCCATCGGCATGCTGGGCCCGATAGACAAAGCTGAGCGTCTCGCCAGGCCGAGCCTTCAGTTGTTCAAGGGCGTCGGCAACGATCTGGCGATCTTCCGGGTGAACCCAATCCAGAGGTATAGGTTCTCCCTCCTCAGGACAACGACCCAAGACTTTCTCGGTAACCGGGCGATTGAGAGTATGAACCAAGCCTTGGGCATCGATCCAACACAAAATGTCGTGGCTGTTGTCGAGGAAGGCGCGAAAGCGCTCCTGTTGTTCTCGCAGTTGTTGTTCCAGCCGCTTTTGCTCGGTAATATCGAAGACAATGCCGAGCCATCCCAAACCTTTGGACTCATCCTGCAGCTTGACAGCCAGGCGATAGGTGTAGCGCTCTTGGCCTTGGATGATTTCCTTGCTCTCCAATCGGGAAAACCCTTGCCGCTCCAGGTCAGACAAGGCTTGCCCAGTGTACTCCAGCCAGTGGGGATGTTGCTGCGCTGCCTCTTGCAGAGAAGTGCCCAGCAGGTCGCCATACCAGGCGCGGTCGGTGGCATTTTGCAAAATCAGCACTCCCTGGGGATCCCTGGCCCATATGGCTGCCGGCAGGGCGTCCAGAAGAGCCCTCAGTTGGGCTTCCCGCAGGCGCAGATTTTCTTCCAGTTGCTTCTTCTCGGTAATGTCTCGGCCCACCCCGCGAATAAACTGCAAGCGGCCCCGCCGGTCGAAAAGGCCCTGGTTGATCCACTCAAACCACCGCACCTTTCCTTCCGCATCGAACAAGGGGTGAGCCCAAGCAAAGGTAGGCTGCTGAGGAGTAAGCTGGGATATCTTCTGCCGCACCTGCTCTTGCTCCTCTGGCGGCAAGGCCTCGATCCAGCGCCGGCCCTGCCAATTGCCGAAAACCTTCTGGCAGGCCTCGTTACACTCCACCACCGTTGTATCCGCCCGCGCCAGCATGATGACATCGGGAAAACCAACCTGGGCCTGATGCGGCCGCCGCCTCTGCCAGAAGACAAGCGCCAGGAGCCAGGCTGCCCACAAAAGCAGCCACGGCCAGTTGCCCAAAGCTTCCTCAACAATGGTCTCCCAAGGAATGATCATGACAGCTTAGCATTGCCAAAATTCTGTTAAGATAGGCGAGAGTGCCTATTCAAACCCACACCAATTCTCGGCAGTTTGCCAAGGATTGCCAAGTATCACAATTAACAACTCACGAACTTCTATATAACCTCGGCAATTGCCCAGAAGGGAACCTCACAGGTTAAGATAGTCCTGGATCCAGCCCACCAGCCGCTGTGCCAGGGTAAGCGCTTCCGGCTCGCCTTCTTTGATCGCCGATTGGCTGCTGAAGCAAGCAATAACCTCTTCTTGAAATTTTTCTTCAAGCTTTTGTTCAAAAGCGCCGCGGCGAAACTGCAACCGCACCTGAGCTTGGATCTGAAAGCTCTCCCGCGCCTCCTCATCTAAGATCTCCTGTCCCAGCCGCTGCAGCCGCACCCCTTGCAATTGGGCGAGGGGATAAGAGAATACCTGCTGCCGCCAAAGCCCCCAGGGGCCACCCAGCCGGGTCAGGGTCGCTCGCTGCCGCTCCCGATCCAAGCTCAGGATCTGCCCCAGCCCCCAAGGGATCCCAATCCCCAGGCCCGCTGCTACGGCCAGCAACCCCACCAGCGGCGAGCGGCCCCAGAGCTGGGATCCCAGCGCCAACAGCCCCAAACCCGCCACCACCCGCCAGGCCAGTTGCTCAGGGGTAAACCTTTGCAGGGCAATTCGCAGCCGTCTGGGGTTGCGCTCCAGAACTTGCAGGTAAACCGGCCTCATGAAATTGGATCCCGTTTTTGGCGCCAGTTTACCAGGTGCCGCGGAACCCTGGAAGACTTGCGAGCTTGGCAAACAGCTAAAACTCAGGTTCGGCAAAAAACTCTGACAAATCCAAGGCAAACCCAGGGATCACCTCTTCGCCTTCCAGGATATCTCCTGGCCGCTTCAATGCTGCGGGCTCAGGCTGGCGGTAGACTAAAACATACTTTTCTTCGGGATGAATGACCCAAACAAGCCGGGATCCGTTCTCAAAATACTCGACAATTTTGTCGTGGATCTCTCCTACAGTATTGGCCTCAGAGAGAACCTCTATAGCCAGGTCTGGAGCTCCCTCGATATAGCCCTTGGGGATCCCGCCGAGAGATCGCAGCCGCTCCTTGGAGAAGAAAGAACAATCTGGGGAGCGGCGATTGCCAGATTTCATCTTAAACGAAGTATCGGAGTCAAAAGTAAAGCCAATCTTTTGGCTGCGAACATAGGCACCTAGGAGGATGTGAATCAAACTTACATAGTATCCATGCCTTGCACTTGCCGAACCCAAAGCAATCAGCTTCCCATCGACAACTTCATAGCAATTGCCATCATCGGGCAGAGCCATAAACTCTTCATCAGTCCAAATCTTCCGAGAAGCTGTTGCAGAGCTTTCGGCAGGTTCCTTTGCTAGCCTTTCCAGAGCTTCAATCATGGTAGCCCTCTCAGATAGCTAAAACAACTAAGGGATCCTCGCTTGGGCAAACACATCCTGGGGGACAACCTTCAAGCCGGGCAGAAACTCATCTTGGATGGCTTGGGATCCCGTAAAAGTCCGCGGCGGGGCATCGGGGTAGAAAACGGTGATGCTCTTGGCTTGGGGATCCACAACCCAAACGCGAGGGATCCCAGCTTCCAGATAGTCCGCTGCTTTTTGAAGTACAGCCCCAAAACTCTGGCCGGGAGAAAGAATCTCCACTACCAGTTCGGGAGCGACGGGACAAGGGCCGTCTTCCTCAAGCTGCGCTGGCCAGCGTTCAAAGGAAACATAGAGCAAATCGGGAACAGGAAGCCAATCTTGATCCTGCCTTTGCAAAACAACTGCCAGCTCTGTGTACACATCCCCCTTGCCTTGACACCAGGCATCCAGAATGAAAAGCAGCCGCTTCTGCAAAGAGGCATGAAATCTCTGAGGAGACATCGGCAAATCTTTGGGAACAGCTTGTCCATTGACCAGCTCATAGGTAGTATCTTCCTCTGGCAAGGCGAGAAACTGTTCGGGAGTAAGTTTTGGATGAGCAATCGACAGCTCTTCGGTCGATAGCATGCCAGGATCCCTCTCGTTCTAGAGGCCAACTGCTTTCTAGTTCTAGGCTAACTTTGGGTTTTTCGCCTTCACTGCGCGGGAAAAGGCCTCTTGTTTTTGGGAAGGGGGGGCTTCCAGGTTGCGGTAGCTTGCCAGCGGTTGTGCTTTGATGCGTTGCAGACCCACCTGGAGGATCCCTATGGCTAAAACCCTTTTGACCACCCTGGGCACTGGCGACTACACCGAGACGACGTATTTCTTTGGGGAGCAAAGGGCAGACAAAACCTGCTACGTCGCCAAGGCCCTCTGCCAGCTCTTTGAAATTGATAGAATCATCCTCCTGCTGACGGAGGAGGCCCGCGCCAAGCACTGGGGCCGCTTGCAGGAGTCCTTGCCACCCCAGGTGGAGAAGGTGGCCAAAGCCATTCCTGAGGGCAAAACGGAAGCGGAGACCTGGGAGATTTTCGACGTGCTGGTCGATGGCATCGAGCCCAACAGCCGGCTGCTTTTTGATATCACCCACGCCTTTCGCTCCATCCCGCTGCTGGTGCTCTTGGGAGCCGCCCTTTTGCGCAAGGCCAAAAATGTCGAGATCCAGGGGCTCTACTACGGCCTCTACCGCCCTGGCCAGGCGGAGACCCCCATTATCGATCTCACGCCGGCCATTCGGCTTCTGGACTGGCTGACGGCCAGCGACAAGTTCATCAGCACCGGCTCGGCAGTAGAGCTGGGCCAGCTTTTGGACACCGTTCAACGGGACTTCTACCGACAGCAAAGGCCCGGCAAAGGGGATCCCAGGCCCACCCGGCTGCAGAGCTTTGGACAAGCCATCCGCGACATCTCCCGTTCTCTGGAGCTGGTGAGGCCGGTCAGCCTGCAGGAGGACTTGCGCAAGTTACAAAGACACTCTACCCAGGAGTTGGCAGAAGAGGTGGGCCAATTTGCCAAGCCCTTCGGCCTGCTGCTGCAAAGCATTCAAAATAGCTACAGCCAACTGGCGCTGCCGGCAGAAAAGGCGGCGGATCCCCAAGCGCAAGTTCAAAAGCACTTTCAACTGCTGCGCTGGTATGTTGAAAAGCGCTTCACCACCCAAGCCCTTCTCTTGGCCCGCGAGTGGGTGGTTTCTGCCCTTTGCCTCTGTGAGGGGATCCAAAACTACCTCGAACGAGAAGCGCGGCAGGGAATTGAACACCAGTTGGGATCCCTTATCCCGCGGGAAGAGCAGCTCTTGGGAGATCTCCCTGCGACTGGATCCCTTATCCAACACCAAGAGCAGCTTCAGTCCCTGCCTCCCATTGCCGCCCATGTCCCAGATGTGCAGCAGCTAGCTAAGCTCTGGTCTCGGCTGAGCGAATACCGCAACGACGTGGCCCATGTGCAGATGAAACCCAAATCTCTACGCAGCGAAGTTCTGGAGAGCTTTGTGCTGCAGGATCTGCTGCCGAAACTGGAAGCGCTGTTTCCTGAATTGACTCGAACAGAGGGGGAATTGGAAGGGGATCCTTCCAATTCTCGGTAGGCTACCAACGTCGGCCCACCCTCAGGTTCTGGGTTTTCAATTTCGGTCCAGCGGTTGGCAGGGGCTGAGCTTGAACAAGTCCTATTGACCTGGAGAAATACTGAAAAAACCTGAGGGCCGGTCGGGATCGGTGGACTTTGTTTTGTAGCTTCTACAGCCGGCTATCGGGTGGCTGCTGGGGTTTTGTCTACTTTGTTTCCTTGCACGTTCAGTTCTTAACTTTCCTATCTTTCCTGCGAAAACACCATGTCTTATCACTACTACTGGCAAGCAAAGCTCTGGGGCCTGCTGCATGATCCTGCCCTCAAAGCCCTCCACGACGCCTCTGGCCGCGCTAAGGAAGGGCTGTGGCCAAACCTAGCAGCGATGCAGGGGTGGATCTCGCCCAAGGCAGAGGGATCCCCTCTGGCACAGGTGGGAGATGCGGATCTGGTCGCCTCCGCCAGCGATCGGGCTGCTATCGGCCACCTGCCGGTTGCCATCGACTACCAGGTAGCTGATTGCAGCCAGAGCCTGGGGCCGGGCTTAGAGATGAGCCATCTCCTTTCGGGGCGCAAGCGCTTTTGGCAACTGCCCGAAGAAGAACACCGCGCCCTGCGGCAGGCCAGCTCCCGCGCCGAGTACTTGCTGGCGCAGGAAGCAAGGGTAGTTCCCGACTGGATTTGGCAAGAACAGGAGGATATCCAGAAGGTGTTCTGGTGGTTCTGGCGCTGTTTTCCCCAGGCGCTGGCGCGGGAGTTTGGCGATGAAAGCCTCCTGCTTTTGCCGGCAGAAACGCGGCTGCCCGATGGATCCCTGTGGAGCCACACTAGCGTCGTGGCCGCTCTGGCGGGCTGTTTGGCCGGCTACGACGAGCCCAAGTTCACGCGGCCCTTTTTGGCCAGCTTGACCTTCAACCCCATCCAGGAGCTGATCAAAGCCAGCCGCAAGATGCGGGACTTTTGGGCCGGATCCTGGCTGTTGCACTACCTCTCGGCGCGGCTTTGCTGGCGCCTGGCGGAGAAATACGGCCCCGACTGCCTGCTCTACCCCAGCCTCTACGGCCAGCCTTTGATCGACGCTTGGCTGCTGGAGAAGTACCCCCCCTTTGCCGAGTGGATCCCGCAGCCTTCTGCCAACACTCTGCTCACCGCCGGCTTCCCCAACGTGATCCTCTTGCTGTTGCCCGAAGAGCGGCTGCAGGCGGCCATGCAGTTTGCCCAGCAGACCCTCAAAGAAGAATGGCGCCACCTGGCGGAAAGAGCGCTGGAGCACCTGCAACTGGAGCGCCGCTGGCTGGTGCAGTTGCGCCCAGAAGATCCCACCTGGGGGGGATGGCTGGAGCACCAGTGGCAGTTCTACTGGGCGGCAGCGCCCCTGGGATCCCCCCAGCAAAGGCTCAAAGACACCGCCATCCTCAGGTCCCAGGAGTCCATTGAGCGGGATCCCTGGGTCAGCGCCCAAAACCGCACCTACCATCTCAAAGGAAAGCGGCAGCTTTTTGCCGATCCGGAGCTGAAGTTCCTGCGGATCAGCTTCTGGGATCCCGAAAGGCAGCAGTGCCGCCAGCACAAGCCAGGGCTAAACGTAGGCTCCTGGTGGGCAGCGGCAGTGGAGGCGACGCGCCGGCTGCAGGCAGCCTGCAAACAGGCCCGCGATTGGCAGTTGCCGGTGACCTTTGGGCCGCGCAGCACCGTCTCTGGCCTAGGGCCGGTGGTTCACCCTTCCCCCAGGAATCGCTGGATTAGCGAAGGGGAGAGCCGGCGGCTTTGGCAGCGCCAGGCAGGGCTTTTCGATGGCCGCGAGCAGCTCAACGCCACCGAAACGGTTAAGCGGGCCCTAGACAAGGTGTTGCCGGAGCTCTTCCCCACCCTCGACGAAGACGAGGTCGCCGCTTCCTACCCAGATCTCACTGCTGGCGTGGCCGGTTACCTGAAAACCCACGGGCGACGCGAGCTGGAGCACTTCGAGCAGGCCTGCCGCGCCGTTGAGGCCATTCACCCCGGCATGCGGGAGGTGATCCGGGAGATGCGTGGCAAGTGGGGGATCCCGTGGGCCGACCAGCAAAACCTGCGCTACCACCCCCGCCTGCTCAACGCCGGCTGGCTGGTGGAGGACCTGGAAGCAGACGAGGCAACCCAGAAGCGCTGCCGCCAGGAGATAGAAGCCACCCTCAGCCGCTACTACCCCAGCATCAACCCCGCCAGTTGGTACGTGGTGGCCGCCGGCGATGGCGACGACATGGGCCAGTGGCTGAGCGGGGGGAAGATGAAGCCCTACTACGACTACCTGCCCCAGCCGCTGCAGCGCCTAGCGGATGGCCAGAGGGACGCTATTGGCCGCGTCCTCGACTCTGAAGAGCTCAAGCAAGTCAAGGACGCCTTCAGCGAGTTTGTTAAAGCCAGCCGCAAGCGCATGGGCCCGGCCACCCACAGCGCCCTCAGCCGGGCTCTGTTGGATTTTTCCGGCCAGTTGGTGCCCTACCTCACCGAGCAGCGCTATGCCGGCAGGCTTATCTACGCCGGCGGAGACGACGTTTTGGCCTACACCAACCTCTGGGAGTGGGATGGCTGGCTCTGGGACATCCGCCAATGTTTCCGCGGCGGCGAAGACGACTGGCGCGAGTTTGCCAACGAAGGGGACTACTGGCAGTGGCAAAAGGCGCAGTTGCCGGCTGGCCTCAGCCGTCGCCCTCTTTTTACTCTGGGATCCCTGGCCAGCATTAGCTTTGGGGTGGTGATTGCCCACCACTCGGTGCCCCTGGCCATTGCCCTGGAGAATCTCTGGGAGGCAGAACAAGGCGCCAAAGAGCAGGCCTATGCCCAGGGCAGCTCCAAAGACAGCGCCCAGGTGCGGGTACTGTTTGCCAACGGCAACCAACTGGTGAGCACCTGCAAGTTCGACACCTTCGACAAGTGGAAAGACCTGCTGGATTTTGACTGGAAGCTGTTGGGCCAAAAGCAGGATCAAAGCTCCCTATTTGAACACGCCGCCCAGCTCTGGGAGCAGCACCCAGCCCCCAGCCTGGAAGCGGTGCCTGCTTGGGCCCGCCTGTTCTGCAGCCGCCGGGATCTCTTCCACGGCGAAAGCGAGCAGACGGATCGTTTCCAGACCAAGCTGGTCGAGTTTATTCAGCACTTTTGGCAGCACAGCCTGCCCGCCCAGCCGGGGGCCTGGGATCTGGCCATCAAAAACTGGTTCAAGCTGGCGGCCTTTGTGCTGCGCAACCGCACCGTCACTTTGGGGAGGAACGGTCGATGAGTTGGTTCACGCTATCGCCTCTAGATGTGTGGATGTTTCGCGATGCCAAGCCCTTTGCGCCGGGGGAGCGGGCCTGGGCCAATAGCGGCTTTCCCCCCAGCGGCCACACCTTGGCCGGCGCCATTCTGGCTCACCTGGGCCAGCCGGCAACCCTGCGCCTATGCGGCCCTTTCCTTTGCTGGGATGAGCAGCTTTACTTCCCCGGCCCTCTGCACCTCTACCAGGGATCCCCGCTGGTGCCCATCCCCTGGCTGGAAGAGGGCCATTCCTATGACGGCTACCGTTGGGATCCCACCCGGCCCGCCCCTTTGGTGGCAGCAGCTCCGGAGGAGGAACGGCCAAGCTCCAAGCAAAAGGCCGCCGGCTACCTGCCCTTTCAGGCGGTGCAAACTGCACTGCAGGGCAAGGGCTGGGATCTGGAGCAGGCAGTAAAGTCCCCCTGGGTGGCGGAAGTGCGGCCCCACAACACCCTGCAGGCAGGCAAACGCCAGGTGCGGGAGGCCGAGGGCTACTTTGTGGAAACCTGCATCCGCCTGCAGCCCGGCTGGAGCCTGGCTCTTTCCATCGAGTGCTGGGATCCAGAGCGCGAAAGCTGGGATCCCTTGCCCCTAGCGCAAGAAGTAGTGGTGCGGCTAGGGGGAGAAGGCCACGCTGCTCTCCTCAGCCCCTGCCCAAAGCTGGGCAAGCAGTGGCAAGTGCTGCAGGAGCTCTCCCAGCAGACCTTCCGGCAAGCCCGCCGAGCTCTGGCCTACCTGGTGACCCCCGGCGTGTTCATCAAAAAGGTGGAGGGGCGCTCCCTCTGCCGCGCCTGGCCCTGGGAGTGGCGCTTGGCCACCCCTCATCCTGCCCACTCCCTCACCGGTCCTCTGGTGAGCGTGGCCACCGGCAAGCCAGTTCCCATCAGCGGTCGCCTGCGGGTGGACTCCCTAACAGAGCCGCGCAAGACCAGCCTACCGGCTCCGCAAGTCTTTGCCGCCCCGCCTGGCAGCATCTACTACCTGGAGCATCCAGCTCCCCTTGCCCAGGACGAGCCGGAGCTGGAAGATGGCCGGCTCAACGTCTTCCACCGCTGGCGGCTTCTAGGCTACAGCGAGTTGCTCTGGCTGCCTTGGGCCCATTGAGCTTGCTTTTGAAGTCCTGTTTTAACGGATAAGGAGTGTTTTTCTATGGCCTTTCACCTGGTCTATCTCACCTTGCTGACTCCCCTGCACACCGGCGGCACCACCCAAGAAGGCAACCTCTTGGGCATTGCCCGCGAGGCCCACACCAACTTGCCCTACATCCCTTCCAGCACCATCCGCGGCAAATTGCGGGCCAGCGTGGCCGAGAAAGAGTTAAAGTTTGAGCTTTTTGGCAACGAAATTGGGGAGGGGGATCAGCTTACCCAAGGCTCCATTTGGATTGGAGATGGATCCCTCTTGTGGGTGCCGGTGGCTTCCCTCAGCCACGGGGTAGTCTGGATTAGCTGCCCCCTCTTGCTCAAGCGCTGGCTGCGGCTAAGTGGCCAGAAGTTGCAGGTGCCGGAGCCCTATAGCACCAACTTGGAGGCAAACCGACCCATCTATCTCAAGGATGCCATCCTAAAGAACGGTCTAAAGAAGTGGGAAAACTGGCAAAGCTTTGTCAAATCTTCCAGCATCAGCCGCGTCCTTGTCTTGCCGGATCAGCACTGTGCCACCCTTATTCAAATGAGCCTGTGGCGGCAGGTAAAAGTTAAGCTCAGCGAGCACAAAGTTGTAGAAGGCGGCTTTCGCTACGAAGAGGCCATCCCCCCCGATAGCCTGATGTACTTTACCTGGGGGGTAACAGCCCAGGCCAACGGCAGTTCCCAAGAAGCAGTGGAGCAATTTCAGAAGCTTCTCCAGAAGAACCAACTTCTACAAATTGGCGGCCAAGAGAGCCTAGGCCGGGGCTTTGTCGAGTTGTCTTGGAACTAGTTGAGGAGGCTTTATGGAAACTTTTGATCCCCGCACGTTGGCCAAGCCCGTTTACGAATCCCTTCGCCAGTTAAGGGCTCAAACCAAAGACCAAGAAAAGCTTAAGGAGCAGAAAAACCAGGCTGTGGAGCTCTACACCTACCTTTCCACCTGGGGCCTGCTGCGCCTTAAGGCAGAAGAAGATGCCCTCAACCAGGAAGGGAAAAAACAAGTAGTCAAGGAGTTTTTTGATTGCCTAGAAGAGATCTCTGGCCAAAAGGGAATTGCTAACTCCAACGGCCTGGATCGTCTTATGCAATTGGGAGTTGAAGAGTATCTAGGTTTAACAGGGCTAGGTCTGGCTTTGGCTCAGGAATTCGGCTTTTGGGCTATGGCCATCTACCACGACATTAAAGGAGGAGAGTAATGGGCGTCGCGATCCCCCTGCAAGCGATTTCCCTGCAAGAAGGCAGCCGAGTGGTTATTCATTCTCTTACCTGGCAAGACTGCGAGAGCATTCTGGAGGAGCTGGGCGAAGATCGCCACACTCGCATTGCCTACTACGATGGCACTTTTGAGATCATGTCTCCTTTATCCAAACACGAGCGCCTTCATCGCATTGCCAGTGACATTGTAAAGGCTCTCTTAGATGCTCAGGGGAGAGATTGGGAAGACTTTGGCTCAACAACCCTCAAAAAGCCAGGCAGAGCTGGCGTGGAGCCCGACACCTGCTTCTATGTCAATCACCTGGAGTTGGTGCGAGGTTGCGAGGGCAGGATCGATGTCGATCAGTTGCCCCCACCTGATCTGGCCATCGAGTCCGACGTTACTTCCCGAACTTTTATCGAGGCCTATAGAGCCATCGGCGTGCCGGAAGTTTGGATCTTGGGTGAGCGAAGTTTGCGGATCTTTATTCTGCAGGGAGAAGACTACGTAGAATCAAGCTGCAGCTGGCTTTTTCCAGACTTCGACATCCCCAAGCTTGTGCCTCAGCTCATTCAACGGGCCTTAGAGATTGGCACCAGCGCTATGTTGCGCAAATTTCGGCAAACCCTTGGCAATTCCTAACGCTGTTTCCCACTTTTGGAGAAGATCCCATGACTGGCAATCGCCCTACTCGTCCTGGCAACGCTCCTCAGCCGCTTCCTCGTCCCCCCAGGCCAGGGGATCCCAGCCGCCGGCCGCCTCAGGAAAATCGGGGCCCTAATTCTCCTAGAGGAGGCAATGGAGGGGGAAACCAGCCGCGCGGTGGAGGAGGCAACAATCCTCCGCCCTCGCCTTGGCTGGGTCACCCCTTGGATCCCACGCCCAGGCCGGATCCCACCGCTGGCTTTATTGAATATCTGCGCTGGATGCGAGCGCCGCTTGATGCTTCTAAAGACGGCACCAAAGCGGAGCTGGCGCACCAAGTGGAAACAACGATCAACCTTGGAGCCCGCCTGAAAGTTTTGAATGAGCGCACCCAACGCATTGCCAGCGACACCTTTCAGGTTACTTGTCCCTGGCGAATTCGAGTCGGTGGGGCCAAGGGTCCAGAGAGCATGTTGCTCCCCGCTTTCGATCCCTTAGGGATCCCTTACATTCCCAGCTCCACCCTGTGCGGCGTGGCCCGCTCCCAGGCCATTCGAGAGCTGATGCAGGAGCGCAATTTATCTTGGGAGCAAGCAGACAAAGCCGTAGCTCCTTGGTTTGGGCACCTACAAGCTGACGAAAAAGACAGGGCCGGCAAGGTTATCTTTTTGGATGCCTACCCGGTACCCACTCGGCCCCAACGGCGAGAGGATCCCGATAATTCTAAAACGGGGGGTCTAGCTGTAGATATTGCCAATAGTATCTGGAAATGGAATGGAAAAAATCTTGACTACTCGCCTAACCCTAACTTGTTCTTTTCTCTCAAGCAAGCCACTTTTTTAATTGGCCTGCGCAAAGGCCCCGGCTGCACCGATGAGATGCTGGATCAAGTCAAAGAGTGGCTGATCCAAGGGCTGGAGCAAGGGGTGGGATCCCAGGTGAATACCGGCTACGGTCGGCTGATCCCCTTAGGGAAATCACTGGACAAGAGCCAAGGAGAATTCTTGCGCCTGCCCTTTGAGCTAAAAGGCCAACTCATTCACGGGCGGCAGGTAGTCAACTGGAGGCCCGATAAGAATCGCTACGACAACCGATCCATCGCCGAAGTGCGGCCCGTAGCCTTTAAGAATATGCTGCGCTATTGGTTCCGCACCTTTGCCCTGGGAGTTTTGCCGGTCGATCAGGTGCAGGAGTGGGAAGGGCAACTTTTTGGGGCCATCACTCCCCAGCAAAAACACGGCTGGATCCATGTGGATTTGCTGAACGGCAAAGTCTCTCGGCCGGAGCCCAATCAGCGAGGAGAAGCCGCAGGCCAACAGGAAGGGATCCTCATCTTAAGTCTTTCTGGCGAGTGTCAAAACTATGCTTCCCAGGAAGATCAAGAGGCGGTGGAAAAGCTCTTTACTAACCTCACCTGGATGATGTTCCATCTGGGAGGTGTGGGTCAAGGAGCTAGAAGACCCTGCTACTCCCGCCAGAACCGGGAGCGGGCTCCCTGGTGGCGCGGCTCTACCCTAATTCCCAGGTCGGAGGATGCCTTTTGGAAGCTGGCGGAGTCGGTGGCCGGGTTTCAGAAGCTTTTCCAAAAGCGCCTGGGCAACTTCTTTGACGCTCTCAAGACTCTAACCAAGCAGGCCATTAACCCCGATAGCCCAAGAAGTGCTGGCCAGGTTCAGAGGGATAAATGGCCGCAAGCGGTGGATGCCAACTGCAGGATCGTAGTCTGCAGCGGCGAGGAAGATTTCAACAAACCCTATGCCCTGGCAACTTTGCATCGCTTAGGCCGACAAGATGAAGGCCGGTACGACAAATTCTTGTGCGGGGGTGTACAGGGAGGTGCTCTGCCCTCTCCGGTTTGGATTGCCGATTTGGGTGATTACCAAGTGGTTACCGTTTTTGGGGCAACGGCAGATCCTAGGAAAAAGTATCTTGAGGAGCTCAAGAAAGATGCTGATGATTTTCAAGTAATCTGGCCCTTGAGATAGAAGAAATCTCGAAGAATTTTTGGAGAAACAAAATGCCCAAAAAGAAGATCAATGCCAAAGTTCTCAGAAACCTTGTTACAGCCGTAATCAATGGCTCGATTACACTGGCCATTTTGCTCATTGCTCCCTTGGACCTGGCAGCCGTGATTACCAACACTATTTTGGTTGCCATTGCCAGCTTCTTTTCTGGAAGCTTAACAGAGATGGTTATGGATCTTTTGTCAAGCCCTGAAATTGACGTGGAGGTTTTGCCAGAAGAGCGCCAATCCAAGACCAGCACTTCCATAGAGCCAAGGCGAGGCTCAGAGAGTCTGCGTCGAGATGATCAATAATGCGAACCTTGTATGTTTCCCAGCAAGGGTGCAGGCTAAGCCTCAGGCAAGAGTTTGTGCTGGTTCATTTGGGCGAGTCGCTCTTGCAAGAGATGCCTCTGCCCTTGCTGGAGCAAATTTTAATCTTTGGCCGCTCTCAGGTGACTACCGATGTTGTGAGGGAGTGCTTGAAGCGCAATATCCCCATTGCCTACCTCTCCCGGCTCGGCTATTGCTACGGTCGCCTCATTCCCATTGAAAGGGGCTACCGCCGCCTGGCCCATTGGCAACAGGCGCTCCCTGAAGCATGGAGACTGCAAACAGCAGCCTAAATAGTGCGAGCTAAGCTCCTCAATGGCCGCGTGCTGTTGATGCGACAACTTAGGCAGCGCCCCAGCGAAACCAGGGATCTAACCCTGCGCAGCCTGGAACACTTGGCCGCTCAAGCTCTGCAGGCTACTTCGCTGGATCAATTGCGAGGCATTGAAGGGATCGGCGCAGCTTTGTATTTTCCCGAATTGGGCAATTGCTTACAACAAAAAGGATTTGTTTTGATCAAGCGCACCCGACAGCCGCCCACCAATCCAGTGAATGCCATGCTCAGCTTTGGCTACATGGTGCTCTGGAACCACCTATTAACCTTAATTGAGCTGCAAGATTTGGATCCCTATCAAGGTTGCCTACATGCCAGCAGCGAACGCCACGCTGCTTTGGTTTCCGATTTGCTGGAAGAGTTCCGAGCGCCTATTGTGGACTCACTGGTACTGTGGCTGGTCAACAGCGGTGTTATGGATATCCAAGAAGACTTCGAGTATCGAGATGGGGGCTGTTTTCTCAGCGATGCTGGCAGAAAGAAGTATCTCAAAGCTTTTCTCCAGAGAATGGAGGGATCCATCCAAACCCCCGATGGGGATCAACCCCGCTGGGATTTGCTGACGCAGCAGGTTAAGAAATTTAAGCATTCTGTCTATAATCCTCAAGACCTGTATCAGCCTTACCGGATTCGCTGATGTTTCTTTATGTCGTTACCTACGACACCCCTTGTGATAAGCGCCGCAAGAAAATTGCCGACCTGCTAGAAGGCTACGGCAAGCGCGTGCAATACAGCGTGTTCGAGTGTGTCCTCGACAAGGACAAGTTCGAGGAGCTCAAGCTACGGCTCCGGAAAAGGGTCAAGCCCGATGAGGACAGCGTCCGCTTCTATCCCCTCACCAGCCACGCCCTTGACCAAGTGGAAATCTGGGGTGGGCCCCCCTTAACTGCACCCCCCCACTCGATCGTTGTCTAGCTCAAGCAACTCTCCACCCACTTCAGTACTTGATGTTCTCAAAAGCACACAAAAACGGTATCAACGCTTTTGCGAGCGCCTCGCCAAAACCCGCAAAGGCCGATTCTTTCGTTGACCCGCTCGATGCCTTGCGCCACAAGGCTTTCAGGCCTCTCACCCCC
Organism: Synechococcus sp. JA-3-3Ab; assembly: GCF_000013205.1. Classification (NCBI taxonomy): domain Bacteria; kingdom Bacillati; phylum Cyanobacteriota; class Cyanophyceae; order Synechococcales; family Synechococcaceae; genus Synechococcus; species Synechococcus sp. JA-3-3Ab. Next base: position 2,559,545 of record NC_007775.1, on the reverse strand, counting down.
CTCTCCCAAGCTCTTTTTTGCCCTCTTCGACCGACCCCCTCGCAAATGGGTCTTGCATTCCTTGCCCTGCTTGGGTTTAATAGGGGTAGAGTTCCCCCTTCGGGGGGATCCCTAGAAATTGGAAACGATAAGGCCCCGGAATCATTTCTGTCATCCAACCAAAGCGTTCCCCCTTCGGGGGGATCCCTAGAAATTGGAAACACGCTTACGCGGTCACCGTCGAAATCACCGCCCATTTGGTTCCCCCTTCGGGGGGATCCCTAGAAATTGGAAACAGGACTTAGGATCACTGTGGGCACAGCTGAGCAGATGGCGAGATTTTGGTCAGCATGGCAGAGAGCAGGGGGGTAGCTATGCCAGAAGGTTGGGAAAAAGTTACAGATTTAATGCGCCAACTGCAGGCAGTACAAGAGATTGCCGAGAGGGGGTATTGGCTCACCACGGAGGAACTGGGGCAGGTTTTAGGTTTACCAGAGTCCCGCTTGGCAATTCTGCGGGAACAACCCCTCGCCTATGAATTTCCGTGGCGCAACTTCCGCTGTTGTGTAGTTGACGAGCAAGAGGGGATCAGGCTTTGGTCTATCACTCCTAACAAGGCTATCAATGTCCACACCCCCACCACCGCGCCCCAAAAACAGCCTGCGGTCTATGCACGGGTGGATAACTTTTTGCCGCGGGACAAAAACCAACAGTTACTAGAATATGCGATCGCCAACGAAGGGCGGTTTGTCCCTTCCCGAAACTCAGCGGATGACAGTGAATACCGCCGTTCATGGGTGCTGTATGACTTCCCTGAGTTTTCAGGGGTGATTCTCCACTATGTGCAAATGCTAATCCCCCAAGTGCTCAAAAGCCTAAAAATGGAGCCATTTCCCATCGCCTACATCGAATGTCAAATGACAGCGCACAACCACGGCAATTATTACAAAGTGCACAATGACAACGGCAGTCCTGATGCCAAAGAAAGGGAACTGACCTATGTCTATTACTTCTACCGAGAACCCAAGCAGTTTTCTGGGGGGGAACTGCTGATCTACGACTCTGAAGTGCGAAACAATATGTATGTCAAAGCCGACACCTATAAAACCTATGTTCCTGCCAACAACACTATCATTTTCTTTCCCAGCTATCTGATGCACGAAGTTTTACCCGTGACTTGTCCCTCACGGCAGTTTGCCGATAGTAGGTTTACGGTCAACGGCTGGGTACGGCGTAAATAGGCACATTGGGCGAAATGATACAAGTGCGGGTTCTGCCCCTGCCAGTGCAAACGATGCCATTGGACAAAATGGTGTAGCCAGTGGTTGCCCCTGCGATCCCGCCCGATGGTCGTCCCTTGACTGCTGGTGGTCTGCACAAAGTGATTACCACTGATCACATTCCCCCCCCTCAACTTTGACACTGCCATCGTCGTTGTAGTAGTTCCCCCTTCGGGGGGATCCCTAGAAATTGGAAACGTTCATGGGCACAAACTCCCTTAAACGAGGTACGAAGTTCCCCCTTCGGGGGGATCCCTAGAAATTGGAAACGATTAGGCTAGGGGTTGCTCCCCCTGGAGTATTCTCAGGTTCCCCCTTCGGGGGGATCCCTAGAAATTGGAAACACGCTTGACCAACAGACGGAGGAAAGCGCGATTCATTTTACACGTTCCCCCTTCGGGGGGATCCCTAGAAATTGGAAACATCTTTGGCAGCTTGGCGCGCCTTGCGCATCACTGCAAGTTCCCCCTTCGGGGGGATCCCTAGAAATTGGAAACCCCTTTGAGACTCCCAGCCGGAATCCGATCCAAGAAGATCGGGTTCCCCCTTCGGGGGGATCCCTAGAAATTGGAAACGTCCTTGGATCTTCCATGCCACCTACGGTGAGCAATATTGTTCCCCCTTCGGGGGGATCCCTAGGAATTGGAAACTTTGGAAACTCCCCCTGCTGTGTTCCAGGGATGATCTGGATCCCCTGAAGTTATCCCTTAGAGGGATCCCTAGAAATTGGAAACCGCTCCCGGCATTCCGAGAGCGGCAAAGGTTTTAGCAGTGTTTTCCCTTCGGGGGGATCTTGAGAAGTCAGAAAGAAAAAACTAGCCCTTGATACACAGAATGGGTCTTAGGCGCGCTACGAGTTTCGCGATCTTGGCTTGGTCGGCAGCGCGCACAACTTTATCTACGTTTTTGTAGGCCTGGGGCGCTTCTTCGGCTACCCCCCGCAAAGAAGGGCTGCGGACGATGACGCCGCGCCGCCTCAGTTGTTCGACGATCTCCTGCCCTGTCCAGGCTTTGAGAGCTTGGTTGCGACTCATCGCCCTTCCGGCGCCGTGGCAGGCCGAGGAGAGGGAAAGGGCCTCACTTTGCTCCGTGCCGACCAGAATGTAGGAGGCCGTGCCCATGGAGCCGCCGATGATGACCGGCTGACCGATAGAGCGGAAAGCCTGAGGGATCTCTGGGTGGCCAGGCCCAAAAGCGCGCGTTGCCCCCTTGCGGTGGACGAACAGGCGACGTTTTTTCCCCTCTATCACGTGCGTCTCCTCCTTACAGGTGTTGTGGGAGACGTCGTAGATAAGGTCGAGTTCAGCCTTGGGAAAAAGCTCGGCGAATACCTGGCGCACCCAGTGGGTGATGATCTGGCGGTTGGCCAAGGCGCAGTTGATAGCTGCCCGCATTGCTCCCAGGTAGCTTTGCCCCACTTTGGACTTCAAGGGCGCACACGCCAGCTCGCGGTCAGGCAGCTCTATGCCGTGCTCTTTAGCCGCCTGTTGCATCTTCTTCAAATACTCCGTGCCAATCTGGTGACCCAAGCCCCGGGAGCCGCAGTGAATAGTAATGACCACTTCCCCCTGCTTGAGGCCGAAGCTCTCGGCAGCCTTGGGATCGTAGATCTCGTCAACAACCTGGACTTCGAGGTAGTGGTTACCTGAGCCTAGAGTCCCCATCTCCCGCCGCTGGCGCTCACGCGCATAGGCGGAGACTTCGCTCGGCATTGCTCCCCGCATGCGGCCATGTTCTTCGATGCGCTCCAGATCCTCTTTCTTGCCGTAGCCTTGAGCCACAGCCCATTCTGCTCCGCCTTCCAGCATGGCTTCCATCTCTTTGTCGCTCAAGGAGATCTTGCTGCGGCTGCCAAGCCCTACCGGTACGCTCGCATACAAGGCATTGGCTAAGGGTTCTGCCGCTTCCTCCACTTCTTCGCGCGTCAGCCCCGTCCGCAAGGTTCTCACGCCGCAGGAGATGTCAAAGCCCACGCCGCCGGCGGAAATCACCCCCCCTTCTTCCGCATCGAAAGCAGCCACCCCACCGATGGGAAAACCATAGCCCCAGTGGGCATCTGGCATCACGTAGCAGGCTCCCACGATCCCTGGCAAGGTGGTCACGTTGCTGGCCTGCTCGGCCACTTTGTCGTCCATCTCCCGGATTAACTCCTCATCGGCAAAGATCAAGACTGGGGCACGCATTTTGCCTTTAGGAGGAATGCGCCAGACAGTCTCATCTACACGCTCAAGTTTCTTGATATCCATAGACTGCCTCCTTTACACATCCACCACACACTGTGCCACCCAAAGCTCACTCTCTTGGGCTACCTTGAGTTGGGTGTAAGTTGCCCCTTTAACTTCTACTGCCGGTCGGTGCTTGGCGCGGTCAACTCTTTCCCCCCACAGGCTGGCCTTGAGATGGTCTTTTGCAAGATGCACTTCAACTTTCCCAAAGAGCATTCCTCTGACTGCCATCTCGTAGATCACTGCGTTCAGGAAATCCACCAACAACAGTTCCAGATCGCCTGAATTTTCTAGCTCAATCTCTAGCCGCTCCCTGGGAGCTACTTCATCCACGCTGGTGATCACCGCAGTCAGGGCCAAAGCTGCCTGGGCAAAAGCTTCCTCCGGGGTCGCCCCATAGCCGCGGACGCCGACATCGGCCATGTGTTCGAAATGATCCCATCTTGCCCGCGCCACGGTCGTCTCCTTGTTTTGTGCAGTCCTCAGTGCAGGCCAAAGACAAATACCGCCCAGGCTAAGGCGCGGCACTGCAGCTTACCGCGGGATCCCTGCAGATTGGGAATAAAAGCAGCCATGATACTACCATTGTATTCGTCTCTTATCCTGCCGAAAGTTCCTTAGGCTGGGGGGATCCTCCCACAAGATAAAGAAAGAGTGAAAAGGCCCAATGGTTTCGCCATCAGGCCCTCCTTGTCTAGGGGAGCTTCCCAGAAGAGAGAAGCTGCTGGTGTGACGACTAACGGGTAGACCAGTTTATCGTTATAGAACAAAGCGGCACCTTGGTCACCGCTTTGAGATTTGGCGTGGTATGCCCGGCCTTCCACTACCGTTTGTACCGCCTCCCAAGGCCATTGGTTCAGGCAGTAGTGGAGAACATCCTGAGGAGTAGCCTCAGCCTGTGGAGAATCTTTGTGGCGGATGGACTCCAACGCAAAGCCGACTACCAAAAGTTTTTGCGAAACTCCTCAATCTCATCCTCGTAAGACTCATACCACACAAAAGGATAGCTTGGTAGCCCCGCACTTGAGTGCGGGGCGGAAAAGCCCGCTAGCCACTTTAGTTGCTTACCCATGATGGGGGTCGTTGATATAGTTTCATAGCTCAAACAACCTGTCCCTGACTTCTCCTACCAAGACCTCTTTCCTTCTCTTTGGCCAAAAAATAAGATAAACAACCGCTAGCCCCACACCATGGTTGTAGTGATTGTACCGTTGACTTTCCTCTCGCACTATCGCTTACTTAGGTTGGAACAAAGAACAAAAACAAGAATGCGGTTTTAACCAAAACTTTGTTTTCATTCCAACAGGTCGGTTCAAGGAGCGTATTGCGCAATTATGTCGGCATTATGGCATGGAGTTTATTGAGGTAGAGGAGGCGTACAGCTCGCAGGCAAGCTTCCTAGATAGAGATGAGCTACCTAGTTATGGTGAAAAACCCGACGGGTGGAGACCCGCTGGAAAGCGTGTCAAGCGGGGCCTGTACCAAACGGCAAAGGGGTGGTTGGTCAACGCTGAGGCAAATGCTGCCGCCAACCTGCTTAAGAAAGTCAGCAGAACCTTGGGGCTTTGCCTTCAGGAACTGTCTAGAGGCGCTTTGACAAAGCCTTTGCGACGACCGTGTAAGAATCCCCCGCCTTTAGACGGTGGGAGTGTCAAACTTCAGAGAACGGGTTGGTGGGGGAGCTGACCCTGAGAAAGTTTTGGATAGCAGCAACGGCTTGCCACACTCTTCCCTGGTCTGAGCGGTAACCAGCTTTATTTTTGAGCGACTGATAAACTCCTCTTTTTAGCTCGTAGCACAAGCTGCTGGGAACAAGGCATTGGCATCCTCCATTTGGTGGGAGCGGAAGTGGCGCCTGAAAGCTTCCACACAAGAAGCCAGAATCGTGATCTTGCTTTTTGGCTTGTTCAAAACAGCGGTGTTCAAGATGCGGTTCTGTTTAGCCCCGACTAGCTCCTGCCCTTCCACCAAAAGCAAGAGAAAACCGCTGTAGTTTTCCACAACTAGATACGGCACAACGCCGTTCTGATTGATTTCACTAATCGTTGCTTCCTGAGCTCCATGATCTGGAAGGCGATAGGCAGCCTCTCTCTGTATCCTCTGGAGAAAACAGCGGGAAAATCTGAAAGCCGCCCTACTGAATAGCACCACCAACTTGCAGTGTTGGCAGGTTCAGTTTGAGCATCGATTTCTCCTTTGGGCTTGCTAGCACTATCTCTTCAACTTCCTCCAGAGCTGCAGTGGTTGGCATTAACAACAGAAGCTGGGGAGCCGAGAAGAAGCAATGGCTTGAGCCGCTGCCGAGTAACAAACTGGAGAGACCGCATTTTACAATACATGTTGCGATTAGCCCTCAGCAGGGGGTTCCTGGAAGTGGAAAAAAGCCTTAGCATCTGGCATCGGCTGGCCCGCCGATATGGGCTTAGGCTCTTGAGTGCTGCCGATATAGCCGTCAATGGCTCGCGGCCCTGGGATCTGCAAATCCACGACGAGCGGCTCTACCTGCGCTGCCTGCTCTATGGATCCCTGGGCTTTGGCGAGGCCTACATGGAGGGCTGGTGGGATTGCGAGGCTATTGACGAGTTGGTTTACCGTCTTCTCACCAGTCAGGCAGCGGAGCAAGTGGGCTGGCCAGTTCGGCTCCTGCTGGCGTTGGACAGTCGCCTAGTTAATCGCCAGCGGGGTAAGGGAGCGTTTGTGGTTGGCCAGCGCCACTACGACCTTGGCAACGACCTCTACGAAGCCATGCTGGATCGCCGCCTGATCTATAGCTGTGCCTACTGGGATGGGGGGGCGCAGACCCTGGACGAGGCCCAGGAAGCCAAGCTGGATCTCATTGCCCGCAAGCTGGATCTGCAGCCCGGCATGCGCGTGCTCGACATTGGCTGCGGTTGGGGCGGCACGGCCCAGTACCTAGCCGAACGCTACGGCGTGCAGGTGGTGGGCATTACCGTCTCCCAAGAACAGGCCAAGCTGGCTAGCGAACGCTGCCAGGGCCTGCCGGTGGAGATTCGGCTGGAAGACTATCGCCAGACGCAGGGAAAGTTTGATCGGATCATTTCTGTGGGCATGTTCGAGCATGTGGGCTACCGCAACTACCGAACGTTTATGCAGGTAGCCCGCCGCTTGTTGAACGACAATGGCTTGTTTCTTCTGCACACCATCGGCAGCAACGTGGCCTACCAAGGTCGGGATCCGTGGATTGAACGCTACATTTTCCCCAACTCGATGCTGCCCTCGCCTCGTCTGATAACAGCGGCTTTTGAGGGTCTGTTTGTACTGGAAGACTGGCACAACTTTGGGATCAACTACGTGGCCACCCTAAAAGCTTGGCACGCCAATTTTGAGCGGGCATGGCCCCAACTGGCTAGGCGCTACGACGAGCGCTTCCGCCGCATGTGGCGGCTTTACCTGCTAATGAGCGCCGGCAGCTTCAAGGCCCGGGCTAGCCAGCTCTGGCAACTGGTCCTCTCCCCGAGGGGAGTAGAAGGCGGCTATCGCTCGGTGCGGTAGCGAAGACAACCCTTCCCTCTTTGGCTTTTCCGACCCACCCCCGCGCGCAGTAGGCGCTCTCGGCGAGGGTGTTATGATTGATTATCATTCTCATTCAGGCCAGTGGGTTGATGCCCGAAGCTCTGCGGCAGATTGTAGGTCGCTTTCAAAAGGCCAGAACCTCCCGTCAGAAGTACGAATTGCTTCTGGCCTATGCCAAGCGCCTGCCCCCTTTCCCCGAGTCGCAGCGAACAGAGGAGAATCTGGTGCGGGGTTGTGCCTCGCGGGTGTGGCTGGCCACCGAGCTAAAAGACGGCAAGGTCTACATCCAAGGGGATGCCGATGCCCAGTTGGTCAAGGGCTTGGTGGCTGTTTTGGCGGAGGGGTTGAGCGGTCTGCGCCCAGAGGAGATCCTGGAGGTTTCCCTAGAGTTTGTGCGGGAGATGGGCCTCAACTTTAGCCTTAGCCCTTCCCGCAGCAATGGCCTGGTGAGCATGTTTTCGCTGCTGCAGCAGCGGGCCTTGGCTTTTCAGAAGTCAGGCGCTTCCGGCTCTGCTGTCTCTGTCGTCTTGTGAGGTACTAAGGCTCATGGCTGATAAAGCTAACTCTCTGCGTTCGGCTCGACCTGTGCGGTCGCTGGTCTTGCTGGTGGCCGCTCTCTCAGTCGGGATCCTGGGCTGCTCGCAGACACGCCGGGAAGAGCCCCAGGCCCAGCAGGGATCCACCCCCCCGAAGGTGGTGACCACGATCCTGCCGATGACGCAATTTACCCGCGCCGTGGCGGGGGATCGGGCGGAGGTGAGGCCTCTCATCCCTCCCCAGATGGAGCCCCACAGCTTTCAGGCTCGGCCCGAAGACGCGCGTCTGCTAGCCCAGGCAGATGTGCTGGTGATCAATGGGTTGGGAATGGAGACCTTTTTGGAGGGATTGCTCGCCAACGCTGGAAACCCCAAGCTGCGCCTTATCGACAGCAGCCAAGGGATCCCGACTCTGCAGACGGAGGAGCCAAAGCACGGCCACGGGCATTCCCACGGCCACAGCCATGGACACTCCCACAGTCACGCTCATGAGCACAGCCACGGCGAGTTAAACCCCCACATCTGGCTGGATCCGCGGCGGGCCATCCGGCAGGTGGAAAACATCCGCGACGGCCTCATGGCTGCGGATCCCGAGGGGGCAGAGATTTACCGCACCAACGCGGCTGCCTTTATCGAGAAGCTCAAGGCTTTGGACGAGGAAATTGAGCGGCGCCTAGCCCCCTTTGCAGGGAAAAAGTTTGTGGTCTTCCACAACTTTGCCCCCTACTTTGCCGAGCGTTACAACCTCAAGGCCGAGTTCTTGGTGGAGATCCCGGAAGCCAGCCCCTCCCCTGAGGATGTGCGGCGGGTGATGGATACGGTACGGCAATCGGGCCTGAAGACGATCCTAGTGGAACCTCAGGTGGGGAGTGACAACCCCTTTGAGGTTTTGGCCAGAGATCTGGGGGTACAGGTTCGCGTGTTCGATCCCATCGAAACCGCCGGCCCGGAGGGGATCGAGCCGGAATACTACCTAGCCATCATGCGGCAAAACGTGGAGAACCTGGTCTCCGCCTTTGAGAAGGAAAAGGCCTGGCTTCCCCTGCAGTTGCCCTTGGTGGGCCAGGCAACTCTCGAACACCTGCTGGCGAGGGGACGGTGACCTCTGGCGAGGTTGTCCTACACGTAGAGGGGTTGACGGTCTATCGGGGATCCCAGCTGGCTGTGCAGAATGTGTCGTTTGCGCTGGAGGCGGGATCCCATATGGCGATTGTCGGTCCCAACGGCGCCGGCAAGAGCACCCTCGTGCAGGCCATCTTGGGGATCCTGCCCCGCCAGTGCGGCTCGGTTTGGATCCTGGGAGAGCGGCTGCGCCTGTCGGGGTATTTGCCCCAGGCGGTGCGGCAGCAGATTGCCTACGTGCCCCAGCGGTTGCAGTTCAACCCCGCCATTCCCGTGACGGTGGCGGAGTTTGTCGCCCTGGGCTGGGGATCCCTCAGACCCCGCTGGCCCTGGCAGCAGCAAGCTGCTCGGCAAGAAGCTGTTCGGAAGGCCTTGCAACGGGCCGAGGCCCTGCACCTGGCCCCTAAGCCTTTGGGTCAACTGAGCGGCGGCGAGCTGAAACGGGTGTTGCTGGCCTATTGTCTAGTTTGGCCGCGGCGGCTCCTAGTGCTGGACGAGGCCCCCGCTGGCCTGGATAGCCCCAGTGAAGGGGAGTTCTATCGGCTGTTGGAAGAGCTGCGCCGATCCCTGGGCTGGACCATCCTACAAGTCTCCCACGACCTGGAAATGGTGTCCCGCCATTGCGACCGCGTGTTATGTCTCAATCGCTCCCTGATCTGCCAGGGATCCCCCGAGGTGGCCTTGGCCCCAGAGATGCTGAGCCGCGTCTACGGCCCCGAGTTTGCCCGCTACATCCACCATCACTGAGGAGGGGAAATGCCGGAGACCTGGGCGCGGGTGGTGGAATTGCTGCAGTTGCCCTTCATGCAGCGGGCCCTGCTGGGCGGGATCCTGACAGGGGTAACGGGGGGGCTGCTGGGCAGTTTTGCCATCTTTCGGCAGTTGGCGTTTTTTAGCGATGCCCTGGGGCATTCGGCGCTCTTGGGTATTGTCCTGGGAGTGGTTCTGGGACTGAATCCTACGGCGGTGCTGATGGTGTTTGGGGTGGTGTTTGCCCTGGGGGTGACTTTTATTCTGGAACGCACCCAGCTTTCGGCAGATGCGGTGCTGAACATCATCTACTCTTCCTCCTTGGCCCTGGCCATCATCGGCCTCAGCCTGATCCCCGGCTACCGCGGCAACCTCAACCAACTGCTCCTCGGGGACATCCTGGGCATCAGCCCGCCGGCCCTCTGGATGAGCGGCCTGCTCCTGCTGCTGGCCCTGGGGTACATTGGGCTGACTTTGACTGCCCAGATGTTGCTGACCCTGGATGAGTCGTTGGCGCGGGCGCGGGGGGTGGAAGTGGGCTGGCAGCGGCTGGCCTTTGTGGTGTTGCTGGCCCTGGTGGTGGCCCTGTCGATCCGCTCGGTGGGGGTGCTGCTGGTAAGCGCCTTTGTGGTCATCCCCGCTTCGACGGCGCGGCTTTTGGGATCCCGCTTTACAACCTATGTGTTGCTGGCCATGGGTTTCGGGGGCTTGAGCGCGGTGCTGGGGATCCTCCTCTCGGCCGCCTTCAACCTGCCCTCCGGCCCCAGCATCGTGGCCACCCAGTTGCTGTTTTTTCTCCTGGCTATGGCGGCCAAGGGGGCGTCGCAACTGCTGCGGCTTTAGCCAGGTGCGGGGATCTCCTCACGAACCTGGCCAAACAGGCGGCGGTAGCTCTCTGGAAAGACCTGGCCCATCAGGGTGGGCTGCTCGTAGACCCGCTTGAGGGTGTTGAGATCCCGTTTGGTGATGGTGGGCACCCGCAGCAGGCGGCGATTGCCAGTAGCCTCGGCGTGGTGGCCGCCGTACATCAGATCCCGCGGGTTGGGACTATGGCCCCACAGCCCCAGCCCATGGCCAATCTCGTGCCGAGCCACTGCCGTAACTTCTGCCAGCCCCTGGCCTTCGACGATAACAATGCGCACCCGCTGCTGCAGCGAGCCATCGGCGGCAAAGAAAAACTCTGGGCGCGCTGCCCCCGCTATCCCGTCGCCAATGCCAGGAACGCGATAAATGCTCATCCCGTAGAGGGCCTCTTCCTCTTTGGCCACCACCCGCATCGGGATATAAGCAGACCACTCCTTCACCGCCTGCTCCACAAAGGTTTTCCACTGGGGGTGATCCCCCTGGATGTAGACGGGGACGGGATAGAAGGCCCACTGGGCATAAGCTCCGCCCGGCAGCAGCGGCTCGATTTCTTCGAAGTAGTCTCCCGCCGATTTGTCGTAGGTGTAGCGGGCTAGGCCGGGGGGCAACTTGAGGCGAACCGGCTGCGGCAGCTCTTCCAGCGACCTCTGCGCCTGGGCCAGGGATCCCACCCCTCCTACCGCCAGAGCCAGGAGCATTGCGCAGGCAATAACCCCAAGCTGAAGGACGTGACGCCGCCGCCAGGCCATACCTTGGTTTTCTCCCTTCCTGATTAAAGGCTATTGGCTGGGGAAGCCAACGTCGAGGGCAGGCGAGGGATCCCCTGTCCTAGAAGCGGCAAATTGGCTACACTGAGAGTCTGCTGTCCCTAGCTTGGCCAAAGGTTTCCCATGCAGCTTCGTCTTGGCGAGCCCCCTCTAACGCAGGCAGAATGTGCCCTGGTCTACTGCTTTGCCCCCAGCGGCGAAAACGCCACCTTCTCGCTGCCTGCCGAAATTGCTTCCTTGGACGAGAAAGTGTGGTCGGGGTTGGTGGCGGAAGCAGCTCAAGAACAGAAGTTCCAGGGCAAGCCCAACAGCAGCCTCGCCCTGCGCCTGCCAGGGCCTATCCGCAAGCTGGTGCTGGTGGGGCTGGGGGATCCCGCCGCGCTGACCCTGGAAGCGCTGCGACGGGCTACTGCCAACGGCCTGCGCCAGGCCCACAGCCTCAAGGCCAAGCAGGTGGTGCTGTCCTTGCCAGACACTGGGCTGGATCAGGTGCGGGCGGTGCAGGCGGTGGCCGAAGCCAGCCTCCTGGTGGCCCACCAGGACAACCGCTTCAAATCTCCCCCTAAGCCCGAGGAAGAGCGCGGCTTCTCCGTTGAAGAAGTTACCCTCCTGGTGCCGGGGCTGGCCCAGGCCCGCCAGGACTATGAGAATGCCCTGCAACGGGCCACCGAGATGGCTGCCGGGACGATCCTGGCCCGCGAGCTGGTGGCCGCCCCGGCCAACGTCGTCACGCCTCCTGCCCTGGCCGAAACTGCCCGGCAACTGGCCCAAGACTACGGCCTAGAGGTGGAGATCCTGGGGCGGGAAGAGTGCCAAGCCCTGGGGATGGGGGCCTTCCTCGGCGTGGCCCAAGCCTCGGATCTGCCGCCTCAGTTCATCCACCTCACCTACAAGCCCAAGGAAGGGGATCCCGTTGCCAAGTTGGCCCTGGTGGGCAAGGGCCTCACCTTCGACTCCGGCGGCCTCAACATCAAAACCGACTCCCGCAGCATCGCCATGATGAAAACCGACATGGGGGGAGCGGCAGCCGTCTTGGGAGCTGCGCGAGCCCTGGCCGCCCTCAAGCCGCAGGTAGAGGTGCACTTTATCGTCGCTGCCACCGAAAACATGATCAGCGGCCGGGCCCTCCACCCCGGTGACATCCTCACCGCTTCCAACGGCAAGACCATCGAGGTCAACAACACCGATGCCGAGGGCCGTCTTACCCTGGCCGATGCCCTGGTGTTTGCTGAAAAGCTGGGGGTGGACGCCATTGTTGACCTAGCGACCTTGACCGGCGCCTGCGTCATTGCCCTAGGAGAAGAGATTGCTGGCCTCTTCACCCCCGACGAGAAGCTGGCCCAGGAGCTGCAGCAGGCAGCCAACCTCTCTGGCGAGAAGATTTGGCGCTTACCCCTGGAAGAGAGCTATTTCGAGGGCCTCAGCTCCACCGTAGCCGACATGAAAAACACTGGCCCCCGCTCTGGCGGCTCCATCACTGCCGCCCTCTTCCTTAAGCAATTTGTGGAGAAAACTCCCTGGGCCCACTTAGACATAGCTGGTCCCGTCTGGGCCGAAAAAGACTCGGGCTACACCAACAAAGGCGCCACTGGCTACGGCGTGCGCACCCTCGTGGAATGGGTCTTGGCACGGGAGATGGCAGCCGCCTCCTCCTAGCATGGTTCACCACTCCCGAAGCTCTGCCTGTTGCGTAGGCGGGTCTTGAACGATCCCCAGAGTAAGGCTTTGTCTCTCCAGAAAAGGAGGGCTCTGCTGGAGGGCTTGCAGGGTCACCAGCCGCGGACTTTCTTCCTCTTGAGGTAAGGCGCTGCTATGCTAGGTCCGCTGCAAGAGAGGCTGCTACAGACCTGCCCTCCGACGATTGATGGAGTGGGAGCCAACCCAGAAAGTTGGCTCTGCAAAGGAACTGACACGATATGTGCTACTCGACTTTGACCGCTGCAAACTTCTGAGCTGCAATTGGGGGAGTCGAAGAGTTAGTAACCGTTACCAGTGCAGCAAAAGAAAAGCCGATTGGGTGTAGCTCAACAGTCTCACCCAAGATGGTCTTGGACATTCATACAAGCCAGGCATGTATCGTCTACTTAACTGTAATGTTCACACGTGCCTGCGCCGAGATAGGAGGACTAGAAGAGTCCGTAACAGTCACCAATGTCAAGAGAGTAGAGCCAATGGGAGGAGTGTCTTTGGTGGCTGGACACTGCACCCTGATTGCCCCCGTTAGCCTGTCAAACGAAAAGCCATCTGGCGGTGGAGGTTCAGGCTCTGCCTTGAAAGTTAGGGGTCTAAGGACTCTACCTTGGATGGTAATTTTTGGATTTACGATGACTGGATTACGAAGGTTGTTGGTGCAATCTACTGAATCCCCATATTCAAGCTGGATAGAACCTACAGCTGATTTCACAGGAATCACAAAGTTAATATCACTGGTCAGGAAGTTGCTGGCAGTAGTTAAGGATGGGTTAAGCTTAATAGTGATGGAGCCAGTGAATACCCCGTCCGTTAGTCGAATAACTCCGAATTCTTGAGGCCCTTTGCTACCTTCCTTAAAGAGGAGAGTAGAGGTCGAAACAGTGAACGGAGCGCCCGCCCCAAAGGGGTTAGGAGTTCCGCTGACATCCAAAACAACCTGCCCACCAATCGGAGGGGCTGCGAGTTCGACCCTGACAACCTTGGTAGCCCCAACTATGTCATTATCGAGAAACTCTATCGTCGAAGGGGTAACCGTAATGGTAGGCGGCGCTTTCTGCAATACCTTAACCGGCACAAGAACATTCACACTGCCCACCGGGTAATTGACAGCTGTTGTGGCAGGGTCGCGGGTAACTATTATGGTGGCATTGCCTTCCTGAGTGGCCGGGATCAAACGGGTTAATGTAACTGTGGGCTTATCCTCGGATCCCGGTGGAATGACAACAGTTACGAAAGAGGCAGCTGTTGTAGAAACACCCACCACCTGTGGGTTGCTGCTTTCCACTTTCAACACCAAACTGCCGTTGGCCGGAGGAGCAGAAGGCGTAAGCGTGAGAGTTTCTATGGAGCCAACAGTTGTCCCTGAGTCAAACGTAACTTTTTCTGGCGTGACGCTAACTTTCTCAACAGGGAACGGAGGGGGGGGAGGAGGAGGGAAAGGAGTAAAAGGAACAGGGATCTCCGCCTTAATGGTGGGAACAGGAGCAGGAGAGGGAATCGGAGGAATGGTTGGGGCTGGGAGAGGAGGTTGGATAGCAATGGTAGGAGTTGGTAAAGGGATCCCTGGGGCTATAGGAGGTAAACCCACCTCAGTGCCTCCGGTAGGTACGCTGGGCGTTTGCGGCGGAATGATCGGCCCAGGAACAAAGCTAGTGGCGCTTTTGTCGTTGGATTGCTGACAGCCGATCAAGCTTGCCGTAGTGAAGAAAACAGCCCCCGCGCTGCCTAAAGCCCGCAACCAACTTCTTTCAGTCTTGAACTTTTGCACCTTCATTTCCTGCCACCTTCGCTTACAAAACGGAAGTCCTCTCCAAAGCCGCATCACCATTGGCTGCTAGTTAGCTACTAGAGTGATGGGAGGAGCTGCACTGGGTAGAGTCTGATTGTTCGACACAAATAGCAGCGGCAATGTGTAGATCCCAGGAGCCGTTGCTTGAATGGAGACGTTCACCTCGCAAGTAGCACCTGCTGCCAGAACTCCGCCCGAAAGGTTGATGATCCTTGTTCCCGGTATTGCGCCCAAAGTGCCCCCGCAGGTATTTGGATTGGCAATGCCGGCAGGTATGGGAGGATTGGCCACGACCAGCCCCTCTGGCAAGACTGCCTGGAAGCTGAGACCACTCAAGGGAATAGCGCCAGCCACTCGGTTATCGACTACAAAGGTGAGGGTAACAGGTGTATTGACCGGCGCTGGATTGGGCCGTAGGAAGCGAGCAAACAGGGGCGAGGGTCCCACAGGAACCGGCGTTGGCACAGGAGTGGGGCCTGAGGTAGGCGTAGGTACAGGCGGCAGAGGAGTAGGAGTTGGAGTGGGAGTTGGCTGAGGAAGGTTGCCACAGGGTGGAATTGCAAAGCCGCGCACCTCGTTTCGAGTTTCCCCCTCGTTGAAAACTGAGTCGTCAACCCGCAAAACTTGCCCAAATCCGTCCCGGATAGTTAGAACGAAAACAATGTCATCTCCTGTCAGTATCTCCCGGCCATCGATATTCCTAATTCCTTTCGACAAAATCCTCAAGTCATCAAAAAACCTGGGATCTGTTGGAAACGTATAGCTAAAGTTGAATCCGTTAGCGTCGGCAAATGTGTTGCCTCTCCCAACTAGCAAGTTTCTGAACTGACTTATGGCCTCAGGCCGGATCACGCCAGTAACATCTGTTCCACAAGTGATGTTCAGAACCTGGATGTCTACGCTTGCTATCCCTCCTCGAACAATTAGGTTGGTTAAATCCACCCTGTAAGAGAGCGATGCAAACGGCTGGTCGACGTTGAAGCCGCCCCCTGGCCCAAATTGAGGCGGATCCGGCAGATCGGGTTGAACTGGCGGCGGCGTGATGGGAGCAAAGTCCGGCCCGGGGCGGAAGGTGATGGGCGTGAGATTGGGCGAGATGGTGGGAGCCACGGCCACGGGAGGAGGCGTGGATCCATCGGCGGCCAGGAGGGGCGGCAGCCCGCCAGTAGTCTCGCTGCTGCAACCAGTAACCAAGGCCAGCGAAGCCCAAGTTGCCAGAAGGGAAAGGCCACCACGGCCAAGGGCTGAGCCAGAACGTCGTTTCATTGAGAAATTCTCCACTCACTCACACCACAGCAAATCCTTGCGACAGCGTCCAGCCGGGATCCACTGAATCTGCCCCTGTGCATTGGCAAGATTATGAGGGATCCCGTTTCAAGGGGAAATGTCTGCCGTTAGTTCTACTGCATCTCAGAGCGTTGTCAAGCCAGCGGCAAAGCAAATCCAGGAAATTTTCCTGGAAATGGCCCATCCCCTAGATATGGGGTATCATAGCCTCGAGCAGGGGCAACCAGCCTACCTGTAGCGTTGGGGGTTGGGTGCCTTCCCCTCCATTTTGTGTGTGAATTTCCCCAGATTAGGGTGTGTGAGGCAGTGCCGTATGAACTTCAAAGGTCGATCATTGGCAGTGTTGTGTGGGGTTTTGCTCTTAGGGGGCTGCGGCGAGGTTAATGAGGCGCCAACCCTACCTGGGCCTGTCCAGGTGGATCCGGCTGCCTTTGTCTCGGCCCAGGAGTATCGCTTTACCCCCGGCTCGGTGCTGGAGACCACCAGCCTCCGCTTGGACTATGTCAATCCGAGGTTTGACAACGGGATCCCTGTGCGCACCAACCCCCTCCAAGGCAGCGGTGAAGCTCGCATCGCCAATGTTGAAGCCCGCATCTTGCCTGTGAACGAGATCCCAGCGAATGAACTGACAGTTGACTCGACCCTTCGCTCCAGCACGCTGGCCATCCAAATTGCCCGAACCACGCCGCTGGTGAATCTCATCGCCTTCGGCCCCAACGACGGCAAGCTATCGACCCAGTTCAGTATTGCCGGGCTGGTTGCTCTTTCCACCAACCCCAACGACCAGCGCATTCGAGTCAATACAACCTTTAGAGCTGCCGTTCCGGATACGAAAACTGTTTTAACTTTGACCGTGCGCCGCATCTTGGTTAGCCGCAATGGCAACCAAGTCGTCTTAGAGGGAGATTCTTCTCTCATTGTCCCCACCGTGGGTGTGTTGTTTGAAGATGGTGGTCCTGGTCCTGGGGGTGAGATTCTGGCGCCAGGCTCTTTTGTCAATCCTCCCCCACCTCAAGGGCCTGTCACTGCCATTCTGCAAACCGGAAGCTTTTCCGCCAGCTTTGTGGTGCGGCAGCGGGGCGTGGCCGGCGATGGCACTCCTGAAGATGCCCTGGCTCTCTTTGCTCGCCTGAACTTCCGGCCCAACCAGGCGGAGATCGTCTATCGTCCCGCCCAGGTGGGCACCCAGTCGGTGTTGTTTGCCCCGGATCCGACGCGGCCCAATATCTTGCCCAATCAGTTGGTGCGCATCCGGCGCCTGTTGAACGGTCGGGTGCAGGCAGAGTTTGACCCGGCCAATGTCAGCACAGTCCTCAACTTCGTCCAGGTTAGCCCGCCGCCGCGACCTTTCCCCACCCCGATCCCGCAGTTGCCCGTCCCTGAGCGTCCCGGTGCCCCTACCGCGTTTGACTACTTCTTCTCCTTGCGCACCGAGCGCTCCACAGGTACGTTGCCTGGATCCCCTGTGGAGGGAACTAATCTCAGTCCTGTTATCCTTCAGGGCATTGTCCCCACCACGGGAGATTTTGTCTTCCGCACCTTAGCTGGGGCACAACTGGCCGGGCCGTTTAATAGGGCAGATATTGGCGGTTCTCTGCTGCGAGGCAACTTGAATTTGGTTTTCGATCCAACCACCTCTGGCTCGAATATCTCTGGGCAATTCTTTATTGAGCAAGAGTTCCCCACTGACAACCAAGTTATAGGCCCGAACTCACCAACTGGCGACGGAAATACGGGTACTCCTGATGCAGGGGGAGTTATTCTCATTATTCGTGGATTCTTTGAGGGCACGCAGGTGCGGCTGTAGCCTCAGCAGCCTGTCTTGAAATATCCAAGCCCAGCCCTCAGAGCTGGGCTTTTTTGCCGGATTAGGGAGCCCTTCGTCTATCTGCTCAAAAAACTTGAGCCAAACTCTATTCTTGGCTACTCATCCTCCTGGAAGCGCGCAATCGCAAAATCGGGCTCCGGCTCATGGTTGGGGATCCTGGTCGTGCACAGGGGCCTGCTCTTGCACAAGGCCCATCAACAGTCGATACAGGCGGCTCCCCGTTTTCTGAACTGAAACCCTGTCCTTTAGCTCTAGTCGGGCAGCCCCTTAATCCACCTGAGACAGAGACTCAACCAGCCGGTGAAACTCCTCGTGCAGCCAAGTCATGGACTTAGCGACAGCGCCCTTCTCGCTTGACCGAGGAGCAAAAAAAGGGATCCCCCCGCGGGATCCCTTAGTTGCTTAGCCACTCGATTTCGCTAGCCAGATAGGGAAGCTGTCGAGGCGATCACAAAGGCCGCATAGGTCAGCACATACCCCACCGTGAAGTGAGCCAGGCCCACCAGACGACCTTGAACAATCGACAGAGCTACCGGCTTGTCCTTCCAGCGGATCAAGTTGGCCAAGGGGGTGCGCTCGTGCGCCCACACCAGCGTCTCGATCAGCTCTTGCCAGTAGCCGCGCCAGGAGATGAGGAACATGAACCCTGTCGCCCAGACCAGGTGGCCAAACAGGAACATCCAGGCCCAAACCGCCAGGTTATTCATCCCGTAAGGGTTGTAGCCGTTGATCAACTGGGCAGAGTTGGCCCAGAGGTAGTCCCGCAGCCAGCCCATCAGGTAGGTGGAGTTCTCGTTGAACTGGGCGGTGTTGCCGCTCCAGATCCCCAGGTGCTTCCAGTGCCAGTAGAAGGTCACCCAGCCGATGGTGTTCAGCATCCAGAACATGGCCAGGTAGAAGGCATCCCAGGCGGAGATGTCGCAGGTGCCGCCCCGCCCCGGCCCGTCGCAGGGGAAGCTGTAGCCGAAGTCTTTTTTGTCCGGCATCAGCTTGGAGCCACGGGCATCCAACGCCCCTTTGACCAGGATCAACGTGGTGGTGTGCAGGCCCAGGGCAATGGCGTGGTGCACCAGGAAGTCGCCGGGGCCAATGGGCAGGAAGAGGAACCCATTGGGATCGTTGATGGCTTGCAGCCAGCCAGGCAGCCACACGTTGCCGTAGTTGGGCCAAGCCGTAGAGGCGATGCTATCCGGGTTGGACAACAACACGTCCATGCCGTAGATCATCTTGCCGTGGGAGGCTTGTATGAACTGGGCAAACACCGGCTCAATCAGGATCTGCTTCTCCGGCGTGCCGAAGGCCTGCATGACGTCGTTGTGGACGTACAGCCCCAGCGTGTGGAAGCCCAGGAACAGCGATACCCAGCTGAGGTGGGAGATAATCGCTTCTTTGTGATCCAGCACCCGCGCCAGCACGTTGTTCTTGTTGGCCTCCGGATCGTAGTCCCGCACCAGGAAGATGGCCCCGTGGGCAAAGGCCCCCACCATCAAGAAGCCAGCGATGTACTGGTGATGGGTGTAGAGAGCCGCCTCCGTGGTGTGATCCATCGACATGAACACGTAGGGGTTGAGGGCGTACATGTGCTGCGCCACCAGCGAGGTCACCACTCCCAAGCAGGCCAGCGCCAACGCCAACTGGAAGTGCAGGGAGTTGTTGACCGTGTCGTAGAGGCCCCTGTGCCCTTCGCCCAGCAGGCCCCCGAAGGGGGTGCCCTTCGGCGGGTTGTGGGCGCCCAGGATCTCGCGGATGCTGTGGCCGATGCCCCAGTTGGTGCGGTACATGTGCCCAGCCACGATGAAGATCACGGCAATGGCCAGGTGGTGGTGGGCCATGTCCGTCAGCCACAGGGACTGGGTGTTGGGGTTGAAGCCGCCCAAGAAGGTGAGGATGGCCGTGCCCGCCCCTTCTGCCGTGCCCCAGACGTGGTTGGCCGTATCCGGGTTCTGGGCATAGACCCCCCAGTTTAGGGTAAAGAAGGGCTTTAGGCCCGCCGGATGGGGCAGCGTGGTGAGGAAGTTGTCCCAGCCCACGTGCTGTCCGCGCGACTCGGGGATGGCCACGTGCACCAGGTGGCCTGCCCAGGCCAAGGAGCTGACACCAAACAGGCCGGCCAGGTGGTGGTTGAGGCGGGCCTCGGCGTTCTTAAACCAGCTCAGGCTGGGGCGGAAGCGGGGCTGCAGGTGCAGCCAGCCGGCAAACAAGAACACCGCCGCCAACAACAACAGGCCGATGGCGCCGGCGTAGAGATCGCCGTTGGTGCGCAGGCCGATGGTGTTGAACCAGTAGTAGAGGCCGGAGTAAGCCGCGTTGACAGGGCCGCCGCCTCCAGGTTGGGTAAAGGCCTCCACCGCCGCCTTGCCGAACTGGGGATCCCAGATGGCGTGGGCGATGGGGGTGACCCCCGTGGGGTTGGCCACCCATTGTTCATAGTTGCCTTGCCAGGCGATGTGAAAGACGTTGCCAGAAGCCCACAGGAAGATGATCGCCAGATGGCCGAAGTGGGTGGCAAACAGCTTTTGGTAAAGCCGCTCCTCCGTCATGCCATCGTGGGTCTCGAAGTCGTGGGCGGTGGCAATGCCGTACCACAGACGCCGAGTGGTGGGATCGCTGGCCAGGTCTTGGCTGAATTGGGGAAAACGAGTTGCAGTAGTTGCCATGGTTTTCTCTTCCTCCTTGCCTTAGCCGAGTGCGGCAAACCGTGCCAGGAAGAACGCCCACGTGGTGACGATCCCGCCCAGCAGGTAGTGGGCCACACCGACCGCCCGACCCTGGATGATGCTCAGGGCGCGGGGTTGGATGGCCGGAGCGACTTTCAGTTTGTTATGGGCCCAGACGATGGACTCAATGAGCTCCTGCCAGTAGCCACGGCCGCTGAACAGGAACATCAAGCTGAAGGCCCAGACGAAGTGGGCACCCAGGAAGAGCAACCCATAGGCCGACAGCTCCGAGCCGTAGGAGTTGATCACCTGCACCGATTGCGCCCACAGGAAGTCCCGCAGCCAGCCGTTGATGTTGATGGCGCTGGTTGCGAAGTTGCCGCCCGTGATGTGCTCGATCGTGCCATCGGGGTTGACGGTGCCCCAGATGTCGCTCTGCATCTTCCAGCTGAAGTGGAAGATCACAATCGAGATGGCGTTGTACATCCAGAACAGCCCCAGGAACACGTGATCCCAGCCGGAGACCTGGCAGGTGCCGCCGCGGCCCGGGCCATCGCAGGGGAAGCGGAAGCCCAGCTTGGCCTTATCGGGGATCAGGCGGGAAGAGCGGGCAAACAGCACTCCCTTGAGCAGGATCAGCACGGTGATGTGGATGGTCATGGCGTGGATGTGGTGCACCATGAAGTCCGCCGTGCCCAACACCATCGGCATCATCGACACCTTGCCGCCCACAGCCACCACGTCGCCGCCGAAGATGGGGCTGACCGAAGCGCCCACATAGGGAGCGGTGCTGGCGATGGCCTTAGTGTGCAGGGATTGAATCCACTGGGCAAAGATGGGCTGCAGTTGGATGCCGGTGTCCGAGAACATGTCCTGCGGACGGCCCAGCGCCTGCATCGTGTCGTTGTGGACGTAGAAGCCGAAGGCGTGGAAGCCCAGGAACAGGCACACCCAGTTCAGGTGGCTGATGATGGCGTCGCGGTGGCGGATCACCCGATCCAAGACGTTGTTGCGGTTCACCGCCGGGTCATAGTCGCGAACCATGTAGATGGCCCCGTGGGCAGCGCCGCCAACGATGAAGATGCCGCCTATCCACATGTGGTGGGTAAAGAGGGAGATCTGGGTGGCGTAGTCGATGCCCATGTAGGGGTAGGGGTTCATGGCGTACATGTGCTGCGCCACGATGATGCTCAGGGATCCCACCATGGCCAAGTTAATGGCCAGTTGGGCGTGCCAGGAGCTGGTCAGCACTTCGTAGAGACCCTTGTGGCCCTCGCCGGTGAAGGGGCCCTTGTGGGCTTCCAGGATCTCTTTGATGGAGTGGCCGATGCCCCAGTTAGTGCGGTACATGTGGCCGGCCACGATAAAGAGCACGGCAATGGCCAGGTGGTGGTGGGCCTGATCCGTCAGCCAGAGGGCGCCCGTTTGCGGATCCAGGCCACCCTTGAAGGTGAGGAACTCCGCGTACTTGCCCCAGTCCAACGTAAAGAAAGGCACCACCCCGCTGAAGAGGCCCCAATCCACGCTGGGGAACATCTCCTTCATCAGGGCCGGCTTGAGGATGAACTCGTGGGGCAGAGGGATCTGAGCCGCCGGCACGCCCGCATCCAACATCTTGTTGATGGGGATGGCCACGTGGATTTGGTGACCGGCCCAGGCCAGCGAGCCCAGCCCCAGCAGGCCCGCCAGGTGGTGGTTGAGCATCGACTCCACGTTTTGGAACCACTCCAGCTTGGGAGCCCGCTTGTGGTAGTGGAACCAGCCGGCGAACAGGCAGAGGCCAGCCATCACCAGACCGCCGATAGCGGTGCAGAGGAGTTGAAACTCATTGGTGATGCCGGCAGCTCGCCAGAGGTGGAATAGACCCGACGTGATGCGGATCCCTTCAAAGCCGCCGCCCACATCGCCGTTGAGGATCTCCTGGCCGAAGATGGGCCAGACCACTTGGGCGCTGGGCTTGATGTTAATCGGATCCGCCAGCCAAGCAGAATAGTTGGAGAACTGAGCTCCGTGGTAGTACATGCCGCTCAGCCAGACAAAGACCACCGCCAGGTGGCCGAAGTGAGCGGAGAAGATCTTCCGAGAGACGTCTTCTAAGTCGCTGGTGTGACTGTCGAAGTCATGAGCAAGAGCATGGAGGTTCCAGATCCAGGTCGTGGTCTTGGGCCCACGCGCCAGGCTGCGATCGAAGTGCCCCGGCTTGGCCCACTTCTCAAATGAGGTGGGGACCGGATCGATATCCACCGAAACCTTGACCTTTGGCTCTCGCTCCTTTGGCGTAGTTGTCATCAAGAACTCCTCTCTTGCGACAAGGAACGAAGCGCTCCCGCCTGTCTGCAGCCGTGAAGCTCGGGGATCTCTCCCAAGGCGGGATTTACCTGGCATTATAGGTCAGCCTTTGTAACCCCCCCGTCGCTTCACAATAATTAAACCAGGGATCCCTTGCCCTATCGGAGTTAGGGTTGCTTGGCAATCGTTTCTCCAATAAAGATGTAAATATATGTAACGAACTTTCACCAACCCAAGCTGTGCCCATGAAAGGTTGGAACTGGGCAACAGGCAGCGCGGCGGGGCGGCGCCTAGCTCTAGGGGTGGCAACCCGAGCAAAGCCGCAAATGGCCGGGAAGGGATCCCTATATCTAGTTGAGCACTGAGGTTTGTCTGCTAAACTGTGGGCAATTTGCTGGCAGGTTCGGGCGATGGCCACTTCCACCTGCACCTTTTTGCACCTGGCCGATGTGCATCTGGGCTACGACCGCTACAACAGCCCGGAGCGGAGCAAAGATTTCTTTTTGGCCTTTCGGGATGTGGTGCGCCGCCATGCCATCCAGAACCCGGTGGATTTTGTCCTCATTGCCGGGGATCTGTTTGAGCACCGGCAAATTCAGCCCGGTGTCCTCAACCAAGCCCAGATTGTCTTGCGGGAGCTGAAGCAGGCCGGGATCCCCGTCTTGGCCATTGAGGGCAACCACGACAGCCGCCCCTACGGTGTCAAGACCAGTTGGCTGCGCTACCTGGCCGATCACGGCGACCTGATCCTGCTGGAGCCGGAAGCAGGCGAGGAGGGTTTAGAGCTGCGCCCCTGGTCAGGTGGGCGGGGGGGCTATCTGGATCTGCCCTGTGGGGTGCGGGTGATCGGATCCCAGTGGTATGGGTCGGCGGCCCCCAAGTCGATTGAGCAGTTGGCGGCGGCCATTCGCCGGTTGCCCCCTGGCCCTGAGCGGGTGGTGCTCATGTTCCACCACGGCCTGGAAGGCCAAATTGCTCGCTACCAGGGCGCCTTGCGCTACCGGGATCTGCTGCCTTTGCGGGAGGCAGGGGTGGGCTATTTAGCCTTGGGACATATCCACAAAAGCTATACAGAAGAAGGCTGGATCTTCAATCCGGGATCCCTGGAGGCTAACAGTACTGCCGAGTGGGACTTTCCGCGGGGAGCCTACCGCGTCCGCTGGGGAGAGGGCCCGCCTCAGGCTGAGCTGGTGCAGGACTACTACCGGCGGCCTCACCGACGGATCTCTCTTGAGGCCAAGGGCCGGGAAACGCCCGAAGAGATTGCTGCAGCCGCAATTGCCTTGGCCAAGGGATCCGACCTTCCCGAAGGTGGGCCAGCGCCAATGGTGGAGTTTCGGCTGGCGGGGCAGGTGGGCTTTGCCAAGCACGAGTTGGATAGCCGCGCCCTGCAGCAGCAGATTCAGCAGCTTACCGGTGCCCTGCTGGTTCTCTTCCGCTTCGAAGCCACTACTTTGGAGATCGGGTCGGCTGCTCTTTCCCTCGAAGAAGAAGGGCGCAGGCTGCAAATTGAAGAGAAAATCTACAGGGATCTGCTGAGCAGCCATGCCCACTACCGCAAGCGCAGCGAAGAGCTGGCACGGTTACTCTTAGATCTCAAAGAGAAAATCTTAGATGAGCAAGGCGAAGCGGAAGTGTACGCTCACCTGAGCGGCGCCTTTCTGGGGGAAGAAGACTGACCATGCGGATCCTCTCTTTGGCTCTGCAGAACTTCAAGTCTCATGAGGACGCCTTCTTCGAGTTTGAGCCCGGTATCAACGCCATTTGTGGAGAAAATGGAGCAGGCAAAACCAGCATTCTAGAGGCCATCGCCTGGGTTTTGTTTGACTACTGCCCCTACAACCAAGAAGAACTCATCCGCACAGGGGCCAGCGATGCGGTGGCTACTGTCCAGTTTATCTCCCAGTGGGATCAGCGCACCTACGACGTTCGCCGCAGTGTCAGGCAGGGATATCGCCTCTTCGATCCGCAATTGAAGCAGCGCCTAGATTACGAGCGCAAGGCAGATGTGCTAGCGTGGCTGAGGCAACATTTGGGTGTGCCCGCCGGTACTGATTTGGCGCGGCTCTTTGCTACAACGATTGGGGTGCCCCAGGGCACTTTCACAGCAGATTTTCTCAAAACCAGTCGGGAGCGGAAAGAAGTTTTCGACCGCATCTTGAAGGTAGAAGAGTACCAGCAAGTTGCAAAGGATCTGCTGGCAGTTGAAAAATACAGCGAGGCGCAAGTTCTGGCCGTCAAGCATCAAATTGAGCTGCTCCATCAACAGATGCAAGACTGGGATCCGCTGCAAGTAGAGCAGCAGAGAATCGAGCAAGAACTGAGCCACTGGCAGGAGCGCTTAAGCCACCATACCCATACCTTGGCCGAGGTGAAGCTGGAGCTGGAGCGGCTGGAGAAGCTGCTTGAGCAAATCCAAACGCTCGACCGGCAAATTGCTCAACTGGAGCAAGAGGGATCCCTGCTGGCAGTAGCCCTTGAGCAAGCCGAAAAGCTGTGGGCAGAGGCCCAGCGAGCGCAGGCACAACAACAGCACCACCAAGAGGGATCTCAGCGCTTTTTGGCCATAGAAGATCGGTTGCGGGAGCTGGAAAAGCAACGGCAGCAGCGCCTGGAGTGGCTGAAGCGGCGGGAGGCCCTGCTCTCGCAAAAGCAGAACCTCGAAAACCAACTGGCGAGGCTGCAGGAAAAACTCAGCCAACAACAGCGCTGCAAGCAGGAGCTAGAGGAGCTGGCTCCCCAAATTCAAGCCCAAGAGGAGCTAGAGCGCCGGCAAAGCCATTGGGCTCAGCAGCTCGACACCTTGCTCCAACTGCACCGCGAATGGGAGCAGCTTCAGGGAGAATGGTCAGCCCACGCCGGGCGCTGTCAACTGCTGCAAAGCCGCGTCCAAGAGGCTGAACAGGCGCAGGCCATCTGTCAACAGCACGAATCGGCCTACAGGCGTTATCTGGAGTTGGAGGCTTGGGTGGCAGAGCAAGAGGCGTTGCGACGAACACGGCAGACCTTGACAGCTCAGCGGGAAACTTTACGGCAGCAGCTCCACCAACTCCAACTGCGAGAATCTGAGTATCGACAGCAGCTCCAACTCTTCCAGAAAATCGAGGAGGAAAAGCTACACCTGCAAACGCTCTGCGAAAAGCAAACCGTCCTGGAACAACGGTACTCTCAAATTGGCCAGAAGTTGGCCTCTTTTCAGGCCCTGCGCCTAGAGCTAAGACAGAGAGAAACAGAACAGGAACAGGGCCGGGCCCAGTTGGAACAGTTGCGGCTGCAGCTTCGACAGCGACAGGCCGATCGAGAGCACGTAGCCAAGATTCCCCTCCTGGAGGCTCAACAAGAGCGACTGCAAACTCAGCTCAGCCGCCTAGCCGCGGCGCGGCAATTTCAGCGGGAACTCCAAGCCCTTTTCGAGCAGGGCTCTCACCAACTGGCCCAGCACAACCGCAGCATTCAAACTCTTGTGGAGGAGCTGGCCGCTTGCCAACAGAGTTATCCGCAACTCCAACCTCTATGGCAGCGGATCCCGCAAGTTCTGGCCCAGTCTTCAGCCCTCAGCCAACAGTTACTGCAATCCATCCAACAAATCCTACAGGATCTTTCCCCCCAAACTTGCGAGCCTCAGCTACGCCAGCAACTGGCTGATATCCAGGAGCAACTCAAGACTTTGCAGCCCCTGCTGGGCTTAACGGCGCAGATTCCCGAGTTAGAAGCTCAAATTCAACAGTTGCTGCAATGGCAAAACGAACGCCAGAGCAAAATTGAGGATCTTCAGTGGAGCCTCGAGGCAGAGCCAGACTTTCTTCGGCAACAACAGGAAATTGGCCAAGCGCTGCAGGCACTGGGGGATCCCAGGGGGCAAATCCAGCGCCTGGAAAAGGAGCTCAACAATAAGCCGAGAGTTGAGCAAGAGTACCAGCAAGTTGTAGCCAGCATCCAGCAACTTCAACAACAGATACAAGCCCTAGAGCAGCAGCTTCAGCCCCTTGCCGATCTAGACGAGAGAATTGCCGCTTTACGGGAGGAGCAGAGTTGCCATCGCAACAGCTATGAAACCGTTATCCGTATGCAACCACTTGTCCAAAGTTTGCCACAACGAAAAGATGAACTGCAAACAGCTCAGTTGGCTCTAGAACAGATCCAGCAAGCTAAGCAGGAAAAACAAGCCCAAATTGATCGCTGGGAGAAAATAGAGGGATCCAAAGATTACCTGCAAGCCCAAATTGTAAAAGCCGCCGAAACCTTGAAGTCCCTGGGGGATCCGAGAAGCCGGGCTGAGTGGCTGAAAGCGGAGCTCAAGCTGGAAAGACAGTACCTGCAAACGCAGGCAGGTTGCCTACAGCAAATCCAGGATTTGGAGGCAGCACTCCGCCCCCTCGAGGAAGCGCTGCTGCAAACCGAACACCTGGATCGAGAGCTGGGATCCCTGCAAGAACAGCGCGAACACTACCGAGCGGATCACGAGCAATATCTAGGTCTGGAGCCTATTGCCAAACTGCTCCCCCAACGAGAACGGAAGCTCAGTGAACTGAAGGCGCAACAGCAAGCATTGCAAACCCAACTGTCCCAATTGCGGGCACAGCGGGATCCTTTGGCTTCCCTCTATCAGCCTCAGGAGCACCAACGTCTGCGCTCCCTTTTGCAGGCCACCGAAATTCAAAAGGCCGAGGCTCAAGCTCGCCTGGAAAGCCTTGCCCCTCAACTACAGAAAATCCAGGAAAGGTTACAGCAACTGGAGCGGGTGAGAGAAACCTTAAAACAAGTCGAGACGCAACGAATCGAGAAAGAGCGTCTGCATCGCTTCATTAAGTTTAGCCGAGATACCTACAAAAAGGCTGGCCCTCAAATTACCCAATACTATCTACAGCAGATCAACAACATTGCCGATCACCTCTTCCGGGAAATCCTCAACCGCCCCAATGTTGCCCTCACCTGGGAGGCCGACTACGAGATCCGCGTTCAAGAGGGAGGCGGCCCCAAACGACGTTTTGCCAGCCTTTCTGGAGGAGAGCAGATGTCGGCAGCTCTGGCAGTTCGCCTAGCCTTGCTCAAGGTGTTAGGACAGTTGGATATTGCCTTCTTCGACGAGCCCACCACCAACATGGACGCCCAGCGCCGACAGCGATTGGCCGAGTCCATTACCAATTTGCGCTCTTTTGAGCAGCTATTTGTGATCAGCCACGACGATACCTTTGAGCAAGTAACGGAGAACATCATTCGGGTGGAGAGGCACGCTGGCTCTGGCCAGATGAGGAGGGATCCCACCTATGGTATTTAGAGCTGACCGGGTTCTGGCAGTATTGCAGCAAAAGCGGGAGGCTTTCGTCACTTTTGATCAAGGGCTATCGGAGCGCAGAGAGGGATATCGGCAGGCCATGGAAAGATTGTGCCAGTGGTCGAGCGCAGAGATTGCCGAAAAAATAGCGCCCTTGGACTTTCCGGGTGCTCTACCTACTCAAGAGTGGGATCTTTACTCCAGTTGGTCAGTTCCTTTTGAACAGGCATGGACTAGCCATGAGGAAAGCGATGAATGGGCAAGGTCGATTATTAAAAATATTTCCACCTTTGCAGTAGATGGATCCCAAATCTATCCCAGCAAGGATCTGTCAATTCCGGTGGCCTTGGTGCAGATCGGCTGGTATGAGAATCATCACTGTGCCCAAGGCCTGTACGAAAAAGATATTCAAGTCGATGTACTGACTCCAAAGGATTTGGGATCCGATAGCAGCGGCGAGCCCAAAGAGCGCGTCGTCAACATGCGTCGCTTCCAAATGGAAACAGAAAAGCTGGTGGAATATATCCGGGGAGCTCAGCCTGGATCCCGAAAGTTGGCCTTTTTAGATGGGGCTCTGGTGGCTACCTTTGCGGAAGCCCTTGAGCCAGAAAGCCGAGATTTCTACGTACAATGTTTACTCCAGGTGCTGCGGGCCAGCGAGCAAAACCAGATCCCTGTTGTGGCCTACATCGACACTACCTATACCTCAGATCTGGTGACATTGCTGCGGCATTGCTTCGATCTTCCTGAAGCTCCTCAGCTTCACGATGCCCAACTCCTCAGCCCGTGGCTGGAGTGGGGGGAGCGCACCCCTTTTTTTATCTGTGCTCGCGGCGGCAGCCTTAACCCTCAAGATGGGATCCTCAACTCTTACCAAGAAATGCGAGAGCGAGTGGGATTTGTTTATTTGCGCACCAACGACAACTTTCCGGCCCGGCTGGAGATACCGGTTTGGGTTTACGAGGCAGGACTTTTGGACTGGGTCGTGGATCTGGTGCGCTGCGAGGTCATCATTGGTAGAGGCTATCCCTATGTGTTAGAGACAGCCGATCAAATAGCCGTTATTCGCAATGAGGATCGCAACCTTTTCCTGCGCCTGATGCAAGATTGGGCAAGCCGCGAGAAGCTCAACCTCAGGTTATCTCGGAAAACGGTGAGTAAACTGCAGCGGAGGCGAGTCCGATGAGATTGGGCAAGGTGGTTCGCTCCAACAATCACTGCGACTACGTAGTGCAGGTGGATGACGCCCTAGAAGTCAAAAATCCTCCCTCTCCTGATGACTATGGCTTTGGCAGCTTTGTTAAGCTGGAGAATGATCAACGGCACTGGGCTGTAGGTCTGGTCTATAACACCCAAATTGTAAACCCGCTCTTTCTCAACTCCGGCCCGCGCCTCTCCAGCCAGCCGGATCCCTATTTTTCCCCCGATTTACAAAACGAGGTGCGCACGCTGCTTTCGGTGGTTCTCATCGGAGCTTTGGACGAAGAGCGGGGCTGTGGCCGGCAAGGGATCCCGCGCGTGGTGGTGCCTGTGAACACGCCCGTTTTTCGCATGAGCCAAGAAGAAATCCTACGTTTTCACCAAGATCCCCAAGGTCAAACCCAATTTTCGTATTATGGATTGCTCTTGAGCAGCGGCGGCAACTTTGCCGACCACCTTGTTTATCAAGTCTTGAATGATATCATACCCATGTTTTCCGATCCGGCTCAACGGCGGGCCCTGCAAATTCTAAGCAAAGAACTGGCCTGGAAAATGACCGTAGGAGCGATGCGCTGATGACCAAAAAAACTGTAGGGATCGCCCAGTCTCTTGACAATGGACACTATCCAAAAGCTGTCTTCTCCTCCGATGAAGAGGCCCCAGAAGTAATCGGCACTGTCAAGGGCCCCGGTGAAACCTCCAACCAGTATGTTTTTATCACCTCCAATACCCAAGCTGTAAGAGTAGGCGATTTTGTCTACTATGAGGTTCAGGATACCCAGTCCCAAACCCTGAAAATTCTCGGCAAGATCAGGCAAGTCCAGCTCTTGGATCACATTCCCGATCGCATCTTTGCCGACACCGAGATCGATCCCAGCACCATTGTGGCTTTGGTGGGCTTTACCCACCCCAACCCGGAAATCTACGCAGTTACCGTCGAGGTCATCGGCTATTTTCACCGCGCCATGGGCTTTATTAACCCCCGTCGCCCTCCGGATCCCGGTGCCAAAGTCTTTTTGGCCTCCAATCGTCTGCTGAAATCGATTTTGAACAAACGAGATGAAACAGCCGTTGGGGGCGCTCACTTGGGCAGCCTGTTGTTGCGCGACGAGGGAGCGGTGCCCGTGGTGCTGGATGTCAAGGAAATGGTTAGCACCCATCTGGCTATTTTGGCGGGGACGGGATCCGGAAAATCCTACACGGCGGGGGTCTTGATTGAAGAGCTGATGTTGCCCAAAAACCGGGCTGCTGTTCTCATTTTTGATCCCCATGGGGAATACCATACACTGGCAGAGATGCAGTCCCACCCCAAGTTTTTGGGCGAAGACGGCTACCGCCCTAAGGTTAAGGTTCTCTCCCCACAGGAAATCAAGATCCGCGTGTCTTCTCTCAACTTTTTCGATATCCTTACCCTCTTGCCAGAGACCACCGACCGGCAGAAATCTTTCCTAGAGAAAGCTTTCCGCAAGGTTACCCAGTTCAATCCACTACGTTGGACAATTCGGGATCTGATCGACACCGTCAACGAAGAAGATTCGGCAGAGGACGGATCCCGGGGATCCTCAGCCGCTGCTTTGGAGTGGAAGCTAGAGCAGATCGATCGCTCTCCCTACTTTAGCAATGTGGAACACCTGGCCCCCAAGGATTTGTTTGAGCCAGGGCAGGTAACCATTTTGCAGATGCACGAGATTAGCCAGGAAGAGCAGCAAGTCATTGCCGCCGCCATCCTGCGCCAGGCCAATTACGCCCGCATTAACACCCATAAAGGCAAGATCCAACCGGGGGATGAAAATTACCTGCCCTATCCTGTTTTTATCTTGTTGGAAGAGGCCCATCGCTTTGCCCCTGCCCACGAGCCCTCCCGCTGCAAGCAGGTGTTGCGCACCATTCTCAGCGAAGGGCGGAAGTTTGGCTTAGGAGTAGGTCTAATCACGCAACGCCCCGGCAAGCTGGACTCGGACATTCTATCGCAATGCATGAGCCAATTTTTGATGCGAATTGTCAACCCTTCCGATCAAGAAAATCTGCGCCACAGTGTTGAGGCTGCCGGACGGGATTTGTTACAGGAATTGCCGGCTTTGAGCAAGGGTCAGGTGATTGTCTCCGGCGTGTGTGTCAATACCCCTGTTCTGTGTAAAGTACGGCAGCGCTACACCCAGCATGGTGGCGAAACACTTGATATCCTCGGCTTGTGGCAAAATCACTTTCAGCCCCACCGACGACAGGATCGCGTAGCCCAATCTGCCCCTCTCAGGCCACGTTCTCAGCCTCAGGTGGTCGAGGGATTGAGCATTGACTAGAGATCGTTAAAAGCTGGGGTCAATTGGCAGCCGGCTATCCTGTCTATAAACGCTGAGCCAAAAAAATCTATGCAGCTTAGAATGGTTCATGTCCATGTCTAGATTGCAACGCTTCCCAACTGCTCTGGGATCCCAAGCTCTTTCCAATCAGGAGAGATAAGAGTTGCCGCTCAAAAATTTGAGCGATGGTTTGCTACCGGTGGAGAAGAAAGTCGTGGTGAAAAAGCAAGCTCTTTGGCGAGGCTGGGTGGGCATTGCCGCTGTGGCCCTGCTGGGATCCGGCCCTGCCTATGCCCAGTTGCGGCTGATCCCTGAGGCGGCGCGGCAGGTCTACGAGGCCTTGCCAGATCTGCCTCTGGAAAACACCTATACCCCCGTGAACCCCAATGACGGCGGCCCCGCGCCTGAGGAAGATACCTTGGTGCGGCGGATGATGGTCTATCACTTGCAGGTGGTCGGTCGCTCTCCTACCGACCGCTTTGACTGGCAACTGACGCTAGCAGACTATCTGGACGCCAACGAGCCGATAGTTGCCCAGCGCTACCCCGGTGCCGAGCGGCTGACGGTCAACCCCTATGCCCAAGACAAGGCAGCCGTGCAAGCCCTGAGCCGGCAACAGCGACAGGCCCTGCTGCGGGAGCTTGTGCTCGCCTTCGGCGGGGATCCCGATCCCAAGCCCCTGTACATTCCCGCCGACTTGAATCCTGTCCCCGCTCCTGCCACCCCAAAACCGCTGGAACGCTTGCCGATTCCCGGCGCTGGATCCGCCGACCTACTTCGGCCCTAGAGGGAGTCTCCCCTCACCCCCGGCCCCTCTCCCAGAGGGTATCCCTCACCCCCAGCCCCTCTCCCTGAGGGAGAGGGGAGCTAGGATTTGACGTAGCGAACGGCTTATTCAAATGGTCACAGCTTTTTTGGGAAGTGCCCCCTTTAATCCAAAGTCTTTCCAGTGTAGTTTTCAATGCAGCGCAAGAACAGCTCTACCCCAATGCCGAGGGCAGCTTCGTCAAAGTCAAAGCGGGGATGGTGATGGGGATAATCTAGCCCTTTGGCAGGGTTGGCGGATCCCAGGAAAAAGTAGCAGCCGGGCACCTCGTTGAGGAAAAACGAGACGTCCTCGCCGCCCATGGTCATCTCTGGAATAATCGCCGCTTCTGAACCGAACAGCTGGCGGGCGGCTTGTTCTACCAGGGCTGCCATGGCCGGGTCATTGTGAACCGCCGGATAGCCCCGCTCGTACTGGAACTCGTAGGTGGCCCCATAGGCTTGGCAAATGCCGGCCACGATTTCTTCTATACGTCTTGCAAGCAAATCCCGCACTTCCGGCTGAAAGCTGCGCACGGTGCCCCAAATTTCTGCCCGGGGAGCAATGACATTGAAGGTGTCGCCGGCCCGGAAGCGGCCCACCGTCACCACCGCCGGCTGCAGCGGATCCACGTTGCGGGAGACGATGGTCTGCAAAGCGCTCACAATGTGGGATCCCACCACAATGGCGTCCACCGTCTGCTGAGGAAGAGCGGCATGGCCACCGCGCCCAATGACCTCGATTTGAAAGCGATCGGCAAAGGCCATCGAGGGGCCGCTTTTGACGCCAATGGTGCCCAGAGGTCGGTTGTTCCACAGGTGTAAGCCGAGGATGGCTTCTACATCTGGGTTCTTCAGCACCCCCGCTTCCACCATTGGCTTGGCTCCGCCGGGGCCTTCTTCAGCAGGCTGGAAAATAACTTTGACGGTGCCTCTGAGGCTTTGGCGGTGCTGCTGCAGCAGCTTGGCGGTGCCCAGGGCAATGGCCGTGTGGCCATCATGGCCGCAGGCGTGCATAACGTTGGGGATGGCGGAACGGTATTCGACCTCGTTGGCCTCGTGAATGGGTAGGGCATCCATGTCGGCCCGCAGCGCCAAAACCGGCCCTGGCTCTTCTCCCGCGATGGTGGCCACAATGCCGGTGTGGGCGATGCCGGTCTGGTGCGGGATCCCCCAACTTCTCAGGCGGTGGCTGATGTAGGCGGCGGTTTGCTTCTCCTGGAAACCCAGCTCTGGATACTTGTGCAGGTGGCGGCGCCAGGTCACCAACTCCGGCTGTAAGGCTTGAACGGCAGGGCGAAGGGCGGGAACTTCCATGGCTATCCTAAAAAACGCTTAGACAAGAGTCAGCCTGGGGAAGATCTTCCTTCCCGGTTGGTTTCCTAGAAGCTGTTTAGAGCATGACTCTAGTCAATAATAAGCTCAACTATACTGAAAATAATGTATAATATGTTCAGTACGGATTACTACCAGTTGATCTTTCTGTTTACTTTCGAGTCTGCCAACATGGTAGCCAAAGCAAAGCAGAAAATTGGTAGTAAGACGACACGGAAACTGCGCTTTGGGTATTCTACTCAAAGCTTTGCGGGATACCGCCATTCTGTTTGGAAACAAACAGAATGCTATCGCTGCATAGTTGAACAGTGATGTTCAGCAGTGTTCAGCGTAAATGTATCAGTTACATGTCGATTCCGTCCAGTATGGCAAAAGTTTTGCCAGGGCTGTTTCTCCCTAGGCCCACCGGGATCCAGTTTCTGGCGGCAGATCTTGCCAGCGGCCCGGCCCCACGGCGCGCAACGCCTCTGGCAGGGAGATAGCTCCTGAGTAGAGGGCCTTGCCCAGAATGGCTCCGGCCAAACCCGGCAAGCTCAGCAGGGCAAGCAAATCGGTGAGCGAGCCAATCCCCCCGGAAGCGATAACCGGCAGGCGGGAGACAGCCAGGATCTGGCGCAACTGCTCTAGGTTGGGGCCGGCCAGGGTGCCGTCCCGGCCAATGTCGGTGTAGATGATCCCGGCAGCCCCTTGGGCTTGGACCCGTTGCACCAGCTCGGTGGCGGCTAGGGGAGTGGTGCTCAGCCAGCCGCGGGTGGCTACCTGACCTTGGCGGGCGTCGATCCCCACCCAGATGCGTCCCGGCAAAGCCTGGGTCATGGCCTCCAGCAGGGCGGGATCCTCTACAGCCACCGTGCCGACGATCACCCGCTCCACCCCCAAGTCCAGCAACTGCCGCGCCCGCTCCAGGGATCGGATCCCACCCCCCACCTGTACCGGGATGGCCAGTTTGCGGACAATGTCTGCAATGATGGGCAGGTTAACCGGATCCCCGCTTTTGGCCCCGTCCAGATCCACCACATGCAGGCGAGGCGCCCCTTGGGTGGCCCAGATTTCTGCCTGCTGGACGGGGTCGGCGGCCACCTGCTCGGCTTGGGCGTAATCGCCTTGGTAAAGACGCACGGCGCGGCCTTGTAAAAGGTCGATGGCGGGGATCACCTCGAGAAAGGCACTGGCGTGAGGCATGATGGGATCCCTGGAGAAGAGCTTTTCCAGTATCGCCTGAGTATTGACACTCCCACCGCCTAAAGGCGGGGGATGCTTACGCAGTCCACAAAAGAACCCGCAACGGCGTTGTCAAAGCGCCTCTAGACAGTTCCTGAAGGCAAAGCCCCAAGGTTCTGCTGACTTTCTTAAGCAGGTTGGCGGCAGCATTTGCCTCAGCGTTGACCAACCACCCCTTTGCCGTTTGGTACAGGCCCCGCTTGACACGCTTTCCAGCGGGTCTCCACCCGTCGGGTTTTTCACCATAATTAGGTAGCTCATCCCCATCTAGGAAGCTTGCCTGCGAGCTGTACGCCTCCTCTACCTCAATAAACTCCATGCCATAATGCCGACATAATTGCGCAATACGCTCCTTGAACCGACCTGTTGGAATGAAAACAAAGTTTTGGTTAAAACCGCATTCTTGTTTTTGTTCTTTGTTCCAACCTAAGTAAGCGATAGCGCGAGAGGGAAGTCAACGGTACAATCACTACAACCATGGTGTGGGGCTAGCGGTTGTTTATCTTATTTTTTGGCCAAAGAGAAGGAAAAAGGTGTTGGTAGGAGAAGTCAGGAAGAGGTTGTTTGAGCTATGAAACTATATCAACGACCCCCATCATGGGTAAGCGACTAAAGTGGCTAGCGCGCTTTTCCGGCGCGCACTCAAGTGCGGGGCTAGCAAGCTATCCTCTTGTGTTTGCCTTTGCCGGTATTTGGGAGCGCTGGCGCAGCCCACAAGGGGTGGAGATAGAAACTTGCGCCATCCTCAACACGCCGGCCATGATGGAGCCTTTCCACGAGCGGATGCCGGCCATTTTGACGGAAAACGACTACGACCTCTGGCTGGATCCACAGGTGCGGGATCCCAAGCTGCTGTTGCCCCTGCTCCGCCCCTACCCGGCAGAGGCCATGGCCGCCTACCCCGTCAGCACCCATGTGAACAACCCGCGCCACGAGGATCCCACGTGTCGTGCTCCCATCGGAGAAGCTGGGCAGGGATCCAACCTCAGCGAGCCCGCTGGTAGCGCATCCCCGGCAGTTGCACCAGCCAGCCTTCCAGTTCCATAAGCAGCAGGGTGCTGGAGAGGGTGGCAATGTCCATCTGGGTGGCCTGGACCAGGGCGTCGAGGCTGAGGATTTCGTTGCCCAGGAGCTGCCAGAGAAGCTGCTGCTGGGGATCGCTGGGGCCGAAGGAGGGGGGCTGTTCTGGGGGAGGGGATCCCTGAACCAAATCCAGCTCTTGGAGCAGCTCCTCAATCCCCAGGATCATGCCGGCGCCGTTGCGGATGAGCTGCAGACAGCCGCGGGCCGCCGCTGTGTCGATATTCCCCGGTAGGGCGTACACTTCCCGACCGTAGTGGTTGGCCAGGTGGGCGGTAATCAGCGCCCCCGAGCGCTCTGGGGCCTCCATCACCAAGGTGGCGCGGCAGAGGCCGGCGATGATGCGGTTGCGCTGGGGAAAGTGCTCCTTGGCCGGCGGCGTGCCGGGAGGATATTCGCTGAGGACGGCTCCTTGCTCCAAGATGCGCCGGTAGAGGGAGCGATGGTGGGCGGGGTAAACCTGATCCACCCCCGTTCCCACCACGGCCACTGTCTTGCCGCCTGCCTCTAGGCAGGCCTGGTGGGCAATGCCGTCGATCCCGGTGGCCAGCCCCGAGACCACCACACAGCCGGCTTCTGCCAGGGCGGCACTAACTTTCTGAGTCCAGAGCCGACCGTAGGAGGTGGGGGCGCGGGTGCCGACAACAGCAATGGCCGGCTGCTGCCAATCGGGGCATTCCCCTAAGACATAGAGAAGGGGCGGCGGATCCGGCAGCTCCCACAGCAGCGGCGGATAGCCGGGATCCGCCGGGGTTAGGAAAGGGATCCCAGGCTTTTGGGTCTGCTCCAGGATCTCCTCAGGATCGAGGCCAGGCCGGGCAGAGACAATTGCCTGGGCCAAGGTAGGGCCGATGCCTTCTACCTGCTGCAGGTCCAGGGCGTCCGCCTGCCAGGCCTGCTTCAGGGATCCAAAAAACTCCGCCAGCCGTTTGAGCCGGTGCGGGCCGATGCCCTTAATCTGCGCCCAAGCCAGCCAGTAGGGCCGCTCTTGTTCGCCGCGGCAGGATCCCGGCCTGCCGGCGTTGTCAGCGGGGGAGGAAGGAAAAAGCAATCTCAAGTCTCTGGATCATCGAAAAGGGGAATCTCGGCGGCTGGCTGCCTCGACCCTGCCGCGGGGCTAATACCAGGTTAATCGAGCCATCCTGCTTTAAAATGAAGTCCCGCTGAAGATGCACCTGCACAGCAGGAGGTCGGAGGATGCTCGAACAGGATCCCGCCGCTGGCCTTTTGCGCTTTGGGCGGCTGCGGCAAGCTTGGGTGTGGGGGATCTATCCCCTGCTGTGGCTATTGACCTGGGTGGGCGTGCGCTCCGCCCAGCCGCAGCTATTGGGGATCCCGGCTTGGTACTGGGGGGCGGGGTTGGCCATGTTGCTGCTGGTGCCCTTGAACCTCTACATTGTGCGCGTTTGCTGGCCTAGAGATGGGTGACACGGTTTTGAGTTTGGGTGTGGTTGGGGTGTACCTGCTGCTGTTGGCGGCCATTGGCTGGTGGAGCTACCGCCACAGCGGTCGGGATCCGGTGAGCTACTTTTTGGCGGGGCGGGGTCTGGGATCCCTGGCTCTAACCTTGACGACGCTGGCGACGCTGCTCAGTGCCTTTACCTTCATTGGGGTGCCAGCGGATGCCTATACCCACGGCCTAGGGATCTTCCTGGGGGTGGGAGTGACCACCGCCTTCATTTCGGGGCTGTTTTTGTGGGTGGGCTACCGGGTATGGCTAGCAGCCCAACACTTTGGCTTCATCACCCCTTCCGAGTTTTTCGGCCACCGCTTCAACAGCCCTCTTTTGGCTCTACTCTACTGCCTTAGCGCCCTGATGTTTACCGCCCCCTACATCAGCATTCAGATCATTGGCGGAGCCCGCACCCTGGCGGCGGTGTGGGGGGAGGGGATCCCCTATTGGCCCCTGGCGGTGGTGGTGGCGCTGGTGATCTTGGGGTATGTGCTCTTTGGCGGATCCCAGGCGGTGGTCTGGACGGACGTGGTGCAGGGGATCATCTTGATTTTGGGGATGGGGGTGGCCTTTGTTGCAGTGGCTTTCTCCCTAGGGAGAGAAGCGGGTAGCGAACTGGATCCCTGGCTGAGCTTGCCCGGCCCGCAGGGGCGCTGGAGCTGGCAGACCCTGCTGGGCAACCAACTGCTGTTTTTCATGGCCACGCCCCTTTTTCCCCAATTTTTCCAGCGCTTCTACATGGCCAAAAGTGCCCGTCCCTTCCAGACTCTGATGGTGGTCTGGCCGCTGCTCATTCTGCTGGTGTTTTTCCCGGCAGCCCTCATTGGCGTCTGGGGCCGGTTGGCTTTTCCTAACCTGCAGCAGCCGGACCAGATCATGCCGCTGATGTTGCAGAGCTTGCCCAGCGGCGTGGCG
This sequence comes from Synechococcus sp. JA-3-3Ab, assembly GCF_000013205.1. Classification (NCBI taxonomy): domain Bacteria; kingdom Bacillati; phylum Cyanobacteriota; class Cyanophyceae; order Synechococcales; family Synechococcaceae; genus Synechococcus; species Synechococcus sp. JA-3-3Ab. The sequence continues at coordinate 2,521,363 of NC_007775.1, read as the reverse complement.
GCAGTGGTGATTACAGCCGCGCTGGCGGCTTTGATGTCCACGGCGGACTCGCAACTGCTCACGGCCAGCTCCCTAGTGACGCGGGATCTGGTGGTCACCTTCCTCAAGCGCCCGCTTTCCCCGCACCAGGAGGAGCTGTTGGGCCGCTGGGTGGTGCTGGGGATTGGGCTGGTCTCCTTTGCCATTGCCGTCAGGCCGCCGGGGCTGATTGCCCAGATTGCCACCTGGAGCTTCCAGGGCAACGCCATGCTCTTTCCCGTCTTGATCGCCGGCCTGTACTGGAAGCGGGCGACTCGCGCCGGGGCCGTGGCCGGAGCTTTGGTCTCCAGCGGCCTCACCTTGGGCTGGCTGTCGGGCCTGTTGCCCAAAGGCTGGACGGGCGGCTGGCTGCCGGTCATCCCGGCGGTGGTCGCCGGCACAGCCGTGCTGGTGGTGGTCAGCCTGCTAACCCAGCCCGACCGGGAGAGGGTGGCCGCCTACTATGAGAACGGCCCTTGGGCGGAGGAAGGGATCCCGGAATCTTCAGTTGTCTCGACCTAGATGGCGGCCCTCACCCCCAGCCCCTCTCCCTCAGGGAGAGGGGAGATGCTGCGGCGCTGCTCAGCTTCTGCCGGCAGCCAACCTCTTGAGAACAAGGAAGGTGCCGACTAGGAAGAACAGGCCCATCAAGCCGGCCAGCGGGTTGCCGCCGATGCCGGTGAGCCACTCTGGCGCTTTGCCGGTGTATTCGATCCAAGCCAAGTTGTTGACCCAGGTGATGCCCCACACCCAGCCGGCGTGCAGCCCCAGGCTGAGTCCTAGCTTGTTTTGGTTCCACACCTTGGCCTGGGCCAGCAGCAAGCCCATCAGCCATAGCCCCGGAAACTGGGGCCAGGTGGCGAGAATCTCCGCCAGCGGCTTTAAGAAATGGGCCAAAGCAAAGAGAAGGCTGGATCCCCACAGAGCGCTTGTCCAGCCGTAGTCCAAGGCCATCTCCTGCAGCAGCCAACCGCGGAACAACAGCTCTTCCGCCAGCGCCACCGCCAGGCCCACCCCTAACCCCAGCAAGCCATAGCCGAGCAGGGATCCCCCTGCCACCGGCTGCCAGCTCAGCCAGCCCAGGGCACCCTCTAGGCCAAAGAGCAGAAAAAGCCCGCCAACACCCATCCCCAGGCCCCAGAGGATCCCAGCCCGGCAGGCCCAACTCTTGTCTAAGCCATAGGCGGCAAACCCGGATCCCCACAGCCACAGCCAAAGGAGCAGCAGGGCATACAGCGGCAGCCAGAGGTACTCTCGCCCAAAGAAAAACCCCCCTAGGCCGACCCACGGCAGCCAGGCCAAAAGGGGGATCCCCAAAAACAGCAACAGGCGCAGCGGAAATGGAAAAGCTTTTAGTCTGGCAATCTGCAGGCCCACCCAACCCGCTCCTAGTTAGCGTTCCGGCTCGATCGAGCTGGTGAGGCCGTGCTGGCGCAACTGCTCGCAGTAAAACTCCGCATGCTCCCGCGGCACCACGATGACCACAGCAACGCCGTTGTTGTGGGCTTCCAGCATGATTTCGGTGGCTTGCGGCGGCAGCATCGATGGGATCACCTTCACCAGCACCTGCACCACGTACTCCATGGTGTTGACATCGTCGTTGTGCAGCAACACCCGGTACATGGGCATGTGCTTCGGGGTTACAGAAGGCTTAACCAGAGTCTCCGTAGCCACGACGATCCCTCCTTGGGTCAACAAGAGGTTCTAGAACGCAAAACCGGAAAACAGAGCCAAAAAGCAAAAAACCTTAATGGAATTTTAGCCTTCTCAGCAAGGGTTGTGAAAAGCCGGCGCACGGAGGTCGGCGTTCTTAAACAGAAGCTAACCCAGTTTTCACCGGCCCACAACCTCAGTTTGGGCGCAAAAATGCTTGACTGAGGGCGGTTGGCCGTTGTTGCGGATCCCTTTACATTTGCCTGCGTCGCCGAGGTTAGCTGTATGAGTTCCCTGCGTTCCCGTCGCTTTTTCCTGCAGTTGCTGATGTTTGGCGGTGGGGCAGCTGCCCTGGCCGCCTGTGGGGGCAACTCCAGTTCTTCCATCCCGCCGCTGGGAGAGCCCGGATTTCCCCAAGGGGTGTTTGCCGGGGATCCCACCGCTGAGGGGGCGGTGCTTTCCACGCGGGTGGTGCCGGCCAGCAGCGTGGATACGGTGCCTGTGACGCTGCAGGTGGCGGAAAATGCCGAGTTCAGCCCCATTCTGCAGCAGGTTTCGCTGACTGCCTGCCGCGTGGCCGGTCGCAACTACCGCACCGAGCCGGGCGACTACATTGCCCGGGCCGTCGTTACCGGCCTGAGGCCGGCGCAGCGCTATTTCTACCGTTTTGTCAGCGAGGGGCTTACCAGCCCTGTGGGCCAGTTCCGCACCCTGCCGGCTGCGGGCGATGGGCGGCCCATCCGCTTCTTGCACATTAGCTGCGCCAATGAGCCTCCTTTTCCCATTGGGGCAGCCCTATTGGCCGAGGTTAACCGCGGCGATATCGATTTCATCTCCTTCAACGGCGACACCGTTTACGCGGATCGCTTTTGGCTGGGGCTGGATCCCATCGGCAACCTGGAGTTTTACCGCAGCCTCTATCGGGATCAGCGGGATCCCAACTATGCCGGACGAGAGTTCGTGCAACTGTTTGGCCGGACTGCTTTTGTTGTCAACTGGGACGATCACGAGGTGATTGACAACTACAGTGGCCAGAAGGCCCGCGGTGGCCGGGCCACTCAGCTGAACGACACCACCGGGCAAACCCGCGATGTGGAAGATCTTCGAGTGTTAGGCTACCAAGCCTTTTTTGAATACAGCCCCATGAACCCGAATTTGACGGATGTGCCGGGGGTGGATAGCCGGGATCGGCTGTTTCGCAGCTTCCGCTACGGGGCCAATGCCGAAGTCTTCATTCTCGACCTGCGCCAGTACCGCGACTTGGCTGCCGTGACCCCCATCCTGCCCATCTTGCCCCCCGGCCTGACTCGTCAGCGCTTTTTGGAGCTGGCCGGCATCCGCCTCACGCCCGAGCAGGAGACCCTTTTCTTCGGCCCGCCGGGATCCGAACAGGCGCTGTTTAACCTGCTGCGCCGCACGCCGCGCACCCTCTTGGGAGAGCCGCAGAAGCAGTGGCTGTTCAACGGCCTGCGCAACTCCACCGCCACCTACAAGTTCATCGTCAGCGAGTTTCCCATCACGGTGACCTATTTCCGCTCCAACGATGTTTGGGAAGGCTACTGGCTGGAGCGGCAGGAAGTCATTGACTTTATCGAGAGCAACAACATCCGCAACGTGGTGTTCTTGACGGGCAACAACCACGCCGGCTTTATCGGCCAGGTCAACCCCGGCAGCAGCAACCCCATTTGGGAAGTATGGACTGGCCCCACGGGACGGAGTGTTACCGCTTTAAGCATCGATGAAGAAGGGAATCGCCTAGGGATCCCCAACGCCAGCCGCCTCTACTACCGGATTGTGAATGGCTTTCTGGCCCCTGTGAACCCTGCCAATCCAGAGGTGAGCGGGATCCCTGGCGTAACAACGGGCAACCTGCGCTTCTTGGAGCTGGCAGTGCCTAACTACAACGTCATCGAAGTGTCCGGCAGCCGCTGCACCATTCAAATCAAAGGCCCCACCGGCAGTGTTCTGACCGATCCCCTGGGACGCCGCGGAGAACTGATTCTGCCCCAGTGAGGAGCTAGACAGCTCCGGCCTAGAAAAATAGAGGGCTTTAGGCAGATTTTATCCACCCTACTCTGATCAAGGGATCCCCGCTCTGGTCGGGATCCCTTTTTTGTAACTCTTTTTTGCGATTTTCAACATGGGATCCTTAACGTGATCTGGATCATTTGGAAGAAACAGAGTTGGCTGCTAGAGTGTGGGTGTTGAGGTGGATCCCTGTAGCCAAATCCATTCTTTCTCCGTTCTTCAGTAGGGAGGGCATTCCTATGGCTTCGGTGCGGGGCTGGTTGATGGCAAGCCTGATAGGGGCAGCCGCGGTTGTCGGGGGTGCTGCCGCCTGGGCTCAGAGCCGTAGTTTATGGCTTCTTAATGGACAATCGACCGTAGTTACAGGCTACTTCTACCAAGGTGAAAACATCTGGGCGCAGTGCGATCGGGATTGCTTCGATGTGGATCTGGTGCTTTACGATGCCAGTGGTCGGGTGGTGGCTGCAGACGAACTCTTGGACGATTTCCCCATCGTGCAGGCGCCCTACGAGGGCAACTTTTCCGTCAAGGTGATTATGGCTAGCTGTCTCAACCCGCGTGGTTGCGCTGTGATTGTAGATTCGGACTACAGCTTCTAAAGGGGCGCCGGCTGTCCTTAACTTCGCCCCCACGGCTTGGAAAGCCAAGTCAGCAGCCTAGCCTGCTTTTTGGGTGGCTTCCTGGACTTTGGCGTGGGTAAACTTGCTTATGCCGTGGATGGTTTTTTCCCAGTAGAAGGGCTTGGTAAAAAGCTGCCACAGGGCCATATAGGCTGCGATGGAGTGGAGCTGCCAGTAGATGGGGTTGAGCAGGGCATAGAAGGCCAGATCGTAGTAGCCGCGTCGGAAGACAGCCACCAAGTTGAGGTAAATCCCAATGGCATTGCCCACCAGGAGGTTAAACAAGCCCAGATAAACCAGCCAACTCGGGAAAATGTTTTGCAGCCAATGAGCACGGGTGAGCAGCCAGTAGAAAAAGAGCAGCCACATAATGGGGCTGGTGAGGAAGGTGAAGAAGCTGCCCCCGATGAAAAATTGGTAGGCCAGCCAGTTTTTGAGGCCCAGTTTGCGCAACGAGCGCAGGGGGTGGCGGTTGTGGACTAGCCAAGTCTGCATGTAGCCCTTAATCCAGCGAGAGCGCTGCCGGATCCAGTTTTTGAGGGCGCAATTGGCCTCTTCGTAGGTGGTGGAGTTGATCACCCCCACTGTGTAGCCGTGCTGGCTGGCGCGGATGCCTAGATCGGCATCTTCGGTGACGTTAAAGGGATCCCATCCCTGCAATTCCCGCAAGCGGTCGGTGCGAAAGTGGTTGCTAGTGCCCCCCAGAGGAATGGGCATTTTCAGGGTTTCCAGGCCGGGCAGCAGGTAATCAAACCAATAGGAATACTCCAGGGTAAACATGCGGGTGAGGAAGTTCTCGTTGCGGTTGAAATAGTTGAGGGCCGCCTGGACGCAGACCAAGCTGGGATCCCCTTTTTTGAAGGCGATGACTGCTTTTTTGAGTTGGTCGGGGTCGGGGATATCCTCAGCGTCGTAGATGGTGAGGTATTCGCCGCGGGCAAAGGCCAGGCCGTAGTTGCAGGCTTTGGGCTTGGTCTTGGGCTTGCTATCTGGCACGATGAGTAGGCGCACGTAGCGGGGAGGCTTGGCGGCCCGAGCGGCTTCGATGGTGGCCTGGTCGTTTTCCTCCAGTAAGATAATCACATCCAAGCGCTCGTGGGGGTAGTCCAGCTTGGAGAGGGAGTTGATGAGAATTGGCATCACTTCTGGCTCTTTGTAAACCGGCACCAGGATGGTGTAGATGGGCAAGGTGTGGTCATCGAGGGCAGCCACTTCCTCATCGGTAATCTGGTGGAAGCGATCGGCGGATCCCACCAGGCTGAGCACGAACTTAAAGAAGATCGAGGCTACATAGAAGAGATTGACCAACAACACCAAAATCGTCAGGGTTGTCCAAGGAGCACTGGCCAACCCCCACAGCAGCAGCACCAGCAGGCCGTAGCCTACCGCAATTTGGGAGGGGGTAAACACCCGCGAGGCCGATTCCTCCGGCAGACGGGTCAGCAGCTTGTAGACTGCCTCTTGGCTAAAGCGGGATCCTTGGTCTTGGCTGAGCAGTTGCGTGATATCCTGCTCGCTGCCCAGCACCTTTTCAATTCGCAACCCTGGCCGCCAACTGTAGAGCAGCTCATCCACCGCCCAGTCCAGGGGGTCATTGACCATCACGGTGAGGGTGTTCTCATCCGTCCAGTTCAAGGGGTAGAAGAGGTGGCGCATCATCAGCTCGGGCTCGAACTGGCGGCTCAAGCTCTCGTCGCGGTAAAGCAGCCCTGTCCCCATCAGCTCCGAGACGGAAGGATAGCCCAGCAGATGGGCCAGGATGCTGAGATACTCGGGAGTCGAGAGATAGCTCAGACGGGTCAGCACTTGCCCCAGGTTGGATCCAGTGCGGCGGCGGATGTCCAAAGCCTGCTGCCACTGCTCCAGAGTGAGACGACTGCCCAGCAGTTCGGCAGAAAGCTTGCGTTCGAGGATAACTGTCAGGATCTGCTTTTCTGTGGCCGGGATCTCCCAGATTTTTTCCACTCCTGGGCACAGGCGTTTCACAGCCTGCCAAACGCCGGGGTAGCCCGGCTCTTCAGTGGCCACGACAACGGTTTGCGGGTTGAGCCAGCCACAGGGCAAAAAGCGCACCGGCACCAGATCGATAGGCTCGATCAGCCAAGGCAGCTCTGGATCCAGGGAGTGCTTGAGCAGCCAGTCTCTTAGCTTGGGCCGATCCAGAATCTGGCAGCAGAGATGAGCAAACTTGGAGGGGTGCATGGCCCGCAAGCTCCAAAGAGCCCTGGCCAAAGAGCAGCCCACTGCTTCGCGGTACTCCTCGGCTTCCGCCAGTTGCTGCCGGGTGAGGTAGCCTGTCTGCACCAGCCAGGACTTGATCGACTGCAGCATGGCCTCTAGGTTGGGGTTCGGCTTCAGTCTGGCTTAAGCGCAAGTCCGTGACTAGCCCCCTACGAGGGGATTGGGGATTCGGGGCGGCCGGCCAAGCGTTGGTAGACATTCCAGGCCCCTACTGCCAGCAGGAGAGCCAGCACTAGCACCAGCCAGTAGCGGTACTGCCACAACAGGAGCTGCCAACTGAAGCGGCCTGGGTAGCGCACCCGATAGCCTTGGGGTGTGAGATCCCAACTCTGTACTTGGGTGAGATTGGGGGCAGCGGCATAGGCGGTGAGCACGTTTCCCTGTAGCTGGTTGGCCAGGCGGGTGCGCGGATCGGCAAGGCCGCGGCTGAGGCGTTCTGCCAAAGCCGGGTCAGATCCCCACCAGGAAAGCCAAAGGGTGGGCTTGCCTTGGAGGAGAAAGTATTGCAAAAGGCCGAGATTCTCCTGGGGCTGAGCTGCCAGGGCAACCTGCTGGTTCAGGGGATTGATGATTTCAAACTGGGATCCCAACCGGATGGGGCTATTCAGCTCCACCTGATCTGGCCCAGCCACGATCACCTGCCAGGCAAAGTTCCCCGTCTCCAGGTTGGCTTCCTCTTTGGGCAAAACCTCAAGGGTGGGCAGCAGGGGTCGGGCGGCCAGCCGGCTGAGGGCACCGACCAGGTAGGCGGCAGCCGGCAGCAGTTGGGGATCCCCCAGCCCAACCCGTCCAGATCCCTGCAGCACCGCCGGGATCTCCTGCAGCTCGCCGTTGGGGGCTTGGTAGCCACTCCAGAGAAGGCCAGAGCTATCGGAACGCACTTGCAAGGTCAGCGGGGTCAGGGATCCCTGGCAATTACCGAGGCTGGCGCCATAGTCAAAGCGGAGCTCCAGTTGGTTGAAGCGGCGCAACAGGCGGGTGGGCAGGGTCACAGTTTCGTTGAGCTGGGTGCGCCCGGTTAGGTTGTAGGTGCGCAGCAGAACGCCATTCAAGAACACGTAGCCCGTCAGGCGATCCCCGGCTCGGCCATCCACCGGGTTCATGATCACATCCAGTTGCGCTGCCAGATCCCGTGGGCGCCCCCCCAGTTGAGATAGGTTGAAGTTGAACACCAGCGACTGGCTGCCAAACCCCCGCAGCAGGGGATCCACAATCCCCAGCTCACGGAAGCTGAGGCGGTTGGCCCTGAGAGCCCTCTCCAAATCGGCTACTGCTGCCACCTGGATCCCTCGGCTCACCAGACCTGCCCGCTTCCACTCCTCGTAGAGGGCAAGAATGGACTCGCGGCGGGCGGCTACCCGTAGGCGGGATCCCTCGGGGGTAATTTCATGCTGCAGGTGGGGGGTGAAGTTGGCCGGTTCTAGGGTAACCTGAGCTCCTGCAACCGGGCGGTTGCTCCAGAGAATAGGGGTCTGGGGAAAGAGGTGGGAAAGCAAGCTATAGAGCCAAAGGGCCGCTTCTGCGGCTTCAGGAGTGAGGTTGGCTGGCACCACCAGAGTAAGCTGAGGGTATACCAGGCGCAGAAAGCCAGCCACCGTGGTATCCGGAACGCGGGGCACCAACTCAAAGAAACTGTCCCGCCCCACCGTCAGCAACAGATTGCCGGTGTTGAGATCGGCGCAGATGTCATCGCTGATGCTCAAAAAAGGCTGGACGGAGACAGTAATAAAGCGCTCACCAGGGGGCAGAGCTGGGATCGGCACCCGCACCACTGGCTCTTGCCGCAAATCTCGCACCAGAAAGATCCCGGCCAGCTCGTCGTTAATGAGCACCCGCACGGTGGAAGTCGGCTTCAGCACCGGTGAGGGCTCCAGCCGCAACTGCACAAAGCTGGCCTCGGGGTCAAGGCCGTTGAGGGGGGCAGGGACGGTAACATCCAGGCGCGGGTTAGCTCCTTGCAGCAGCACCGACCGCTCGTAGCCTAGCCTTTGGAACGAAAGAGGCTCTGCTTGTCCTGCCTCTACCGGCACGCAGCACAGCAAACTGGCAACGAGCAGCGCCCATTGTTTTCTCTTCTGGCTCACCTTTTTGTTTTGGATCCCTAGACATGCACAGACAAAGCCTAGCGCTAAGGTGGGAGCAGCCGTCCAGGCTTCAGAAGTTATTAGCCGGTCACAAGAGAGCTTTCTTGTCTTGGGCCTACCCTATGAGCGAGCGTAGTCGTCCTCGAAGCGTACAATATCGTCCTCTCCCAAATATTCCCCGTTTTGCACCTCGATGACGACCAAAGGGGTAGTGCCAGGGTTTTCCAGGCGGTGCTTGGTGCAGGGGGGAATGTAGGTGGATTCGTTGGAGTTGAGTAGCATCACCTCTTCGCCCCGCGTGACCCGCGCCGTACCCCGCACCACAATCCAGTGCTCGCTGCGGTGGTAGTGCATCTGCAGGCTGAGCCGATGGCCGGGCTTGACTTCGATGCGCTTGATCTTATACATCGGCCCTTCATCCAAAACCCAGAAGGCTCCCCAGGGTCGGATTTCTGCCTGGGAGGGCAAAAGCTCCAGCGTTGGAATTGCCGCGTTGTCCCTGTCCCGCGCAGACTGTGGCATTGAGGTCACACCCTGTTCCCGTCCAAAGACCTTCCTATCTTCACCTGCAGCCCGGCCACTGTTCATCGACCATCTTGCTGAACCCAATACGCCAAAATGCGTAGAAGAAACGCCTCAAAAAAGGGAAAACTAGTCTAGCTTTGTAGGGATCCCAAAACACGTCCATCGATCCCAAATAGTTTTTCTGAAACTTGTTGGCATTAAGTCACTCCTTGGGATTCGATGAGGTGTTCAAGTCTCCTAGAACTAATTGTGAAGTTTAGCTAAGTTTGTTCGTGAAGCATCTATGTTTGCAACTCAGCTTAAAGCCTTCTGGAGGCTCGTTGCGCCGGTAGGGATCCCCTTGCTGCTCCTGGCTGGTCTCTTGTGGGGGCTGAAGGAAGGCTGGGGCTGGGTGAGCCTGGAGATGCAGTTTCTTGTCTACAAGGGATCCGTAGCCGCCCTGGGGCCGGATCCCCGCCTGCCCATTGTCGGCACCACTTTCCCCCCCTCCCTGGTGCTGGCCACGGCCATTTTGGGGCGATCGCCGCTGTTGCTGCAGGCCATTTTGGGAGCCCTGTTGTTGGGCTGGGTGGGGCAGCAGTTGCGCCGTCTGCCCGCCGGCCTGGGGTGGCGCTGGCTGTGGGGCTTGTTGCTGCTGCTGCAGCCAGCTTTGATCCTGATGCTGCTGCGTAGCCCCGCCTGGACGGCCACCTCGCTTTTGCTGGGGGTAAACATGGCTTTGTTGTTCCCTCTGGCCGAGGAGAGACGAGCGGCGGAGAAGGACGAGCTGACTGTTACGCTGCGGCTGCTGCTCATTGGCCTGACCTTGGGGCCCCTGATGGTGCTGCGCTGGGAAAGCGGATGGCTGCTGCCCTGGCTGGCGATAGCGCTGCTATTGGCTTTTCGCCGCGAATCCTGGGGGTTTCGCTGGGCTTCGCTTTTGGTGGCAGGCTTTGTCAGTCTGGCCTTGATCCTGAGCTGGTTGTATGTCAACTGGCTGGGGGTAGGGGATCCCTGGGCCTTTACCTACCAGGCAGGGAGTGGCCTGCGGCTACCCCAGTTGCGGGAAGACTTGCAGCAGGCGGGTGGCTGGCGGGGGCTGCTTGAAGCGGGGAAGTGGCTGGCGCTGCTGGCTCCTGCCTATTTGCTGTTGGGGATGGGATCCCTGTTGGGTCACGGTTTGGGCCGTCGCGTCTGGGCCTTGATCTGGGGGATGCCGCTAGGGCTCCTCTTGGCTTCCCTAGGGCAAGGGCTGTTTCTGCCAGAGCTATGCCGTTTTGCTGTTTTCTGGGTACCCTTGCCTCTTGGGATGAGCGCCTACCTCGCTCGTGGAGCTGGTTCCCGTTGGGCTAAGTGCCTGTTGATCACCGCTCTCTTGGGGCTGAACTGCTTGACCGCCGGCTATGGGCTAAGCCAAGAGTCGGGTTTTTGGGCGCCCTTGGTAGCCGAAGAGCGGGATCTCTGGGAGCGACTGGTGGCAGAGGTAGCACCCATAAGCCCCCAGTTGGAAGCTGCCCAAGACCTGTACGAAGTAACTCCTAGCGGGCAAGCTCTAGAAACATGGCGAAGACAGCGCCAGGAAAAGCGCCAGGTGGGGCAATATCTCCGTCGCCACCTATTGCCCGGACAAAAAGTGCTGGTGGACGACGACATCCACTTTGAGGCTATCTTTTGGGCAAGAGACCCGCGCCTGTTTCTCACCCCTCACCAGTACGAGTTTGCCCTGGCTTTGCAGCACCCCCAGGAGCGGGTGGACTACTTGCTGGTGGCGGGGCCAGCGGATCCCTTGCGGAGCGCCGATCGCATCCTGCAATTTTGGCCTGAGCTCAATTTTGAGGGGCTGCCGGGCTTCAGGGAGGTTTATAGCTCCCCCCAAGTGCGGCTGTGGGCCCGCCAGGTAAAGCTTGAGGAGGAGACGGAATGAGCTGGAGACGACGATGGCCGAGGCGACAGGTGCTGCAAGCGGGCGGAGCGCTGCTGGCTGCCTATGGGGTTGCCGGCTGTGGCCAGGAGTTTTTGAGTCAGCAGGGGAGTCGCAGCCCGGAAAATGCCGAGACGGGAAGCATGAACTTGTCAGAGCTGCTGGCCCGCTGGGAAGTGGGCATCGGGGCAGATCCCGGTCGCTTTCTCTGGGAGATTGAGTCGGATCCTCAGGTGGCGGCGGTGGCGCAGGGGTGGGATCCCCATTTCCTGAGCGGCTGGCTGAACAGCTTTGACCACCGCCAGGGGGATCTCTCCTTTTGGCGCAACTGGCACCAGGCCGGGCTTTTGCGGCAGTGGTTTGAGCGGGGCTATACCCTCCACATCATCACCTGGGAAGACGACACCCACCGCCCCTGCGGCGACTACCACATCTCCCAGCAGTTTATCCAAGACGTAGCCGAGCTGGCGGGGTATATTGCCCAAGCCAACCCCCAAGGCCGCCCCACCTATTGGAGCCTGGCCACCGAGTTCTCCTACTGGCGCATCCCTGCCGATACCTACAACGCCGACACTGCCCCCTACTACCAGGCTCTCATGCGCAGCGTCCTAGGAGCTCGCCAGGCCATCAAGGAGCGTTTGCCAGAGGCCGAAGTGGCCCTCTGTTGGGGCGGGTGGATTGCCACCTTCGACGATCCCCAGCGCGGGTCGGGGCGCAGCATGGTGGAGCCCTTTGCCGAGACGATGAGCCAGATGGACGGGATCGCCTTCCAGTCCATGCGCCAGCGGCGGCCAGGGGAGTTTAACCCAGAGCTGAACGGGCCGGATCCCGGTAACCCGGAGCAGATCCGCCTCTGTTGCCATCTCTTTGCCCCCATCCACCGCAACTTGATGTTGGCCCACTACGAGCCCTCGATTAAGGACAAGCACCCCAACGGCGGTCGGGCCGACACGGTCCAGGTGGACTTTGCCATCATGAGCTGGCGGGAGTGGCTGCAGGAGGTGTCGCAACTGGGGCTGCGGCGCATGTCTCTCATGCACTACGGCCTCTACAAGGGGGATCCCTATGGGGCGCTGACGGCAGCGCGGCAATTCCGGGCCCGGGTGGGCCTACCGGCTGTTGCCAGGAGGGTGTAGCCGTGGAGACGAGGACCCAAAACGGCCTTTGGCAGATACAATCCCCCTTGGCGGCGCTGTTGTTGAGGATCCCCAGATGAAGCCTTTTGCCATAGCAAGAAGCTGGCTGCTGGGCCTAAGCCTTGTCTTGGGTCTAGAGCTGCCAGCCTGGGCAGGCTGTGGCTTTCCTCGCGGAGAAGGGAAGACGTTTTTCTCGCTGCAGCCCGAGGTCTACCAACCCCGCACCCGCTTTGACCAGAAGGGACGCCTGCAGCAGGCCCTTTCCGAGTACGGAGAAACCCGCCTCAACCTTTTCGCCGAGACTGGCCTTAGCGATCAGCTCACTCTCAACCTCAACACCAGCTACGTTTTCATCGAAAATCGCTTTGCCAGCGGGGCTGACACCGTTACCCAGCGCAACCAGGGCCTGCGGGATCTGGAACTGGGCCTGCGCCATACTTGGGGGAACGGGGATCCCTTTTTCTCAGCTCAGTTGACGGCCCTCATCCCGCCTGGATACGCCACCGAAAATACCCCCCTGCCCTTGGGGTACGGAGTCTTTGGCTACGACTTCAGCTTAGGAGCGGCAGCCAATGTCGAGCTGGGATCCCTGCCTGCCTTTTTCGACTCCTGCCTCACGTTCCGGGACTACCTGGGCTATCCCGGCGATCGCCTCAAGGCCAACTTAACCCTTGGGGCTGATTTGACTCCTGAGCTGCAGGCCATCCTGGCTTTGGATGGAGATTTCACCCTGGGCAACGGTGCGCCTTTGTTGTTCGGGGATTTGGCCGTTCAGGATCCCAACTACGACAGCCTCAAGCTCTCCGGCCAGCTCAACTGGCGACTAGAGGGAGGGTTAACGCTGGGCCTAGGAGGGTTTCAATTCTTGACTGGTCGCAACACCAATGCCGGCGGCGGCTTCACCGGCTATGTGTGGCTGAGTTACTAAAACCCAACAAAATGTTGCGGGATATCCGCCTCGGTAACAGGGATCCGCAGCGCCAGATCTAGGATGAGTCTTGGCAGCTGTTGGCCAGGAGAACGGATCCCATGCCTCGCTTTGAAAACATCATTGCCGCCATCGACGGCACTGGCCCCACCGAGCAGATGGTGCATACTCTCCTGTCCTTGCCGGCCTTTGCCCAGTGCCATGTGACGCTGCTGCATGCGGTGCCTTCCCAGACCTCTGCCGAGGAGATGCGGGCTGCCTGGCAAAAGGGGCAGGAGCTATTGGCCCAGACGCTGCAGACCTTTCCCCCGCGACCTGGGCTGAAGATCAGCACCCAACTGGTGGAAGGGGATCCCAAGGTGGTGGTGCTGCAGGTGGCTGAATCTCTACCCAATCCACTGATTGTCATGGGATCGCGGGGGCGCAACCGCATCATGGCCATTTTGCAGAACTCGGTAAGCCAATACGTGTTCCAGCTTGCCTCCTGCCCCATGCTGCTGGTCAAAGACGACGCCTACGTCAAATACCCCAGCCACGTCATGGTGGCCCTCAACAACTCCCCCGCCGCCCAGGCCGCCTTTGCCACGGCCCTGGATCTAGTGGCCGGCATCCCGGGAGCCCAGATTTTCCTAGCCTCTGTGCAACTGGATGCCGATGCCCAAGCGCGGGACGAGGTTCTGGATAAAGCCATTGCCACTCTCAAAAGCCGCCAAATCAGCCATCGGGTGTTCACGGCGGTCGGGGATCCGGGCACCGAGATTGTCCGATTGGCAGAAGAAAGCAAAGCCGACCTGCTGGTGATGGGATCCCCAGATCGCCGGCCCAGCATTGCCCGCAGCATCCCCGATTTGGATCGCCTGCTGGGGCGCTCCATCTCCGACTATGTGCGGGTGCACATCGGCTGCCCCGTGCTGATGGTGCGCTCTGCTCAAGACTAGAGACTGGTCACTCCCTAAGGCAGGATAGAACGGCGCTCCGTCACGCGGTCGCTTTGCTGCTGGCGATCCGGGCTGACGGCCCAAGCCTCGAAGATGAGCTCAGGGACGCCAGGGGGGATGGTCATGCGGGTGAGGGCTTGCCACCGCCCCTGCTCGTCGCGGGAGAAGTCCAACAACCACCGGGGGCCATCCACCAAAGAGCGGGTGTGACCGTGCTTGACCCAAAACTTAATCCACAAAGGAGGCTGAGCGGTGGAGCTACTGGCAGAATTGACGGAAGCCGGCAAACGCAGCACTACATCGAAGTTGTCACCTGCCCGCAGTTGCTCAGGCACCACCAGTTGCGGCGCCGGGCAAGCTCCCGGCACCTGCGGGGAAAGAGGCGAGGTTCCCGGACTGGCGGCGGCGAGCGGTGGCGGCGGAACCGCCTCCTCGCGAGGTGGCTCAGGTTGGGGTGGTGGAGAAGAGGATGAGATGGGCACTGGCCCAACCTCAGGTTGGGCGGCAGGTTCGGGCGCGGTGTCTGCTAGGGAGGCTGGGAGCTCTTCTGGCTGAAGCGGGCCCAAAACTTCTCCAGCCTCCTCTTTTTCCGCAGGGGCGCTGCGCTGCGAGATGCGCAACAACTTCTGCAGGGTGCGTTCGGGGGACAGCAAGGGTGAGGGCGGGGAAGAACTGCCGGCTGCGGCTGGCGTTTCTTCTTGCCGCTGCTGACCGGCAGGGATCCCTGGGGAGGGTGGGAGGACTTCCCCCTGGCCGCGACAGCGAACGGAAAAGGAGATCCGCAGCGGCTCTGGATCCGACCAGGAAGAGGGAGTGAGGCGCAGTTCCCCCCGCAGCGGACGGCTCCAGGTATGGCTCGGCAGGGTGATGGGAATGCTGAACACTGCCGTCCGGGCTTCAGTCGGAAATTGAATCAGCCGTTGCCCCTCGAAAACCGGGCTCTGCTCCCCTTCATCTTCTTGCCAAACTCGTACCCGCAGCTCGCCACTACAGCCAATCCGCCCCGTCACCACCAGCACTTCCCCCGGAGATCCCTCCAATTCGCTGTGCATCAGGGAAAACAGCTCTGGCGGGATGGCAACCTCTTTTTTCTGAGCCAGCTCAGGAGGTTCAGACGCGACTTCTTGGGCCGCCGGGGATAGTGCCTGTTTCCGCTGCACCGGGGCGGGCACAACCTGGAAGCGCAGGCAATTGTTCAGCTCCGCCTCGCCAAATAACTCGGCGATCAAATCGGCATCTCGGCAGTGCAACTCCCAAAAACCAGGGGCGAGGTGGGTGGCCGGCAGGATGACGCCGATCCCCTCCTCGTTGGTGCGAACAGAACGGGTTTGCATGAGCGAGGCGGCTGTCTTGGGGTTGGCTACCGCTGGGGATCCGCTATTTTCGGTCGGCAGAGGGCGCTGGCGGACTTCCACTGTGATGGTGAAGTGGGGCTGGGGAGAACGGGCAACGATGGTGTAGGTGTCCTCTTCCAGAATGGCTCCCTCGGCTGGTACCGGCTGCCAGTCTTCTCGGCCGTTGCGCCGCACCCAAAAACTCAACATCGCTCCCTCACCTCTGGGACACCAAATACTTCACCAGGTCAGCTTGCAAGAGGGTTTGCTGCTGCCCCGTGGGCAAGTGCTTGAGCTGCACCTCCCCGGCCGCAGCTTCCGCATCCCCCAGCGCGACAGCCCAGGTCGCACCGCTGCGGCTGGCCCGCTTGAACTGCTTGCTGAAAGCGCTGCCGCTGAGATCCAGCTCGGTGCAGAAGCCGGCTTGGCGCAGAGCTTGGGCAATCTGAAGGGATTGGGCCTCCGCTTTGGCGCCGCGGGAGATCACGTAAACCTCGACCGATGTTGGCGGAATCTCCTGTTGTTTCTTCTGCAGCAGCAAAACCAGCCGCTCCAGGCCGATGGCCCAGCCCACCGCCGGGGTGGGAGGCCCGCCCAGCTCCTCCACCAGACCGTCGTAGCGGCCACCCCCACAGACGGTGCTCTGGGATCCCAGCTCCGGCGAGACGATCTCAAAGGCGGTGTGGGTGTAGTAGTCCAGGCCGCGCACCAGGTAGGGATCCAGCTCATAGGGAATGTCTAGGGCTTGGAGATGGGCCTGCACTTGCTCGAAGAAGGCCCGCGAGTCAGCACTGAGGTAATCGGGCAGCTTGGGCCCTTGTTCAGCAATGGTGCGGGTATGGGGATCCTTGCTGTCGAGGATGCGCAACGGGTTGCGGACAAGGCGCTCCTGGGAGTCCAGATCCAGCTCTTCCTTCAAAGGGGTAAGGTAGTCCACCAGGGCTTGGCGATAGGCCCGCCGATCCTGCGGATCCCCGAGGGAGTTGAGCCGCAAGGTGAGGTTTTCCGCCCCCACTGCCCGCAGCAGATCCCAGGCCAAGGCGATGACCTCGGCATCGGCGCGGGGATCGCGGCTGCCCAGCAGCTCCACCCCCAACTGGTGGAATTGGCGTTGCCGCCCCGCTTGGGGACGCTCATAGCGAAACATCGGCCCACAGTACCAGAGGCGCTGCACATCGCCGGCCACCTGCAACCCATGCTGGATGTAGGCCCGCACCACGCCGGCGGTGTTCTCGGGGCGCAGGCTCACCTCCTGCTCGCCGCGGGTGCTAAAGGAGTACATCTCCTTGCCCACCACGTCGGTGGCGCTGCCAATGCTGCGGGCAAAGAGTTCTGTCAGCTCCAGAATCGGGGTGCGGATCTCCTGGTAGTTGGCTCGCCCCAAGATCTCGCGGGCGCTGGCCTCCACCTGCTGCCAAAGCCGTACCTCCTGCGGCAGGATATCTCGGGTGCCGCGCACCGCCTGGATCATCTCCATGCCTGTTCTCCCCCGCCCAGAACCACGGCTTGCTGCGCCAATGGTCGGCGTCAGTTTTTTCCTATCAACTCAATTATCGATTATCGGCTATCGGCAGCCGCGTTCCCCATTGCCGACGGGGCAAGCTGAGCCTGAGCTAAACCCCAACAGGAGTAGGTGGCGGCCACTTGGCTGCTGGCAGCCACAGCGGCGGTGGTGGAGCGCAAAATGGTGGTGCCCAGGGAAACCGGCACTCCGCCATGGGCTTCCGCCTGACGGCGCTCGGCCTCCGTCCAGCCGCCTTCTGGGCCGATGGCCACCGCCAAGACGGGATCCCTCTCCGAGAGCCTCAGCTTCGGCAGGGCTTGCAGCAGGAGGGGAGCGTTCTCCCGCGCCACAGCAATGCCCCACCAATCGGCTTTGAGCTCGGCCAGCCAACTTGTCCAAGGGGTAGGGGGATCAACCTGGGGCCAGCGCAGCCGCTCACATTGTTCGGCGGCCTCCTGCACAATTTTCTGCCAGCGTTCCCGCCGGCCCCATCCCGGCTCCACCACGGTGCGCTCCGTCAGCAGAGGGGTAATGCGCGCCGCTCCCAGCTCGGTGACCTGGCGAAACACCTCGTCAAACCCCGGCCCCTTGACCACTGCCAAGCCCAGATGCAAATAAACGGGCAGCTCCCGCGGCAGCGCCTCCACCTCGCCCATAACCTGGGATCCCTGCGGCTGCCAATGGGCCAGCCACAGCTTGCCGGAGCCATCCAAAACCAAGAACGGATCCCCCGGCTTGAGGCGGCGCACCCGCTGCAAGTAGTGCTCTTGCGGGCCGGTTAAACGGAGAACACCGCCGGCATCCCGTTGAGCCGGGTCGATGGCCAGGCGGGGCAGAGAACTCAGGTCATGCGTGCGTTCAGACAGCACCATTCTCCCCGTCGCCAGAGGGCTGCCACCGCCCATTCGTTGGCCTCCAACATCTCCGCCACCAACTTGGCCTGCTCGAGGAGGATACCGCTGAGGATCAGCCACCCCCCCTTTTTCACCACCAGGCCAAACTCTGGGATCATATCCAGGATCACGTCCGTCAGAATGTTGCACACCAGCCCGTCCACCATCTCGGGAATGTGCTCGAGGCTCCCCTGGGCCACCACAATGCGATCGGTGAGGCCGTTGAGGTCGCGGTTGTGGAGCGTGGCCTGCACCGCCAGCGGGTCGATGTCCACCGCAAACACCCGCTTTGCCCCCAAAAGAGCCGCCGCCACCGACAAAATGCCCGATCCACAGCCCACATCGGCCACTGTTACCCCCTCTGTGCCCGCCCCCAGGCGCATCTCCAAAGCCTCCAGGCAGAGCTGGGTGGTGGGGTGCGTGCCCGTGCCAAAGGCCATGCCCGGATCCAGCCGCAACAGGAGACGACCGGGATGGGGGGGGGGATCCAGCCAGGCCGGACAGATGAGCAGCTTGTCCCCAACTGGCTCGGGCTGCCAGTGCTGCTTCCAACTGTTGCTCCAATCCTCCGCTTCTATGCGTTCCCAGCGCAGTTTGGGGATGGGCTGGCCAGCCACAAGGGCGTCTTGCCGCAGGCGCAGCGCCAGAGCGGCCAAATCCAAAAGGGTGGCGCGGAACCAGGGCAAATAGGCGTGAATGCTGATTCGATCTTCGCCATGAGCCTGGCTGGCCATGCCCTGACAGCCAAAGCTCTCCAGCCGCCAAAAGATCTGATCCTCCTGGGCAGGGGAAGCGATGATGTTGAGAGCCCACCAGGCCCCACCGGGATCCGGCGCTTGGGCAGGCGAGAGCAGGCTGGGGTCGGCAACGGTTGTGCTCACGGGGATCCCTTCAACAAACCTAAGGAAAACCGAAGTTTTGGCTAACAGAATAGCGCTCCAAGTTGCCAGCAGGCTAGCACTTAATCCAGCACTCTATATCAAAAATTGCAGTTCTCCCCTCAATTCATAGTTTAGGCTTTAAGAGCCTGCCCCACTGTTCCTGGTTGGTCTGGGATTTGAAGGCGCACACCCGTCGGCTTGGCAGCGACGCAGGGATGGACTTCCCCCCAATTGGGGGATGGCCCTCAGCGGTTCCTTGGATGCCCAGCTCGGCCTTGTGAGATAGATTAAATCCAAAAGCATTGAACAAGAATTGGGTACAGCGTTGACGTGCTTTCCAGCCTCAGTGATTTTACTGATAGATGAGGTTTGGCCGGGGCATGCTGAGTAACGATGGAGAGGAAGCAATGCAGGCGGCAAAGTCGATGTCAACCGAGCAGTCAGCGCAGCAGCCGAAGGTGGCTCCTCTTGCCAGAGGGGAAAGGGCTGGCCACGAGGATCCCCAGCCGCTCGCAGTCAGCACTCGCAAGCACTCCGTCCCGCTGGCGCGAACGGCTCTCATGCAGCGCTTTAACCGCAGCTTTCCGCCTTTTTATAGCCAGTTCGTCAGCAGCGAGGTGCAGGCTCAAAATCTGCGCTTGGCCTATGCCCTCTACCAAACCCGCAAGGCCGTGGTACAGATGCGGGACGAGCGCAGCAAGACGGTGGTTTGTCTGGCCTATCGCAACCGCCCTTCTCTGCTCAGCGACCTGTTTGGGGTGCTCACCGCTTTCAATCTCTCGGTGCACGGCATCCACCTTTACGGGCAGATCTACTCACCGCACTTGGTGTTTATCCGCGTCACCGTCTCGCGCGATGGCCACAGCCTTTCTGCCCAGACCAAGCTCAACCTAGAACGGGCTATTCACGAGTGCTTGGCGGGGGTGTTTCCCGTTCACGAAACCTTGGCGCTGGAGTTTGATCTCAAGGCCGGCTTGAAAGACACCCAGGTTTCTTTTTATTTTGACCCGGTGTTTCATCTGCCCACGCTGTTGGTGGATGTGGACAACCAGCCGGGCGTGTTTTACCGGGTGATGACCGCTCTGGCGCAGGAGGAGTTGACCGTTGTTCACCTCAATCTGATGCTCCGCCGCAAGCAGACGCGCTTCATTTTCTACTTGCTGGGGCCGGATGCAACTCCAACCCTGCCGGAGTTCCTAGGGCAAAAATTGGCGTTGAGCATCCAGCAGCGGCTGCAAGGGGATCCCGTCTAAGGACTGGGGGGCAAATCGAAAAGGACGGTGCTCAGGTAGCGCTCGGCCCAGGCGGGGCCAAAAGCTTTTTCCAAAACGCGGCGGGTGCGGTCGTTTTGCTGTTGTTGGCTGCAGTAGCGCTGCTGCCCTTGGTAGTGGGCCAGGATCTGGACAGGATCTGTCTGCGGGGGGATCTGTTGCGCCAGCCGGCAGTGGATTTCCAGGTAACGGCAGGCAAAATACAAAAAGCGGTCGGCTTCCGCCTCATCGCCGGGCCGGATGAACAGGCAGTAGGGAGAAAAAATCGTCCCCCACGGCGGCAACTGGCGCCGGTTTTGGAAAGGGGCGAGATGAGCTCCCAAGGCTTCCAGCTCTTGAATGTAGGGATCCGGCAAAGTGGGGGTGACCGGCGAGAGATCGACGATGGCGGCGCTCACCTGGCCGCGGCCGGCCACAATGTCACAGCCAAACAGCGGCAGCGGGTACTGCGGCTGCGGAAACATGACGCAGTGGAGGATATCCAGGCTTTGCCCGGCCTGGGCCAGCTCCAGGTGCAGCTTGCGAAAGGGATCCCCTTGGTAGCAGCGGTTTTCGATCTGCAGTTTCTCGCCTTCCAGGCGGCCCTCCACATAGCCCAGCTCCGCCGGCAGGGCATAGGGAGCCAGGCTGAGGTGGGATCCCCAAATGCTCAGAATCGCCTCCGAAAGGCGCTGGATGAGGGGATGCAGTTGCGCTTGCAGAGCAGGGGCGGTGAACATGGGAGCCAAGAAGACCGGTTAAGCGACAAGTCCTCGAAAGCCCTGCCGGGCCAATCCGCAAAGGTGCCCTCCTGAGATCCAGGTTTCAGGAAGCTGAGGTGGGACTTAATAAAGCGAGGGATCCCAGCCAGTCCAGGGCTGCCGGGGGCTTTGGCGGAGGTGGAGAGGGCCGGATGCTGACCCTAGCGGGCGTTGGCAGCGTTGAGCGCCATTGGATTGATCGAGGACGGAAGGGGTGGGATTCGAACCCACGGTGACCTTGCGGCCACAACGCTTTTCGAGAGCGTCACAATCAACCACTCTGTCACCCTTCCAGTCTGCATAGGGCTTTACCATCTTAGCGGCAAACGGGCTATCCTGCCCGGATCCCCTCTCGTGGAATGGGGCAGATGCAAGCTGGCCAAGCACCCCAGGGCCAAAGCCCTTGGGGGGTACGGCCCGACCAGCCGGAAATGGCGGGGCAAATGAGATCATAGAGGTATGGCTGCCCTTTCCATTCACCACTTTCGCCAGGCCAAACAGGCGGGTCAACCGTTGGTGGCCCTCACGGCTGCTGACTACGCCACAGCGCAGATCTTGGATCGGGCCGGGATCGACTTGATCTTAGTAGGCGACAGCCTGGCCATGACCAGCTTGGGGCACAGCAGCACCTTGCCCCTGACTCTGGAACAGATGATCCACCACGCCCAGGCAGTGCGCCGCGGCGTAGAACGAGCCTTTTTGGTGGCCGACTTGCCTTTCTTGAGCTACCAAGTCTGCAAAGAGCAGGCCCTCCTCTCGGCAGGACGTCTGATGAAGGAGGCAGGGGTGAATGGGGTGAAGCTGGAGGGGGGCTACCCAGACATGGTGGAAACAGTGGCCTTTCTGGTCCAGCGAGGGATCCCGGTCTTGGGCCACATCGGCCTCACCCCACAGGCCAAACATCAACTGGGGGGGTATCGCCAGCAGGGGAAAACCCCCTCGGAGGCGGAGCGGCTGCGCCAGGAAGCCCTGAGCCTAGAGCGAGCAGGAGCCTTTGCCCTGGTTTTGGAACACATGCCGGCGGAATTGGCTGCCCAGATCACCCAGCAAGTCGGGATCCCGACTCTGGGGATTGGGGCTGGCCCGGCCTGCGACGGCCAAATTCTCGTCACCCACGACCTGCTCGGCCTCAGCGAGCGGATCCCGCCCTTCGCCAAAGCCTACGCCAACCTGCGAGAGGTGATCCGAGAAGCGGTGGAAGCCTTTGTCGGCGATGTTCATCAGAGACTGTTTCCCCCCACTTAGGGGATCCCCTGGGAAACTCGCAAGTATCACCTTCTGGCAGCTCAGTTGTTGGTTACTGCGCTCCCCTGGCGAGGATCTCCAGAAATTGGAAGCCAGTCGGGGCAGCCGATTGCCGCCTCTGTCAGAGCTTGCTGAGGATGGACAGCGCACTTGAGGTGGGGATCGCCGCTGTAAAACCTGCACTTGTGGCAGGGGATGCGGTGCATCTGTTGAGCTTGATGCAAGAAGTCCGCGACTGCTCTGGCCACCGTCCACAACGGCAAGAGTAGCAATAGCCACGCGATGGCCCCGCTCAGAGGAGGCGGAAGAGAGCTCATACAGGACACCAGCAATACAGAAGGATAGCTTGCTAGCCCCGTACTTTAGTGCGGAGCGGAAAAGCCCGTAAGCAGCTTTAGTTGCTTGCCAATAGTGTAGACGAGGCGTACCGTTCCCAGGCGAGCCTCTAATCACGGTGAAAAACCCGACCGGTGGCAAGCGTCTGCGAGATGCCAACCTCTCGGCCAACCTGCAAGGACTCCGTCCCGCTGACGCGATCAGACAAGTAAGCAGAACCTTGGGGCTTTGACTGAAAGAACTGTCTAGAGGCGGTTTGGCAACGCCTTTACAAGTTCGTTTTTGAACTGCGTAAGAATCCCCCCCCTTAGTCGGGGAAGTGTCAAGACGGGGTCAGGCTCGGCTGTATAACGTCCCCCAGAGAGGGAAAAGTTGGCAGTGAGAGATCCCACGCTGAAACTCCAATCTAATGGATTTTGGAAGGGGAGCGCAGGGTGTGCCAGGGTGGAGATACAGGCGATAATAGCTTCAGCAACGTGCCCTAGTGGGATCCTCTGCGATGGAAGCCTTCTTCGAGTTCCTTTGGTCTGCCTCGGCCGTTTTGCTGGTGATACTGGTGTTGTTGCATAGCCCCAAAGGGGATGGGCTGGCGGGCATTGGCGGCCAGGCCCAATTGTTCTCCAGCTCCAAAAGTGCCGAGCAGAACCTCAACCGCATCACCTGGACGGTGGCCACCCTCTTCCTCTCCATCAGCGTGGTGTTGGGGGCAGGCTGGCTCTCGGCAGCCACAGGCCCCTAGGGATCCCTGTCATCGTGGCGGTCATCTACTTGCACGGATTCGGCTCTGGGCCTCAATCGGCTAAGGCTACTTTTTTCCGGCAGCGGCTGCAGCAGCTTGGGATCCCTCTGCAGGTGCCCGATCTCAACCAGGGCAACTTTGCCCAGCTTACCTTGACCCGCCAGATCCGGCAGGTTTCTGAGCAGTTGGCGCAAATGGGCCATCCTCCCGTTACCCTTATTGGTTCGAGCTTGGGGGGACTGGTGGCCGCCTGGGTGGCCGAGCAGCAACCCTGCGTGCAGCGTCTGGTGCTCTTGGCACCGGCCTTTGGCTTTCTGGGCCATTGGCTGCCGCGGCTGGGGGCAGAGGCGGTGGAGACTTGGCAGCGAACCGGACAACTCATGGTGTTTCACTACGGAGAAGGCCGCCCTCTCCCTTTGGAGTACGGCTTTGTTGCCGATGCCCAACGCTACCCGGATGGGGCGTTGCGCCGGCCTGTGCCCACCCTGATTGTGCATGGGATCCAAGACGACACCATCCCCATTCAAGCCAGCCGAGACTATGTGGCCCGTCGCCCCTGGGCCCAACTGGTGGCGGTGGAGAGTGACCACGCCCTGACGGATGTGTTGGATCCCATCTGGCAGATCACCAGCCGCTTCTGCGGGTGGGGGATGGAGACGGGGCAGTATGGTTGTTAAGAGGATCCCTGTCCCGTGCTTGCCCATTCGCGAAAGCGTCGCGTAGCGATAATGTCTATGCAATCCAAAGTGCTGTGCCTACAACAGGGGAAGGCTGACGTGACTGCCGGCTTGCTCTTCGATATGGACGGGGTGATTGTGGATTCGGAACCAATCCATGCCCGCGCCGGAGCCATTGCCCTGCAACGCTGCCACCTATCCCTGGATTTGGCCCCCATCTCCCTGCAGTTCAAAGGGCGCACCGACCGCGATATGTTCGAGTACCTCGTCCAACACCAGACAGACACCCCGCCTGCGGAACAGCCCCTGCTGGTGCAGCGCTTGATCGAGGAAAAGGCCAAGGCTTTTGGCGAGCTGCTGGCAGAGGTACCCCTGGTGCCGGGGGTGCTGGAGTTTTTGGCGGCCAGCCGCCAGCGCTTTTCTGCCCTGGCCGTCACCACTTCGGCCATCCGCCGGGATCAAGCGCAGATTTTCCAGCGCTTCGACCTGCACCGCTGGTTTGACGCGGTGATTACCGCCGAAGACATTCAGCGGGCCAAGCCCGACCCAGAGCCTTACCTGAAAACGGCTGCCGCTGTGGGGTTGGATCCGGCGTTGTGTTGGGTGATTGAAGATTCTACCCATGGGATCCGCGCCGCTAAGGGGGCTGGCTGTTTTGCGGTGGGCCTCACCACGGCTTTCACCGCCGAGGAACTGCGCCACGCCGGGGCAGATGTGGTGGTGGACAGCTTTGCGGAGTTGGCCGCACTCCTGTTCGCGAGAGCGTCGCGTAGCGATAACCTGCCTGTGTAGGGAGCCCAGCCCATTCGCGAGAGCGTCGCGTAGCGATATGCCAGCACCCACTCCAGCACCCACTTTTTTGCGGCAGGCCCTGGATCGCTATCCGTTTGCTTCGCGGCGACGGGTGGTGATGGGCAGACAGGGATCCGTGGCCACCAGCCAACCTTTGGCGGCAATGGCGGGCATGGAGATGTTCTGGGCGGGCGGCAATGCTGTGGATGCAGCCGTGGCAATGGCGGTGGCTTTGACGGTGGTGGAGCCAACCTCCAATGGCATTGGCGGCGATGCCTTTGCTCTGGTGTGGGAGGAGGGTCAGCTGTACGGGTTGAATGCTTCCGGTCGCAGCCCAGCCGCCCTGACGCCGGAGCGGTACCGGGACCATGGGCGGATCCCCCCCTACGATTGGTTAGCGGTGACGGTGCCGGGGGCAGTTTCCGCTTGGCAGGCCCTGCACCGGCGCTGGGGAAAGCTGCCGTTCGAGCGTCTGTTTGTGCCTGCCCTTCGTCTGGCGCAAGAGGGATTTCCGGTCTCTCCCCGGGTGGCCCAACTGTGGCAGGCGGCGGAGTCCATCTATTTGCCCCTGCCAGATCCCCGCCACGACGCCTTCAAGGCCGTTTTCTTTCCCCAAGGGCGTGCCCCACGGGCTGGGGAGCGCTGGAGCAGCCCCCTACATGCTCAAACCCTAGAAGAGATTGCCCGTAGCGGTGGGGAGAGTTTTTACCGGGGGGAGCTGGCGGAGAAGTTGCTGGCTTTCTCGGAGGCCACGGGCGGCTTCCTGTCCCCCGCTGACTTGGCCCAGCACCAGGCCGATTGGGTGGAACCCATCCATACAGATTACCGCGGCTACACCGTCTGGGAGATCCCCCCCAACGGGCAGGGCATTGCCGCTTTGATGGCGCTCAACCTTTTGGAGGGTTTTGAGCTGGGTCGGATCTCCTACGATGCCGGCGAGCGCTATCACCTGCAGATTGAGGCAATGAAGCTGGCCTTTGCCGATGTGAGACGACAGGTGGCGGATCCGGAGTATGTGCGGGTCAGTCCTGCCCAGATGCTGGATAAGGCTTATGCACAGCGGCGGCGGCAGTTGATCGGGAGGGAGGCGATCCCCCTGGCCCAGCCAGGGCTGCCGGAGGGGGGAACGGTTTACCTGGCTGCAGCTGATGGTGAGTTGATGGTGTCTTTGATTCAGTCGAATTTCGATGGCTTCGGCAGTGGTCTGCTGGTTCCGGGCACGGGCATTGCTCTCCACAACCGCGGCACGGGTTTCACCCTGGAGCCCGGCCATCCCAACCAGGTGGGCCCCCGCAAGCGCCCCTACCACACGATCATCCCCGCTTTTCTATCCAGAGAAGGGATCCCCCTCGGCCCTTTTGGTGTCATGGGGGGGGCAATGCAGCCCCAAGGCCATGTGCAGGTGGTGGTGAATTTGGTGGATTACGGCCTGAACCCCCAGGCGGCTCTGGATGCGCCCCGCTGGCGAGTGCTGTGGGATCAGGGGATCCCGCAGGTGGCGCTGGAGAGCACGGTGCCGCCCCAGGTGGTGCGCGAACTCTCCGCCCGCGGCCATGCAGTGCAGGTGGTGGACGCAGAAGAGGATTGCGGTCTTTTTGGCCGGGGACAGATCCTCTTGCGGGATGGGGATCACTTCATTGCGGCTTCCGAACCCCGTGCCGATGGCCTAGCCCTGGCGTGGTAGAGTGCCTAGCTCATCACCATGCCACCATCGATGGCAAAAACCTGTCCCGTGATGTAGGCCGCCGCCGGATCTGCCGCCAAAAAACGCACCAGCCCCGCCACTTCTGCCGGGGATCCCAGTCGCCCCAGGGGGATCTGCGCCAAAATCGGGCCAGGATCCAGTTTTTCGGTCATTTGGGTGGTGATGAACCCCGGTGCCACGGCGTTGACGGTGATGTTGCGGCTGGCCAGCTCGCGGGCTGCCGTCTTGGTCAGGCCCACCACCCCTGCTTTGGCGGCGCTGTAGTTGGCCTGGCCGGGATTGCCCACCAGGCCCACCACCGAGGTGATGTTGATGATGCGCCCCTGCCGCTGCTTGACCATGATCTTGGCGGCCGCCTTCAGACACAGAAAGACGCCGGTGAGATTGAGATCCAGCACCGCCTGCCAGTCTTCCGGCTTCATGCGCAGCAGCAAGGTGTCGCGGGCCATGCCGGCATTGTTCACCAGCACGTCCACCCGGCCCCAGCGCCCCATCACCTGCTCGAAGAGTTGTTCCACCGCCTGCGGCTGGGAGACATCGGCGGCCACAGCCATCCCTTCGCCCCCCAGGGCGGCGATCTCCTGCAGCAGCGACTCGGCCTCGGCGGCGGAGCGAGCGTAGTTGACGACCACCTTGGCGCCAATCGCCCCCAAGTGAAGGGCAATGGCCCGGCCAATGCCCCGGCTGGCTCCGGTGACCACCGCCACCTGGTTATGGAGCGAGGGCAAGGGGAGAAGTTCAGACATAGGCAGCAGCTTCCCGCTTATTTCTACCGCCGCAACAGTATAGGATGCTTTGGCCTTGTCTGGGGCGGGGAGACTCCCCCCTATGGCCGTTCCAACAGCGATGAGACCGCCTGTCGCCTCGATCCCAAACTCCCCTCTCCTCTTGGGAGAGGGGCTGGGGGTGAGGGCTAGCTCCTCTTGGGAGAGGGGCCGCGGCTGGTCGCATCAGCAGCGCGGAGCGTTTGAGCAACTGGCTGGGGAGACCCCCTCGCGTCAGCGGGCCGCAGGCCCCAACGGTAGGTGCTGTCGCTGCTCGCGCAAGCGGAACGGTGTTCCCTAAGCGCTGACGCCAGGAGGATCCTTGCCCTCTGGGGAGAAACCAGTAAGCTGGGCCAGATTAAGATCGATGGCTAGGCCTAGCCGAGGAACCGTCCATGCAAGTGGAGTTTCGCGAGTGCGATCCGGGAAATCTCTGGATCTGGTTTGAGTTTGCGGAGCCGCCGGTTCCAGCGGAGCTGGAGTACCTCAAGGAGGTGCTGGAATCCTGGTATGTGCTGGGCAAGCTGGGGGGATTCAACGCCGAGCGCCTGGTGGCCCAAGAGGCGGAGGTGGATCTGAGCTATTTGGAGTACCCCAGCGACTCAGCTCCCTTGACCTCCCTGATGCACAACATGGGATCCTTGGAAGAAAAGGGCAACTGGGCCCGCTGCTGGTTTGACCTGGGCACGGCCGATGCCTTGGCGCTGGATGTGCTGATCAACGCCCTGCGCACCCTCAGCCTCGAGTACATTAACCTCAGCCGCGTCATCATCGGCGGGCAGAACGAGGACTGGCCAACACCGGATCCCGAGGAGACCGATGTCTATGATGATCTCAACGGCTACCTGCGGGATCATTGGGGGGAAGAGGGAGAGCTGGAATAGCTCCTACTCCAGGTAGCCCAGCTCTTGCATCCGCCGCACCAAGTCTGTGTTGCTTTCCATGTCAACTCGGCGAGGAGCGGTGCTGGGCCGGCGCGATTCTGCCCACTCCAACCACTGCCTCAGCCCTTGCCGCAGGCGGTCTAGCCAAGCCTGGGGGGAAAGGGATCCCGGCTCAGAAGGGATCCCGGCCGCCAGCAAGTCCTGCAGTTCCGCCGGATCCTGCTCCAGGTTGTAGAGGCTGGGGCGATCTCCGGTTTGGATCAGCTTGGTCACCCCTTCGTAGAGAGCGCGGCGGGTGTCGTAACAGGCGCGCGCCTGCAGCAGGTTGTCGTTGCGGTTTTCCATGGCGCGCAGGAGAATCTGGGGCGGGAAGGCTTCGCTGAGCACCACTCCCTGCTCCGGATCCTCGCCGGCCAGGGTGCGGCTCAGGCTGAGGCGGGCGATCTCGCGGCGAAGCTGGAGGCTGACGCGGGGGGCGCCGTTGGCTAGAGAAAGGCTGGGGCGGAAGCCGGCTGCTTCCAAGAGAGTATGGAAGAGGCGGCGGGTGGAAACGGGGGTGGCCACGCGCTTTCCTGCTGGAAAGTAGCCGGGGTAGTGCAGGATCAGGGGGACGCGGATCAGCTCTTCGTAAACCACAAAGGCGTGGCCGACAAAGTCGTGTTCCCCTAAGCCTTCGCCGTGATCGGCGACGATGGCCACCAGGGTGTTCTGCTCTAGGCCGGTGTGGCGCAGGGTCTCGAAGACGGATCCCAGCAGGTGATCCTGGTAGGCCACCTCGGCATCGTAGATGTCCCTGAGCACCTGGGCCTGCAGCGGGGAAAGCGGCTGGGGCAGGGGCGCCATCCAGCGGTAGGGCTGGGCGTTATACTCCCGCAAAAAGTCGCGCGCCTCGCGGTTGGTCTTGAAGTAGGGAGCATATTTCTGCACAAAGGGCTCCGGCGGCCAGTAGGGCAGGTGGGGCTCCATCAGGTTGACAAAGCAAAAGAAGGGCGGCGCTTGCCCATCCAACTGGCGGCGGGCTATCTGCTGCAAGTAACCGTTGAGGTCAGCAATGGAGGCAGCCGTGTTGCCCTTGAAGTTCATCAGCCGGGTCCAGAGGGAGGCAAACCAGGGGTGCAGCGCCAGTTGGAAGAGAGTATCAGAGCGGGCAAAGGCGTTTTGCACCGGGTAGGAGAGGCGGCGCCAAAACTGGGTGTAGGCGGCCAGCCAGCGGTTGAGGGGGGTGGGCAAGGGATTGCCTTCGGGGGGGCGGGTGGGCAGGGCCCCGCCGTAGTTGTAGAAGGTGTCAAAGCCGCGCCGCAGTCCGTTTTTCAGGATCCCGACCAGGGGGTTGTTGCAAAAGCCCACGGTGGTGTAGCCGCCCAGTTTCAACAGCTCCGCCAGGGTGGGCAGGGCGGGGCTCAGCTCCAGGTCTGCCTGGACAGTCTGGTGGGTGCTGGGATATTCCCCCGTAAACAGGGAGGCGTGGGAGGGGATCGTCCACTGGGCGGGGGCGATGGCCCGCTCGAAGAGGGTGGATTCTGCCGCCAGCCGATCCAGGTTGGGGCTGGTGGGCACCTGGCGGGCCCGCTCTTCCTCTGACCAGTAGCAGGAAAGGCGATCCGCCCGTTGGGTATCGAGCACGATCAACAGAATGTTGGGGCGTTCCCCCAAGGCGGCCTCTGCCATTGCTGAACTCCTCACCACAACCCACCCAACACGGTTCTTAAACTATCTTGACATGCTCCTGTCGGCCCTTTGTCGCCGGCTCCTAGGGCAAAGTGAGCTGGGTTTGGCTGTTGCCCTGGATCCGGGCGGTGTTGGCCTGCCAGTCTAGGATGCCGCTGTCGCCGCTCACGGTCAGGGCTTGTCCGGGCTGGCGGTAGCGCACATTGCCCAGGGCCTGCAGTTGGGTGGAGCCGATGCGCCAGCGGATCTCTTGGGCCTGCAACTCTTGGCCGGTTTGCAGGGACTCCGTCCCGCCAACGCGAACGGCTTTGGCTTTCACGTTGCCCAGCAGGCGCAGCTCGGTTAGGGGCAGCGGAGCCCGCAACTGCTCGCCGCTGAGGCGCACCCTTTGCTGGGGGGCATCCACCTCGACTGCTCCCAGCGCCTGCACCTCGCCGGCGCCAAATTCCCACAAGAAACGGCGGGCGGCCAGCTCCAGCTCCGGATCCCGATACTTGGCCCGCACCGGTTGGCTCGGATCCCGATTCTCCAGTTGCATCTGGGCTTGGCCAAAGTCGATGCGCAAGCGATCCCCCTCCAGAGATCCCCGGCCGTCCAACAGCTCCACCTGCACCTGGCCCTCGGCTTCGAGGAGGCGCTGTTCCGGCAACCACTGCAGCCGCTCTGCCTGCAGGCGCAGGTTGTCCCGCTCCGATTCCACCTCCACCTGG
Source organism: Synechococcus sp. JA-3-3Ab (assembly GCF_000013205.1). Taxonomy (NCBI): domain Bacteria; kingdom Bacillati; phylum Cyanobacteriota; class Cyanophyceae; order Synechococcales; family Synechococcaceae; genus Synechococcus; species Synechococcus sp. JA-3-3Ab. The sequence goes on along the minus strand of NC_007775.1, from coordinate 2,491,149 downwards.
CCCGTCAGTTCCAGCCGCCGCTCGCCGGGGTAGGCGGATCCCCGCTCGGCCCGGACGCGAATGGCGCGATCCTCTGCGTCGAAAAACTCTCCCTCGATAGACTGCAAATGGGCGGATCCCAACTGCACGGGAGTGGTGCCATTTTCTGGGGGGGACTCGTATTCGGCCAGGCGAGCCTGGAGGCGCCAGAGCAGGCCACCATCGGGTTTGGCCTGGGTGAGGGTGATGTCTTCGTAGATCAACTGGGGGGTGGAGATGGGTGCGGAAGGAGCCTCGGGATCCCTGGCCGGGGGTGGCTCCGGCCCACCACAGGCAGCGCTCAGCAGGGCCAAAACCACTAGCCAACCTAGGATCCGAGAAGAACTGGGCTGCATGGCTCTCTCTCTTGCGCGCTTTCTCCTACCCTAGCTTTACCCTGCCGCTGGGCCGGATGGGATCCCGCTGTGGCATCATCAGGGCAGGGTATTGCGGGGGCAGGTGTGACCCAACTGTTGCAACTGTTCATCTACGGCCTCGTCCTGGGCAGCATCTATGCTTTGGGGGCGATTGGGGTGTCTCTCACGTTTGGCATTTTGCGCTTTGCCAACTTTGCCCACGGGGATCTGATGACCTTGGGGGCCTACTTTGCCCTGACGTTTGTCGGCTGGGGTTGGCCGCTAGAGGTGAGCTGGATCCCGGCGGCCTTGGCGACAGCACTGTGTGCGGTGGGGATCGACCAACTGGTCTATCGCCGCCTGCGCCGGGAAGCGCCGGTGATTTTGCTGATCTCTTCTTTTGGCACGGCCCTGATCTTGCGCAGCTTGGTGCAGATTCTCTGGGGGCCCAACAACCAGGTGTACCGCAGCGGCATCCAGTTGCCCTGGCAGTTTTGGGGGCTGCGCGTCAAACCGGATTGGGTAGCGATTCTGGTGGGAACGGCGCTGTTGGTGGTGGCGCTGCACCTGTTTTTGCAGCACACGCGGGTGGGGAAAGCCATGCGGGCCATGGCCGACAATTTTGACTTGGCCAAGGTGACCGGCATCGATACGGAGCGGATCATTCTCTGGACTTGGGCCATTGGCGCCGCCTTGGCCTGTGTGGCGGGCATCTTCCTGGGCCTGGATACGCGGCTGCACCCCACCATGGGCTGGCGGCTGCTGTTGCCCGTTTTCGCTGCAGCCATCCTCGGCGGCATTGGTCGCCCTTACGGGGCCATCGCCGGGGGGCTGGTGATTGGCCTGGCGGAGGAGTTTTCTACTTTGGTGCTCAGCCCAGCCTACAAGACGGGGGTGGCCTTTGCCATTCTGGTGCTGTTGCTGATCTTGCGGCCCACAGGGCTGTTGGGAGGACGGGCCTGATGTTGAGCTACGCCATTTTCTTTTTGGTTTTGGTGGGGATCTACGGCGTGCTGGTGCTGGGCCTCAATATCCAGTGGGGCTACGCCGGCATGTTCAACATTGGGGTGGGGGCCTTTTTTGCTGTGGGGGCCTACGCCAGCGCCATTGCCACGACGCCGCCCACCCCTGAGCACCTGGGCGGGTTCGATCTGCCGTTCTGGGTGGGCTTTGCCATGGCGGTGGTCGCCGCCGGGGCGATCGCCTTCTTGATCGGCTTGATCACCCTCAAGCTGCGCTCCGACTACTTGGCCATCGCCACCATCGGCATTGCCGAGATCATCAGCCAAATCCTGAAAAACGAGGGCTGGCTGACCAACGGCGTGCGTGGCATCACCCGCATTCCGCGGCCCTTTCGCGGCTGGATCCCAGGACAGGATACGCTGCTGTACTTGGGCTTGGTGCTGCTGGTCTTGGCGGTGGTTTACTGGCTGAGCGAGCGGGCCTATCGCTCTCCTTGGGGACGGGTGCTGCGGGCTATCCGCGAGGACGAGCCGGCAGCCCTAGCCGCTGGCAAAGATGTGCTCCAGTTTCGTTTGCAGGCATTTGTCCTGGGATCCATGCTCATGGGGCTGGCGGGGGCGCTCTATGCCCATTTTGTCAACTTCATCAGCCCGGAAGCCTTCCAGCCGGAGTTTGCCACCTTCATCGTCTGGGTGATGTTGATTGCCGGGGGCAGCGGCAACAACCGCGGCGCCCTGCTGGGGGCGCTGGTGATTTGGGGCGTGTGGTCGGGCAGCGAATGGTTGACCAACCGTCTGCCGCCCCAATGGGCCACCCGGGCCGGCCCCTTGCGCATTTTGTTGATCGGGATCTTGCTGCAGGTGATTCTTCTCACGCGCTCCCAAGGGCTGTTGCCAGAACGTCCGCCCAAGCCTGTTGTGGCTACTTCCGTTTCGTCTAAGCAGAACCCAGCAGGATAGGATGGGGTCGGCTGCAGCCGTTGTTGACGTGTTTGAGACAACCCAGACCTCTGCCACCATGACTCCGCGCCCCCAGGAAACGGACTCTCCCTTGTCGCCCCACAACCCCGACGCGACAGGCTGCCATCCCGATGCCGGACAGCCCGGGATCCCGACTGCGCCCATCCAGGAGGGCTATGCCTTGCCGGAGCAGTATTTCAACCGCGAGCTGAGCTGGATCGAGTTCAACGCCCGAGTGTTGCACGAGGCTCTGGACGAGCGCACTCCCCTGTTGGAGCGGCTGAAGTTTCTGGCCATCTTCGAGAGCAACCTGGACGAATTCTTCATGGTGCGAGTGGCGGTGATTCGCCGTCAGTTGGAGACGGGTGTGTTGGTGCTGACTCCAGATGGCCTCACACCGCAGCAGCAGTTGCGGCAGATCTCCAATCGCCTGCGCCCCCTGATTCAAAAGTTACACGAGTGTTTTCGGCAGGAACTGGTGCCTAAGCTGGCGGAACAGGGCATTCACATCCGCGATTTTTCCGAGCTGGCCGAACCGGAGCGGCAGGAGCTGCGGGAGTATTTCGACCGCCGCCTGTTTCCCGTGCTCACCCCCTTGGCGGTGGATCCGGGCCATCCTTTTCCCTATATCTCCAACCTCAGCCTCAGCTTGGCGGTGGTGGTGCGGGATCCGGAGACCGGCAAGGAACACTTTGCCCGCGTCAAGGTGCCCAACACCCTGCCCCGCTTTGTGCCGCTGCGGGACGGGGTGAGCTTCGTGCCGCTGGATCAGGTGATCGCCCATCACCTGGAGGCCCTGTTCGTGGGCATGGAAGTGCTGGAGTACTACCCCTTCCGCATCACTCGCGACGCCGATCTGGAGATCCAAGAGGACGAGGCCGACGATCTGCTGGCAGCCATTCAAGAAGAGCTGCGCAAACGGCGCTTTGGCTCGGTGGTGCGCATGGAGATCGCCAAGTCGATGCCCTCTGCCATTCGCCAACGGCTGTGCGAAGAGCTGCATCTGGATGCCGACTCCGTTTACGAGGTGGATGGGCTCCTCAACATGGGGGGGCTGATGGCGTTTCTCAACCTCAACCGCCCTGATTTAAAAGATCCCCCTTGGGGGCCCGTCACCCCTCCCCGCTTGCGTACTGCCTCGGTCAGCGATGAGCCGGTGGATATCTTCTCCGTCATCCGGGAAGGGGATCTGCTGGTGCACCACCCCTACGATTCCTTTGCTGCCAGTGTGGAACGGTTTTTGGAGGAGGCGGCCAACGATCCCCAGGTGCTCACCATCAAGCAAACCCTCTACCGCACCTCCGGCGACTCCTCGGTGGTGGGATCCCTCATCCAGGCTGCCGAGAACGGCAAGCAGGTGGCCGCCCTGGTGGAACTCAAAGCCCGTTTCGACGAAGAAAACAACATCCTCTGGGCCAAGAAGCTGGAAAAAGCTGGGGTGCACGTGGCCTACGGCCTGCCGGGGCTGAAGATCCACTGCAAACTGGCGCTGGTGGTGCGGGAAGAGGGGGGATCCCTGCGCCGCTATGTCCACATCGGCACCGGCAACTACAACCCCAAGACCGCCCGCATCTACACTGACTTGGGCCTGTTTACCTGCGATGAGACTCTCTGTAACGATGTAACAGAATTGTTTAACCTGCTGACGGGCTATTCGCGGCAACGGCACTTCCGCAAGCTGCTGGTGGCCCCTCGCACCCTGCGCCAGGGGATGGAAGCCTTGATCCGGAGAGAGATGCGCCATGCCCAAGCCGGCCAGCGGGGACGCATCATCGTCAAGGTCAACTCCCTCACCGACCCGCGCATGATCCAAGTGCTCTACGAGGCCAGCCAGGCAGGGGTGGAGATCGACCTCATTGTGCGTGGCATGTGCTGCCTGAAGCCAGGGATCCCGGGCCTGAGCGAGCGCATCCGTGTCATCAGCATCATCGGGCGCTTCTTGGAGCACTCCCGCATCTTCTACTTCTACAACGGCGGCCAGGAAGAGTACTTCATCGGCAGCGCCGACTACATGACCCGCAACCTGGATCGCCGCGTCGAGGTGGTAACCCCTGTAGAGGATCCCCTGTTGCAGCAAGAGCTGAAGGCGATCTTGGAGATCTGTCTGACGGATAACCGGCAAGCTTGGGAATTGCGTCCCGATGGCACCTACGTACAGCGACAGCCCAAGCCGGGAGAGCCGGTACGCTCCACCCACCAACGCCTGATGGAGCGGGCCGCCAGCCGCCTTTAGCCCTCACCCCCGGTCCCCTCTCCCTCTGGGAAGTTGGCTTAGGAGCGAGGGGTTTGGGCAGCTTCGGCCTCTTGCTCGCCCAGGGCGATCACCTGCTCGGTGGCCTGCAGCGAAGACTGCAAGCTCTCCAACTTTTGTCGGCTGGAGCGGTTCAGCCCCGCCTCAATGCCGTTCACCAAGAGCTGATCCAGAGAGAACCAACCGCCGCCATTGACGGCAAAGGCCAAGAAGATGGCCGCGTAGATGGCCGATAGCTCCAGGTAAGGAATGCTGAAGCCGGCCACCTTGATGTGGTGAAACATGGCCACCGCCATCGTGGCCACCAGGCTCAATGCGGCGGGCCGCGTGAACAGGCCCAGGGCCACCAGGGGAGCTGCGATCAGTTCAGTGTAGGCGGCTACATAGGAGAAAAAGATGGGGAACGGCAAGCCGATCACTTCCACATAGGCCGCCGCAAACCCTTCGATATCGGCCAGCTTGTCGAGGCCGTTGTGAATCATGAATAGCCCCGCCACCACCCGCAAGACGGTCCACCCCAACTGGGACCACCGCGGAGGAACGCTGTCGTGACGCAAAACCGAGACGAGCAGCACGGGAAACTGCTGAGTGAGTGCCATGAGATGCAACCTGCAATGCAAAGATGCTAACTATTGTAACGATTCTAAATTTCTGTAACAAGACCAGGGCGGGATCCCCTGTCCTTCGGAGGCCGGATCGTCGGCCATTGGGTTGGGGGTGGGCGCAGCAACAGAGGGGATCCCTGCCCCCGCAGCGTCGCTTGGACAAGATGCGCCCGAGCCGTTCTCGAGTGCCTATCCTTGTGAAGTGTTGGCGCAATTCTTCTGGCAGACGATCCCTGTCTTTAGCTAATCCGCCGTTCGCGCTAGCGGGACGTAGTCCTGGAAGCCCCGCTCTGTACCCCCCTATATCCCAGCCCCCCAGTCCCCCCGTATACGGGGGGATATAGGGGGGCGGGGGGATATAGGGGGCGGGCCGGTCAGAGTCGGGATGAGAGGCGGGAGCGTTCAACAGGTACAATGCATTCATCATGAGAACCGCTTACCAGTACCGCTTGCGGCCTACTGCTAGCCAAGTCGCCCTGATGGGTGAGTGGCTGGAGCTGCTGCGTAAGCAGTACAACTATCGCTTGGCAGAACGGTTCAACGGGTGGGAGCAAAATCGCTTTCCCTCAGATGAAGCAGGACTGTATCCGGGGAAAGTTTATCCATCTGCCCAAGATTGGGCCGGTCAAGCTCATCCAACACCGTCCTTTGCCGGACGGCTTCGTGATTAAAACGGCCACCATCACCCGCAAGGTGGATGGGTGGTACGTCACCTTGAGCCTGCAGGATCCGTCTGTCCCGGAATGGAGCCCTGACCCGCCAACGTGGGAAAACACGATGGGGATAACCTGGGGCTAAGCTCTTTCTTGGTCACCGATGAGGGTGAGGTTATCGAGGTTCCTCAGTATTACCGTAAAGCGCAAAAGCCCCTCAAGCGGCTGCAACGGTCTGTATCGCGCAAGCAGAAGGGGTCAAACCGCTACCAGAAAGCGGTCAAGAGGTTGAGCAAGGCGCATCAGAAAGTAGCCAACCAGCGCCGGGATTTTCACCACAAAGTTGCTCATCAGCTTTTGCAAGACATATAGCCCATGAGGCGCTGAACATCAAAGGTCTGGCAAGGACAAGGTTGGCCAAATCTATCCATGACGCCGGTTGGGGTGAGTTCCTGCAAATCTTGGCAGCCAAGGCTGAAAGAGCTGGGCTGTTGACGATTGCAGGGGATCCAAATGGCACGAGTCAAGAGCGCTCGGGGTGTGGTCGAGATGTGCCCAAAAAGCTGCATGAGCGGTGGCACGATTGTCCGCACTGTGGGCTGAGTATTGGCAGGGATCACAACTCGGCGAGGGTCATCAAATCCAGAGCGGTGGGGCGTCCCGTTCTTCAAGCTCAGGAAATGTCCTGCTATCGGGCAGGAGTCACTGGGAAGCCTGCACTCTATGCGTCAGCATGGGTGCGGGAGTACGTCACGGAGAAAAGCAGGCCATGATGCGCATTTCTATTCAGCCGGAGAGCGGGATCCCTGGCTCAGTCCAGCTCTTCAACTTGCTCTGTTTTGGCATTGCCTGCGGGCAATTTCCTCCCGGCTGTCGCCTGCCCAGCACCCGTCAGTTGGCCATGCAGACGGGCCTGCATCGCAACACCATCCACAAGGTTTACCACCAACTGGAGGCCATGGGCCTGGTGGAAACTCGCGCCGCCTCCGGCATTTACGTGAGCGGCACTGCTCGCCAGGCGGTTAACCGTTCTCGCGGTCTCAGCAAGAACCTGGATCGATCCAAACAGGCGCTGGAGCAGGTGCGTCAGGGCATCGATCAGCTTCAGCAGCAAGGCTTTTCTCTGGAGCAGGTGCGGGATCTGCTGCTGGCCGAGATCGACTGGCGGCTGCGCTGCAGTGCTCAGGTGCTGGTGTGCGTGCCCCGCCGAGACTTGGGCACAGGACAACTCATGGCTCAACAAATCCAACAGACTTTGGGCATCCGGGTCCAGTTGGTGCTGTTGGAAGACCTGGCCGCCGTGCTGGATCAGATCCATTCCGGCACTGTGGTGACGCTGCACTATTTTCTCAGCGCTGTCGAGGCCATTGCCCAGCCGCGGGGGGCCCGTGTGCTCCCGGTGGAGGTGTCGGATTACGCCCGCGAAATTGCCCTGATCCGCCAATTGCCTTCCCACGCTTGTCTGGGGCTGGTGAGCATCAGCACTGCCCTACTAGAAGTTGCCGAGGTGATCGTCCAAAGCTTGCGAGCAGACCTGCTGGTGCTGACAGCGGTGATTTCCGATACGGAACGGGTGGGATCCCTGATTCGCCGCGCCCACACCCTCATCTGCGACGAGGCCAGCTACTCTACCCTGCGCGCTCTGGTGCGCCAAGCCCGATCCGACCTGATCCGCACGCCCAACCTGGTCTGTGCTTCCCCTCACATCGGAGAAGCAGCCATGGCCAAGCTGCAACAGGAATTGGGCGGGATCCCATGAGCAGCAAGGGCGAGAAAACTCCTTTTGTTGCAAGCAAGCCATTTCGCGGATGACGGGCTGTGCAATGTCGTGCTTAAGTGGAAATACGGTAAAAAACCATCCTGATTTGATTCATCACTAATCAGTCTTTACACGTATGGTGATCCTCGACTACGCCTCCGCCGACCACGACCATGTGGCGGTGACAAAGGAAGGGTTTTGGGAGGCCATCCGCTTTCAGGATTATTTCTACGCTTTTAACCGCAGCTTTGCTCGGCTGCAGGACGCTATCGCCAGTTGCCGCCGCGAGATGGATCGCGGCTCCTTGATCAGCATTGTGGTGGTGCGCCCTCCTAGGTTTGAGGTGTGGTCGCGGGTGGGATCGGAAGTGCCGGTTTTGCCGAAGCAACTGTTGCAGGGGGGTTCTTCTCAGCCAGCGGCACCGTCTCCCTCCCCCCGCAGGCGAGTCTTCTGGCGCTTCTGGGAGCGAGCTGCTGAGGTCTCTAGGGTCGATGCCGAGCTGCCTTCAGCGCGATCCCTCTTCTACCGGGGCGCTCGGCCTTACAACGCTCTACAGGCCTAAGCTGGAGTAGAGTTGCGGCTCGGATTTCCCGCTGAGGGGGCAGGAGGGCTTCAAGTGCAAATTCACGTCCTCCTCTTCCAGCAGTAGGGGCACCCGCTCGGCCACTTCCAGGCCAAATCCCTTCAGGCCGCTGATGTGGCGAGAGGTATTGCTGATCAGGCGCATCTTCCGCACCCCCACATCGCGTAGGATCTGGGCGCCAATGCCGTAATCCCGCAGATCCATCGCTGCTGGCGGCGCAGTTTCAGCTAGCCCCAGATCTTGGCGAGCATAGGACTTGATTTGCTCGATAAGGCTGAGCTCTTGCCGGCGCAGGTACACCAGCACCCCCTGGCCCTGGTGGTCGATCATCTTCAGGGCGGCGGTCAATTGGCGGCGACAGTCGCAGCGCAGGGATCCCAGCGCATCCCCCAGGGGGCATTCCACATGCACCCGCACCAGGACGGGCTTGGCGGCAAATTGGGTCGGATCCCCCTTCACCAGCGCCAGGTGTTCTACCTGGTTAAGGGTGTCGCGGTAGCCGTAGACCTGAAACTGGCCAAACTCCGTCGGCAAAGTGGCGATAGCCCCCCGGTGCACCAGCCGTTCGGTGCGCAGGCGGTACTCGATCAGATGGGCGATGGTGATAATTTTCAAATTGTGCTGACGGGCAAATTCGATCAACTGGGGCAGGCGGGCCATCGAGCCATCCGGGTTTTGGATCTCGCAGATCACCCCTGCCGGGTACAGCCCGGCCAACATGGCCAGATCCACTGCCGCTTCCGTGTGGCCGGCCCGTTTGAGCACCCCGCCCTCCCGCGCCCGCAGCGGAAAGACATGCCCAGGGCGGCGCAGATCTTCCGGTCGGGTATGGGGATGGATGGCCGCCTGGATGGTGCGAGCGCGGTCGGCAGCGGAAATGCCTGTAGAAACCCCTAACTCTGGCCCGGCATCAATGCTGACGGTAAAAGCTGTCTGGTTGCTGTCGGTGTTTTGCCCCACCATCAGCGGGATCTTCAGCTCGTCGAGGCGGGATCCCTGCATGGCTAGACAGATAAGGCCCCGCCCATAGGTGGCCATGAAGTTGATCACCTCTGGCGTGGCAAACTGGGCAGCACAGATCAGATCCCCTTCATTTTCCCGGTTTTCGTCATCGACCACGATGACCATGCGACCACACTTGAGGTCCTCCAGGGCTTCGGGGATGGAGTGAAAGATGGTTTCTGTCTCTGCCGGCAAAGTGGCACTCATGGAAAAGGGGAGGCGAAAAAGGGAGAGGAACCCTCGAAGATCTATGCTAGAGCAGGACAAAGGGCAGGAGAGAAGCCGAAACAGACAGCCGCCCTTGACCGCACTGCTACTGGGCTGGCTTCCGCGCAGCGGCAGGCCGCTTGTGCCTTCAACTGCAGGGCAAGGGACAGCCAGAGCTTTGAACTAGTACTTGGGAATGGAGGGATCGTAAGCCTCAGCCCAGGCCAGGATCCCCCCGCGCAGGTTTTTCCCTTGGATCCCGGCTGCTTGCAGAATCTTCAAGGCCTTGGCCGAGCGCACCCCGCTCTTGCAGTGGACGATTAGCTCCGAGCCGTTGAGGAGTTTTCGCACCTGCTCCACCCCATCGCCGTTTTCGATTTGCGGCAACGGGATCAGGTGAGCGCCAGGGATCCGGCCGATCTCCCACTCGTTGGGGTTGCGCACATCGACCAACACAAAGTCTTGGCCAGCATCCATCCGCGCCTTCAGCTCAGCCACGCTGATCTCGGGGATCTCCGCTTGGCTGGCTTGTTCTGTGGCTTGCGGGATCCCACAGAACTGCTCGTAGTCGATGAGCTGGGTGATGGGGGGAGTGGCGGGGTTTTTGCGCAGCTTCAGCTCGCGGAAGCTCATTTTTAGAGCATCGTAAAGCAGCAGCCGCCCGCTCAGGGTCGTGCCGATGCCCAGCAGGATTTTCACCGTCTCGGTGGCCTGGATCAGGCCGATGATGCCGGGCAGGATCCCCAGCACGCCCCCCTCGGCACAGGAGGGAACCAGCCCCGGTGGCGGTGGCTCGGGGTAGAGATCGCGGTAGTTGGGCCCATCCTCGTAGTTGAAAACCGTCGCCTGCCCCTCGAAGCGGAAGATCGAGCCGTAGACATTGGGCTTGCCCGTCAGCACACAGGCATCGTTGACCAGGTAGCGGGTGGGGAAGTTGTCGGTGCCATCCACGATCACGTCGTAGTTGGCAAACAGCTCCAGGGCATTGTGGGCCTTCAGAGCGGTGTTGTAAACGTCCACCTGGCAATAGGGGTTGATCTCCAGGATGCGGTTTTTGGCCGATTCCACCTTGGGCTTGCCCACCCAGGAGGTGCCGTGGATCACCTGCCGCTGCAGGTTCGACACATCCACCACATCGAAATCGACGATGCCGATCCGCCCCACACCGGCTGCCGCCAAATACAGCAACAGGGGCGAGCCCAGCCCGCCGGTGCCAATGCACAGCACCTTGCCCGCTTTCAGCCGCTTCTGCCCTTCCAGGCCCACCTCTGGCAGGATAAGGTGGCGAGAAAAGCGCTCCATCTCCTCGCGGGAGAGGCTGACTTGGCTGGTGTCCAGGTTCAACATGGTCAACGCCCTCCGGCAATAGCAGGAACGATGCTGATGACGGCTTGTTCTCCCACCGGCGTGTTGTCGCCTTGGGCCAACGTGCGCACGTCCTCGTCATTGAGGTAAACGTTGACGAAATTGCGCAACTTGCCGTCTTCTGTGTAGAGGTGGCGCTTTAGCTCGCCATAGCGGGCGATCAGGTTGCTCATCACTTCGCCGACATTGCTGCCCTCGATCTCGACAGCTTCCAGGTTGTCGGTGTAGGGACGCAAGGGGGAGGGAATCAAGACTTTGGTTGCCATGGGAGTTCGGGGAAGGGTTCTAGCGATCTGGTTGATCTACACCTTGAGGTTCTGAGCTGAACTATTCCAAGTGTCACCTCATCAAGTTCAGAGTACCGCTTTTTCCGACAACCCTCACCCCAGTCATTGCCCACCAGGGATCCCAAAGCTTCTCAGCCATAAGCCTCATTTTTGGAAGGAAGGTTGGCGGGAAAACAGCAGTCAGCTTCTCTAGCCAGCCCGAGCCACAAGCGAGGGCAGAGATTTGTCTTCCCAAATCTGCATCGGCTCCCGTTGGGGCTGCTCCTGCTCATCCAAAACCCAACTGGCCACCTCCTCTGCTTTGCCCTCGCGCACGCTGACGATCACACAGGAAAAGCCCCAGGGAAAAGCGTGCTGGCGATCGAACTCGGAGGGAACAGCCGCGTGGTTGGGGTGGGAATGGTAGGTGCCCAGGATCCCCAGGCCTTTGCGCACGGCATGGTCGTTGGCCCGCTTGAAATCCGCCGGGTCGATCAAGAAGCGGCGGCGGCTGGATTCGCCGTCTGCCAAGGGGTTTTCGGCTTGATCCCAGGTGTTGGCCACCGCCCAGAGTTCATGGACGATTTTGTCCGCTCCCTTGAGCTCGCCGATCAAAATGCCGCAGCCCTCGTAGGGAAAGGCTTGCTCGCCATGCTGGCGGATGGCGCGGAGGTGCTCTGCCGAGAGGTGAAGGGCCATGAATCTCACCTTTGCCGATGGAGTTACCGTTCTTTCATTTTGACACAGAGGGATAGCTTGGTAGCCCCGTACTTTGGTGCGGGCAGAGCTCTGGGCTGATGAGCTGGGGAACTGCGCAGAGTCCCCAGCGCTCCGGGGAAACAGCTATGCCGTTGCCTTGGCGTTTAACCAGCCGGTCGGCAGGGGGAGTGTCGAAGGTTGACTGGGGATGGGATCCCTTCTTTCGCCGCCGGTTTTCCTTTGGCATGAGTGGGAGTCTGAACAGATTTGGATCCGGCGAACTAACCGAGCACATCAGGGTGAGGATCCGGCAGCGGAGAGGCAAGCGGGGAATAGTGGGGGCAGCCCTGGCAGGGCCCTCGCGGGTTGACGGCACAGCGCAACCAGGTCGACTGGGCGCTGAAAATACAGGAGGGATCCCCCAGCGGCTGGCCGAATTCACCGGCCCGTTGGCGGCGCAGCAGCACCACTTGTCGCCGCCAATCCTGCAAAAAGCGGCTGTAGGCGCGTTCCCGCCAGCGACGCTTGGCCGCATGTTCCGAGACGTAGGCAGTGAGGTTATCCAACATGAAGCAGTCACCCAGAGAGTAAGGCCAACAGGCTGGGGGTCGCGTTGGATCAGCCTAGATCCTCAGGATGGCACACTCTGGTAGGAGAGGGAAAAATTGCAGAAGAATTGCAAACGCTCCCTATCTTACTTGGGATGAAGAACCGCTTTGCCAACCGGAGGGCAGAGCGGCAGCATGGGCAAGGTGATTGGCTTTGAGCCGAAAAACTAGCGGAGCAAGCTGCTGGCTAGTGGGCAGGGGGATAAGCCGCCTATGATGGTATAGTAGAGGCTGGCTCCGACTTATAGCGAAGTGGCAGCGAGCCTACGGGGAAAGAAGTAAGTCGCCAGGGGATCCCTGCAGGCTTGCTTTCGAGGCAGGAGTTGAGGTTGTGATGACGGATGCCTCTGGGTCAGAACGATTGAAGCGAACCAAGGATATTTCTGAGAGTACACCGCCTTCATCTCTTCCGGATCACCTGATCCGGGCTACGGCGGCGGAGGGCAAGATTCGGGTGGTGGGCTTGGTGTCCACCCAGGCAGTCCAGGAAGCGCGGGAGCGGCACAAGCTCTCCTATGTGGCGACAGTGGCGCTGGGGCGGGCTATGAGTGCAGCCCTGTTGCTGGCGGCCAACCTGAAGCGACGCCAGGCGCGGATCAACCTGCAACTGAAGGGAAATGGCCCCTTGGGCGGCATCTACGTAGATGCCGGCATGGACGGCACGGTACGCGGCTATGTGAGCAACCCTGCCATTGAACTTCCTCTCACCCCTGAGAGCAAGTTGGATGTGGGTCAGGCCGTTGGGCGTTACGGCTACCTCCATGTGCTGCGGGACTTGGGCTACGGCCAGCCTTACACCAGTGCTGTGGAACTGGTTTCGGGAGAGGTGGGAGATGATATCAGCTACTACCTCTCCTCCTCGGAGCAGATCCCTTCGGCAGTTCTTTTGGGGGTGAACCTCGATTCCCAGCGGGTGCGCGCCGCCGGTGGAGTGCTGATGCAGCTCATGCCGGGAGCGCCAGCCAGTCTGATCCCGGAGATGGAGGCCCGTTTGGCCAAAGTAGAGGAATTCAGCCCAATGCTGGCCTACGGCGGCGGTTTGCGGGAGCTGTTGCAAATTTGCCTGGGCGACTTGGATCTCAAGATCGCGCCGGAGGTGCGCACCATCCGCTTCTATTGCCAGTGCAATTCCGACCGGGTGAAGGGGGCGCTGCGCATGTTGGGGCGGGACGAGCTCATCGACATGATCCGCACCGATAAGGGAGCAGAGGCGGTTTGCCAGTTCTGCAACGAGGTCTACCGCATCTCAGAGGATGAGCTGCGCTCGATTGTGGCGGAGATGTCGGCAAACCCATAGCACCCCGTGATGGCAGAATAATCGCCAGGTACGGGATCCCTGCTCTCCTATGTCCTCTGAGCCTGCTGCCCCTGAGCTCTCGGTTGTCATCCCCTGCAAAAATGAGGCGGACAACCTGGAACATTTGTTCGAGCGCCTGCGCCTAACCTTGGATCCGTTGGGGATCCCCTACGAGATCATCTGTGTCAACGACGGCAGCGAGGACGACACGCTGGAAAAGCTGATCGCTTTCCATCGTCAGGATCCCCGCATCAAGGTGGTGAACCTCTCCCGCGGTTTTGGCAAGGAAATTGCCCTCACCGCCGGCTTGGACTACGCTGCGGGCAGAGCCGTTGTGCCCATCGACGCCGACCTGCAGGATCCCCCGGAGTTGATCCCGGAGATGCTGCAGCAGTGGCGGCAGGGGTATCAGGTGGTGTATGCGGTGCGCCGCAGCCGCCGGGGAGAGAGCTGGCTCAAGCGCTTGACGGCCAACGGGTTTTATTGGGTCATCGACCAGCTCAGCCAGGTGCGGATCCCGCGCAATACCGGGGACTTTCGGCTATTGGATCGGCAGGTGGTGGACGCCATCAGGCAACTGCGGGAGCGCACCCGCTTTATGAAAGGGATCTTTGCCTGGGTGGGCTATCGTCAGGTGGCCATTTTTTACGACCGCGCCCCCCGTTTTCGCGGCAAAAGCCAGTGGAACTACTGGCGGTTGTGGAACCTGGCCATAGAAGGCATTACCTCTTTTAGCTCTTGGCCGTTGCGGGTGTGGAGCTATCTGGGCTTGGGGATTTCCGTGCTGGCTTTGCTGTACGGCCTTTTTCTGATCATCCGCACTTTGCTGTTTGGCTCTGATGTGCCCGGCTACGCCTCTTTGGCGGTGATGACCTTGTTTTTGGGCGGGATCCAGTTGATCAGCCTGGGCGTAATTGGAGAGTATCTGGGCCGCGTTTTTGAAGAGGTGAAAGGCCGGCCACTGTACCTAGTCCAAGGCGCCTTTGGGTTCGAGACCTCAGGACATTCGCCTTCTCCAGGATCCTATCCTGTTTGCAGCTCGGGCTCGCTGCCCACTCAAAAGCCGGGATGAAAAGCTCTTATGCTCTTATTCCCACCTCATTTTTCTGGGTTCTGCGTCCGGCATATTCTTGGTACTCGCGCACAAAGATCTCCTGCATCTCTTTCTGGGAAAGCTGGATTCCTTGGATTTCGGCGCGGGCGATGGCCTTCATCAGCTCAATATAGGCCAGGCCAAGGGAAAGGGTCAGGGTAGCGGCTGTGGTGGATTGGATGATGCCGCCTGCCAGGGATCCCACGCCGGGGATCAGCTTCAGCAGGTTCGAGACAATGGCCCGCCCGGTCACCACTGCGCCCCCAACGCCTGCCAAAGCCGCCATCAAAGAGTAATAAAAAGAAGGGGAAGCTTTGTAGCCGAAGATAAAGCTGATATTGGCAATCATGCCAATCTGAGCAGCCACCAACAGAGGGGCATCGGCAAAAGGAAGGGGGGTTGCCCCAATAAAGGCCGCGCTGGCCACATAGCCCGATACATACTTAAAAGCAGCATCGGCTTTGAGATCTACCCGCAGCAATTGCTGGCGGATAAAGGCAAGGCGAGCCACTTCCGGCAGCAGCTCCAAGGTGCAGCCGATCAGATGCTCCAGCCCGTGGGCGGGGATGGTGAGTTGCCGGTTAATGACCTTGTCCTTAGCCAAAAGAGGAACAATGTAGCGAACAGGGAGATTTTGGCGCTGCAAATACTGGAAAAACTCGCTCTCTTCCGGATTGGGGTATTCCAGGCATTGAGTTAAAACCAAGATGACCGGCACATCTTTGAGTTCCAGTTCCCTCAGCCACCTGCGCTCGGTTTCCTCCAGCCGCTTCAGCTCGTGGTGGATGCAATACCAAACAATGTGAATGTGATGTTCAGGATCCTTGAGGCGCAGCTCGTCGATTAGTTGGGCCACCTCGAGGCGGATCTGAGTATTCTGCTCGCCGGCCAACTCCATGCCAGGCGTATCGTAGATGGTGATCGGGCAACCTTGCTTGGAATATTGGCGAATGTGGCGGGTGACGGGGCTGCCGACGCCGGTGCGGGCCAGCTCATCTTTAAACACCGCGTTGACCAAAGTGCTCTTGCCCACCCCGCTTTTGCCGATCACCAGGACGTTGCAATGGCCCATTTCGGCCTCCGCTTCCAGCAGGCTCTGTTTGAACAGGTGGCGTTTGAACAGGTGGCCGGCCGAATCTTCTAGATCTCCCTGTTGCCCCCGAGCTCGCGCAACCGTTTGATGGGTTAGGCGAATCAGTTTTTCTATCCAGGAGCGGCTTTCCGGCTCCGTTTGAGACATGCTCCATCCCCAAGTACGGGATCAACTGGGCTAACGCTCCCAGTCTAGTGTAAATCGCGAAGGGATGCGACTCCTCCCTGACCGGCCCACCGGTTTTGCTACAACCAGCACTTTATTGAGAGCTGTTCACAAGAAGCGCCGAGTTGGACTATGCTGGGGTGGGGACAGCCCCAAGATCTCCTGGATCGACTCAATCAAGTAGACTGGGTAGATAGCTGTGTCCTCTTTACCTTGGAGAACCTTGCCCTATGTCCGAAACCGCAACCTTGCGCCAGGCCTTCAACAGCGTGCGCAACAACCCTGTCTCCCTCGGCCTGGAGGTGACCCAGCCGATCTGCGAGGGGATGAACGCCCTTCTGGCCAGCTTCCAAGGGTTGTACTTGCAATACCAGAAGCATCACTTCGTAGTGGAGGGCACCGAGTTCTACCCGCTGCACCAGTTATTCAAGGATCACTACGAGCAGGTGAGGGAACATGTTCACGACCTGGGAGAACGCCTTGAAGGTCTAGGGGGTGTGCCGGTAGCCACCTTTGCCACCTTGGCTCGCCTCTGCTGCTTTACCCCTGAGCCGGATGGCGCTTTTGAGGCGCGGCAAATGCTGAAGAACGATCTGGCCGCGGAGCAGGCCATCATTGATCTGCTGCGGCGTCAGGCCGCTCAAGCGGAAAGCCTAGGGGATCGCGCCACCCGCTACCTCTACGAGCAGATCTTGCTGAAGACGGAAGACCGGGCCTTCCACCTCAGCCACTTCCTGGCCAACGACAGCCTGGTGTTTGGCTTGATGGACGGCAGAGCCTAGTCGGGATCCAGGGCAGGCCCGTCAGGTCGGCGAGCCTGCTACCCTCTCTGCGCTGGCTTTTGTTTTTCTTGTAAGCATTTATTGAGAATTACTCTCCCTAGTAGCTTTCCAGGTCTACTCTTACTGATGAGGCGTTGCTTCTGGCCATGAACTTTGTATCTTCTGGGAGCGGCTATTGTTTGCAGATCCCCTTGGGGGAGCGCTGGCGCATTGGGCGGCGGCTGGTGGAGTTGGGGATCCCAGCGGTTTGTACGGGAGAGGGTCATTTGCAGGTGCAGGTGGACACGCCTTTGGCTCTGGTGCAGGTGCGCAGCGTGATCCGCCAATACACGGCGCGGCGGCGGGAGTTATTGGACAGCCTAGAGATATGTTGGCAGCTCAACGCTGGGGGACAAGATGAGCAAGTTGGCTAAGCAAAGGATCCCGTTTGAGGCAGAGGGCCAGTTCCTGGGATTTCTTCCCGATAAGGATGGCAAGCTCAAGTACTTGCGCTGGCAGGCCGGGGCAGAAGTGTTTGCCGGCAAGATCCCCAAGCCGCTGCGTTCTGAGCTCTACCGCAGCCTCAAACCCGGAGATAGGCTTCAGATCGCCGGGGAGCGGGAGGTGGATCCATTCAAGGGGCGAGAGAAATGGGTGCTCTGCCGCGTGGTTCCTGTCCAGGCTTCCCCCAAGGCCGCTCCCGGAGCGGAGGAAGGGAGGAAAGGCGTTGTCTTGGTCTGTCAGAAGTCTGATTGCTGTCGGCGGGGGGCGATGGCGGTGATGCAGGCTCTGCAGGCCCACTTGGCGGCCTACCCGGAGACCATCCGGGTGCAGGGAGTGGGCTGCATGAAAGATTGCAAACGGGGGCCCAACGTGGTGTTCCTGCCCGACAAGGCTCGCTACAGCGGCGTTTCTCCGCAAGGGATCCCGGCTTTGTTGCAGCGGCACTTTCCGCTGGCAGACCCAGTTCCTTCTCCTTGAGCGGCAACGTCGCCTGCTGCTAAGGGATCTAATCCTGGACGCAGACAACCTGCTGGGTTTGGGCAGACCGCTCGGCGGCCTCGGCCACAGCTAGGGCGTGGAGTATCTTCTCCGGATCCACGTAGAGAGGGCTGCCGCAGCGCAGGTGAGCCAGCACCATGCGGGTATCTTGCTCAAACAGGCCGTGGCGAGATCCGGTCTCCAGGGGATGGGCGCTGCCAGGGCGCAACAGGGTCGCCTCTTCGCCGTTGATCAGCAGGCCCCCCCGCTGGCCATGGAACTCCAATAGGCGCTGGGAGCACCACAGGGAGTCCCCTTTGCCATAGGTCAACACCGCCAGCAGCCCACTGGCAAAACTTAGGTGGGCTGTGCAGTAGCAACTGCTGTAGCGGTGGGGCAAGTCTGGACCGTCGTAGCGCAGTTGACAGCTCACCCGCTCTACCTTTCCCAACAAGTCCACCAGGCGGTGGATGCGGGAGACAGCCCCTGTGAGGGGGAAGCCAAACTGGTCGGGCCGATAAGTCCAGCGGTCGGGGGCAGGGTGGGTGGCAGTGAGGGTAATGTAGCGAACGGCAAACAACTTGCCCAGCCCTGCCAGCTCCCGTCTCAGCAACTGGTGAACGCCGCTGAGGAGCTCTATGTGCTCTACGTGCAACAGCAACTGCCGTTCCGCTGCCAATTGCACCAGGGAGCGAGCTTCGGCAACGCTCAGGGCCAGGGGATATTCCACAACGGTGTGGATCCCGGCCTCCAGGGCGGCACGGGCGATGGCCGCATGATCCCGATTGATGGTGCTAACAAACACCAAATCCAGCGGCTGCTCGCAGAACAGGGAAGACCAGTCGGAATAGGCCGCCGCCCCAAACTCGGCGGCAAAAGCAGCACTTCGCTCAGGGGTTCGGCCAGCAACTGCCACAATCTGCACCTGCCCATCTTTGCGCAAGGCTTCTGCCCGTGAGCGAGCTGCGTAGCCAGTGCCGATGATCCCCACCCGCAAGGTCTGTCTCCTCTCGTAGCCTGTTCTGTCTGTAGCATCCCATGGAGCCCCACACCAGGGATCTTTCCCTCTCCAGCTTGTCCGGGAAGATCCCTGCTCCCCCGCCAAAGCTCTAGCCCCTTAGCTTCCAAACACGCTGACAATGCGGCGCATCGCCTCCTCCACGTTGGCGCGGCTGTTGAAAGCCGACAGGCGCAGATAGCCCTCGCCGGCGCTGCCAAAGCCCGATCCGGGAGTTCCCACCACATGGCAGGTGTGCAGCAGCTTGTCGAAAAACTCCCAACTGCTCAGTCCTTCCGGGGCTTTTACCCAAACATAGGGAGCGTTGACGCCGCCGTAGGCTTGGATCCCCGCTGTGGCGAGCTGCTCGCGGATGATGCGGGCATTCTCCAGGTAAAACTGCACCAGAGCCCGCACCTGGACCTGCCCCGCCTCGGAATAGACGGCTTCTGCTCCCCGCTGCACAATGTAGGCCACGCCATTGAACTTGGTGGACTGGCGGCGATACCACAGGCTCCACAGATCCACCCAGGAGCCGTCGGCAGCCTGGCCCCGCAGCGACTTGGGCACCACGGTAAAGGCGCAGCGGGTGCCGGTAAAGCCAGCCGTTTTGGAAAAGGAGCGGAACTCGATGGCGCATTCCCTTGCCCCTGGGATCTCGTAGATGGAGTGGGGGATCCCAGGCTCGGTAATGTAGGCCTCGTAGGCGGCATCGAAGAGGATGAGCGAGTTGTGGGCGCGGGCATAGTCCACCCAGGCCTGCAAATGCTCCCGCGTGGCCACTGCGCCGGTGGGGTTGTTGGGAAAGCAGAGGTAGATGACATCCACCTTTTGCTGGGGCAAGCTGGCGGTGAAGTGGTTTTCTGCCGTCAGCGGCAGATAGACCAGGCCCTCGTATTCGCCCCGCTCGTTGGCCGGCCCCGTATGGCCGGCCATCACATTGGTGTCTACATAAACCGGGTAGACGGGATCCGTGATGGCAATGGTGTTGTCGTGGCCGAGAATATCCAGGATGTTGCCGCAGTCGCACTTGGAGCCGTCGGAGATGAAGATCTCAGAGGCGTCGATGTCGCAGCCGCGGGCCTGGAAATCGTGGCGGGCAATGGCCTGGCGCAGCCACTCGTAGCCCTGTTCCGGCCCATAGCCGCGGAAGGTGGCCCGCTCCCCCATCTCCTCCACGGCCCGGATCATGGCTGTTCGGCAGGCTTCCGGCAGCGGCTCGGTGACATCGCCAATGCCCATCTTGATGATCTGAGCTTCGGGATGGGCGGCGGCAAAGGCCTGCACCCGCCGGGCAATCTCGGGAAAGAGATAGCCAGCCTTCAGCTTGAGGAAGTGGTCGTTGATCCTGGCCATAGGAGTTCAGCGCTGCTGAGCAAAAAGGAGCGTCGGCCCTTTAGTGTAGCCGAAGCCGGCCCCAACCCGCCCTCCCGACTGCAGGGCAGAGCCAGCCCTAGCGCCCCAGGCTATCCAGGCTGAAGGCGCCCACCGGCGAGGTTAGGTGAAACTCTCCCCGCTCTTGGGTCAGGCCCACCGGGCGGCTGGGAAAGGCCACCAGGATCCCTTCCAGGCGCAGGGACTCTGCCAGCGGATCGTAGGCCAGGCGCAGCTCGAAATCCCGCAGGTCGCGGCGCACCTCAATGCGGCGGATCCCTGCCTCCGTCAGGCCCAGGCGGAGCCGCCAGTGGTTTTGCCACTGCGTGCCGAGGGTGGCATCCAGCTCCAGACCATAGGTAGAGATCTGGCCCAACCGGGGATCGTAAACCGCCTGCAGCGCATAGCTGATCCCCGGCTCATACACCTCCAGGCCGGAGCGTTGATCCCGGTTAAATGTGGTGCTGCTGCGTCCCCGATACTCCAGACGAACGGGTTGGAGCTGTCCCTGGTTCAGGTCGTAGGCCGTCTGCAACTGAATGTTGAACAGATCAGGGGTGGTGCTCCAGGTGAAGTTGGCGTTGAGGGTATCCCACTTCTGGGTGATGAAGTCGTAGCCAAGGCTGGTGTCCAGGCGCACCAGGTTTTTCACCTCTGCCTGCAGCTCCTGCAGGTTACGGGAGGCAATCGCTTCCAAGTCCTCCGGCGTGTCGTCGGGAAAAGTCAGGGCTATGGGCAGCTCGCCGGGCAGGTCATCTTCAAAGGCAAGGTAGCCGGGAGGCACGTTGGGCAGGAAGTCGCGCGGCGTAAAGAAGCTGATGCTGGCGTTGAGGCGATCCACATCCTTGGGGCTGGCGGAAAGGGTTTGAAAGGGCACAGAGTTGTTGCCGTAGAAGGTGCGGCTGTAGCGCAGGTCGATGGTGTTCCAGTCGGCAGGCTTGAGGCTGAGGCGGGGGTTGAGGCTGACGGTGGATTCCTGGTCGGGGGTTGAGTACAGGACTTGGGTGTAGTCGATCGAGCCGGGCATGAAGGTGATCCAGGGAGCCGGTTGAATGTCGTTGAATTGAAGGCTGGAGCGCAGCTCGTAACGATTGAAAAAGTTAAGGCCGGATCCCACTTCTCGATCCGGCTGTTGCTCTTGGGTCAGGGTGAGGGCGCTGCTGAGGGAGATATCGGGAGTGATGCGGAGGAGATCGGGATTGAAGGCCAGCTCGAAGTTGCGGCGCGGCTCGGTGTCGCCGTTGGAGCTGCTGTAGGCGCGGTAGGCCAGGCGATAGGTGCCGCCCCAGCCGGGTGGGGTGAGTTGGGCACCCAGCGTCAGCCGCGCGTCGGCAAAGTCTGGCCCATCCTTGACGCTCACCCGCTGGTTGTAGTCCAGCCGCAGATCCGATTGCAGCCAAGGCATGCCCCCATAGCGCTGGAGGTGGCTGAGGGTGAGGGGAAAGCTATAGGTGCCGTTCTCCTGGGATCCGGTGCGGCTGATGTTGAGGGTGGTGGTGGAGAGATCCCCCTGAAAGGTGGCGTTGAGACGGAGATCGGCGTTGTCGTTGCGCCCGCCGGCAAGACGGTAGGTGTTGTCCAGGTTGAGGTTGAGCTGTCCCCGCAGTTGGCCTTCCTGCCCAAAGAGGTTGGCAGCGTAAAAGTCGAAGTTGTGGTCGATGCGGAAACGGCTGGAGAAGCGCTGTTGGTCGGCTTCGGTAACCAAGTAAAACTGGGCTCGCCCGTAGTTGACACTGTCCGGGATGGGCAGGATGTAGTCATGCAAGAAACCAATGCCCACCCCTTTTTTCTGGATGGCATCCAGCCGCAGGCCGCCGAAGTTGTATTCGTCGAAGCGGTAGGCCCAACTGGATTTGACAAACACCCCCTCTGTCTCGCTGCGCCCCGGCAGCACCCATTGGTGATCTCGCAGGCTGTAGATGAACAGGGGGAAATAGGCGATCTGAAGGCCCGCCCGCAGATCCCCTGCTTCTGTGAGTTCGCCGCCGGCAAACACGCGGGCGTCGTAGACGATCACCCGGTCATCGGGAAACACCTCCACCCGATCCCCTTGTACGTAGTGGGTAATGGGCGGCTCCGGCGAGGTGGTGACGGTGGCCCTCTCGAAAAAGATCTGATCCCCCAACAGGGCGGTGGTCTCTTGGCTGCGCACAAAAACCTTGGTGCCCGGCTCCTCCCCCGGCAAGATCACCAGCGAGCTTTCAAATTGAGCGCTGCGACCGGGGATGTCCAGATCCAGGTTGCGCCCCTCAATTTGCCGGATGCCGCGCCCCTGGGGTCCAGGGGGCTGTTCCATCCGGAAGGGGCCGTCGCTGCGCAGGCGCCGTTCCCGTCGGTAAAACAACAGCCGCTCGCCGCTGATGCGGGTGCCGTCGGCCAACTGGATCTGGGCGTTCCCCTCGGCAATGCCCAGGTCTTGCTCGGCAAGGTAGCTGAGCACATCCCCACTGACGTTGATCTGAGCCGGGTCGAGGGGGATCTGGGCGGTGGCGGTGGCCGCCAGCTGCTGGCGAATCTGGGATCCCTGGCTGGCAGGCGGAGCGGCTTCTGGGCCGGTGGCGGGATCGCCCAGATCTCGCAACAGGGGGAACCGCTCCAACAACTGAGGAGCAAGGAGGGATCCGGCAGTGGGGGTGAATGCCTCAGTTCCGGTTTGAGCTGCCCTCTGAGTGCCGGTGGAAGAAGGGGCGCCGCCCCAATTCCAGTTCCCGCCGGCTTGCGGGATCCAGGTCGGGACTTGCTGCGCCACCGCTTCCGAACCAGGCCTCTCTTGCCCTTGAGCAGCGGCCAGGCTCTCGACGGTGGACCCTGGGGGGGGAACAGGCAAGCGCCTCGCTTCGTTGGGGTGCTGCCCAGGTTGCTCTTCTACCTGCAAGTCAGCAGCTTGGGAAGTTGCAGGCTGGGAGGAGCGAAGGGAGTCCAGAGTAGGAACAGCTGCCGTGGGCGTTGTCGATGAAGCAGACCGGGAGGACGGTGTTGCCTGAGCTTGGGCCTGCTGCGCCTGCCGCCGTGCATGGGCCGCCGCCCCTTCGGCCAAGAGCGGCTGCAGCCGCTGCCGGTTTAGCTCTTCCGGTGTGAGCGCTTTTTCGGGAGGGGATCCTTCAACAGGGGCCGAGGCGGGAAGAGGGGGAACGGAGGGAGCCGCTGTTGCTGCCAGGCGCGAGGAGGATTGGGCCTCGGCCAAGGTGATGGGATCCCCCAACAGGCTGGCGCCGGTGGGAGCAACCGGCTCTGAGCCAGGATCGCGGCTCCGCTGGGCCGCCCAAAAGCGCTGATAGCCCTCCAGATTGGTGGGCAGGGGATCCAACTGGGCAAAGACGGCCTCCCCCATCCCCAACCACAAGGAGCTGCCCCAGCACAGGGCCAACCATTTTGCCCAAGGGCTGAAGCCCTGCGGGAAGTTGCCGGATCTCACCGTAAAAACCGCCACAGTAGAGAGAAGCCCACCCCACCGAAAATCATATTCGGCAACCAGGCGGCCAGCCAGGGATCGATATGCTCAACTCGGCCCATGGCGCGTCCCAGGCTCATCAGTACATAGTAAATAAACACCAGGACAATCGCCAGCGCCACACTGCCGTAGCGGCCGGTCTGGCGCACCGTCTGCAGGCCCAAGGGCGCAGCCACCAAAATGGCAAAAAAGCTGGCCAAGGGAATGGCGAACTTGAGGTGGTACTCCGTCAGGCAGCGGGCCACATCAGCAGAAGGACGTTGCTCCGCTCGATATCGCTGGCACTGCTCCCACAGCTCTGCCGCCCGTTGCTCCTGGGGCACCTTCTCGGCGTACACCAGGCCCACCAACTTGTTGACGATGTTCAGCTCCATCTCCGCCACCTGGCCCTCGTAGTAGGTGCGCCCCCGCTCGTCGTAGCGACGGATCACCACGTCTTGCAGGTGCCAGGCTTGGCCCACCTGGTGCGCCGTTTGGGCCGAGATCACCTGTGGGTAGCGCAGGTGGCCGGTCTCGGCCTTGCGATCCAAAATCAGCAGATCGCGCATCCAGCCGGTCTTCGGGTCGATGGATCCCACATGAAACCAGAGGTCGTCGTCCACCCGCACAATTTCCTCCGAGTCAAACGGAAGGGCATCCTGGGCCAGGATGAGGTTGGTGTTCAGGGTTTTCACCTTTTGGTTGGTCTCTGGCACGATCACCTCGTTGGTCAACAGCGCCAGGCCGCTGACCAGCAGGCCGATGCAGAGCACCGGAATCAACACCTTGCGGTAGGGGATCCCGGCGGCCCGCAGGGCGGTGATCTCGCTGTCAGCTCCCATCCTGCCCAGAGTAAGTAGGGTGGCAAAGAGGCCGGCAATGGGGAAGGTGACCACCAAAATGGCGGGCAAGTTGAGGAGGAGAATGTGCAAAATTGTCAGGGGAGGGGCGCCTTTTTTCACCAGCAAATCGGCGTAGATAAAAAGCTGGTTGCCCAGCATCATCACCGTGCCCCCCGCCACCCCCAAAAAGAAGGGGCGGATCATCTCTTTGCAGAGATAAAACTCCAAAAAAAAGCCCCCCAACTTCAGGGATCCCCAAAAGCTCCCCGTCTGGGCAGAAGTTCGGCGCCGTTGACCCTTGGCCAGTGGGATGGTCATGTGGCTCTGTTACCTCAGGTGCACAAGCTCAGCCAGCTCTAGAGATCCAGACGACCCCCAGCTCCGCTGGGATCCCGTCAGAGGGCGTCGGTGATGCGGAATTGAAACATCCCCTGCTGCTGCTCGTCCCCTTCCACGGTGTACTCATCCCGCTCCAAGTTCAGGGTGACCAGCCTGCCGCTGAGGCGGTTGGCGCCCCGGCACATCTGATCCAGAGCATCGCGACCGGGCAGCGGTGCAGTGCTCTCGCGGGGAATCGGATTGAGCTCGCCGCGATCGCAGAGGAGGACGGGAGCCTGGTCGGCGGTGATCCTGAAAATCTGCCCTTGGTCGGAGTACTCGGCGCGATCCCCTTCGATGGCGCGGTTGGCCTGCACGATAACCACATTGCCGAAGAAGCGGGCATCGCCGCTGGCCTGATCGATCTCCACCCGGTCGGCGTAGATCACCGTCGGCTGGTCCACATCGGCCTGGGTCTGGGGGTTTTGCAGACGCCGCGCCAGCCAGTCCCCCTCGATCTGCTCGATCACCACCTCTCCCCGCAGCTCCACCTTCTCAGGGGTAATGGTGGCCTGGTTGGCCTTGGCCTTGCGCCCCCGCTGGATGAACTCGACGGCCTCGCTAAACTCCGAGGTGCCGGTACGAGAGTTGTAAACCAGGCGGGCGGCCCGCACTTCCGTTTCGGCTTGGCGCAGCTCCTCCGTCAGGGATCCGCCGCCAGGAGCTGGGGTAGAGGTGGCCATCTGCCGGTAGAGGACGTTTTCTTCAAAAAAGAAGATCTTGTCGCGGTGGTTGCCCTCCAAGCGGGCGGAGGTGAGCACCCGCCCAGGCTCGCGCAGGGTAACCCCCCCCGTCAGCAGGCTTTGGGATTCGCGGCGGCGGTAGGTGCCCTGGGCCGACTGGATGATGGTTTCCCCCTGGCGGATTTCCAGGTTGCCTTCCCCGCGAGCAATTTGCGTGTTGCGGTCGTAGGTGAGGCGGTCGGCGACGATGGTGACCTCCTGATCCTGCTGGGCTGGGGTCGCCTGGGGATCAGCCTGGGCCAAGCGCAGATCCGCCAAGAGGGGATCCCGGCTGCCGACATCGGCCACCTCCTGCAACACCACGCCGCCGGAGAGAATGCTCTGGGCCTGTCGGCGCAGGTAGGTGCCCTGAGGGGCGCGAATCTCGAGGCCGCCTTCGCGAATGCGCAGGTTCCCTTTCCCTTCGGCCACCTGGTTGGCCCGGTCGTAGGTGAGCTGGTCAGCGGTGATGATGGTAGAAGTGGGATCCGCCCCAGCGCTGGTCGGGTCGCTCATGGGCGCGGCTGCTGGGCGTGAGGACTCCGAATCCAAGGGCAACACCGTTAGCTTGCCCTGCTGGGCGCTGAGGAGGGCAAATTGGAAGTTAAACGAGCCGGAGCGGCCCTCTAGGATCATTTCTTGCCCTTTGAGGGTGAAGGCCTCCGGCACCTCGATGCGCTCTTCGGGGGTGATTCGCAGAGCACGGGTCAGAAGCAGGCTGCCATCCTCGCTTCTCACCTCCACCCCCTCATCCAGATACAACGCGTCGGCGGTGGCGTTGTAGCGGGCACGCTTGGCCTGCCAAATCATCCGCTCGCTGCTGGCAAAAAAGGGATCCGGCACCTCTTCTTGGCGGTCGGCGCCATCTCCGTAGAAGTAGCCGTGCGCCCCCTGCTCAAACACCTGTTGCCCAGCTCTTAGCTCCACCTGGTCTGCGATGAGACGCCAACGCCGCTGGCCCCCTCGACGACCCAAGATATCTACCCTGCGGCTGACGGAAAGGGGCTGATCCGGGGGAAGGGGCTCCACCTTTACCTCTTCGATGTCGATGGACAAGGCCCAGGCAACCAGAGCAGCCAAGAGGCCGGTTCCCAAGAGCGCCACCCCCAGGTTGGAATTGAAAAATCGCCGCATCCTGTTCTCGCCGCTGCCTTACGTTGATCCCTAACCCATGAGCCCCAGCGGGGCCAACACCCAAGCCGGCACACTAGGCTGTAGCTTATCGCAATTTGCGGGCCGCCTCGGCGGGATCCCGATCACCTCTAGGGTTCTGGCTTATCCCAGACGGCTGAGGATAAAGCCCAGCCCCAGAAACAGCCCCAGCCAAAAGTGGAGGCCGACGGCGATGAACTTAGAATGGCTGATCCGCTGCGGCTGGTCGTGATAGGCCCCCAGCAGGCGGGATAGCCGCACCGCAAAGGGGATCCCGGCAAAACCCAGCAACGTCCAAGCCGGAAAAGCCCCCAGCCCGACAAACAGCAGCAGCAGGCCAAAAATGCTGCCGCAGATCCAGGGGATGAGACGGGCGGAGCGCCGAGTGCCCAGGCGGGCCACCGGCGAGCGCTTGCCGGCAGCCAGATCGTCCTCCACCTGATGGAAATGGGAGCAAAACAAAATTAAGCTGGTGACCATCCCCACCACCAGTGAGGCCGCCAGGGCTGGCAGCGACCAGCTTTGGCTTTGGCTGTAGTGGGCGGCCAAAACCGCCAGCGGCCCGAAGCTCAAAAAACAGAGGAGCTCCCCCAGGCCGTAGTAGCCCAGGCGCAGGGGCGGCCCCTGGTAGGCGTAGCCCAGCCCGCAGGCCAGCAGCACCAATAGCAGCACCGTCGGATCCGATTGCCGCCAGCTCAGCCACAGGATCCCCGCCAGCCCCAAAGCCAAAAAGGCGTTGCCCACCCAAAACACCTGAACCGGCCTGCCCGTCAAGCTGACCAGCGAGTGGAGCTTGTTTTTGTCCACCCCCGTCTGGGCATCAAACACGTCGTTGCTGATGTTGACCCAAGCCAAAAGACAGATGGCGGCCCCCAGAAACACCGCCAAAACCCCCACATCCATCGCCCCTGACTGGGCGTAGGCGATGGCGGATCCCACCCAGATGGGCATGATCGCCACGCTGTACATGGGGGGCTTAAGGGCGGCCATCCACAACTGTCGCCGAGAGCGGCCCTCCCAAGTGCCCTTTTCCGCAAGCTGTACTGGGCTGGCCTTTGGACTCCTGCGCGTTCTCTTTGACGGTTCCGGCTGTGCGAGCATGTTGGATCTAGCTCTCTCTGGGTTCTGTGTTTGCTCTGTATTTGTTAGGTTAGGGGGCTTCTGTTCCCATCCCCAAGGATGCTAAGAAACCTTGCAATCCGTAAAGAAACGCCTGGGATCCGGCGCTGGCGAGCCTGAGCTGCCGGCTGCCCCCCTAATCTCATATCCTGAAACGCCTTTCTGCAGCTTCCCTTGCCGGTTGAGATGACGGTTGTCCTGTTTTCGGCCAAGGTAGGATCGTTCTCTTTTGCTTGCGCATGACTTCTTCTCTTTTCCCCTGGAAGGGTGGGTCCGGACGCACGAAATGGCCCAGAGCCTGGCCGCCCATTCACGCCTCTGCTGGGCCAGCAGAGGTGGAACACGCCTGGGATCCCCTGCTAGCGACCTGCCAAGAGATGGCGCGAGCGCGGGGGATCCCCCAGATTCTCAGCCTATCGCAGCCCATCTCAGGGCTAGATCCGCTGGCAGTGCTGACCCGGCAGTTGGGCTCGCTCCCCCCCAACCGCTCCTCTAGCTATTGCTATCTCTCCCACCAGGCGCAAGGGGAAAGGGTGCGGGTGCTGGGGTGGGGATCCCTGCGGCAGCTCGACCTTTCAGGAGAGGGGAGATTTCAGGCGGCACGGGCCTTTGTGCAAGCCCTACAGCCCCATGTCCACACCGCTCCTGGCAACCTAGAGTCCCCAAGCAGCCGTCAGGAGCGCCCTTTGTGCTTCTGCCGTTTTGGCTTTGCCCCCAGGAGCGGCGGGGGGGCAGCACTGGTCCTGCCGCGCTGGCAACTGTTGCAGGTGGGGGGGGAGCTGACGGTGGCGCGGCTTAACCTAGAAGTCGGCCCCGAAAGCGACCCGGCGGCCTTGGCTGGTCAGATTGCCGCTTTTTTTGCCCGCATGCAGCGTCTTTCCCAGGCTCCCTTGCCCGGTTGGGAGCTGCAGCCCCCTCTACCGGTAGCGGTAGCGGAAACACCTCTCTTGGCTCGCATTCAAAAAGCCCTGCAAGCGATTCAGGCGGGATCCCTGGAAAAAGTGGTGCTGGCAGAGGCTGTGGATCTGGCGTTGCCCTCCCCTCCCCCGATCCCTTCGCTGCTGGCCTATCTGGAGGCCCATCACCCCGATTGCAGCGTCTTCGCCTTTGCCCTGGAAAGCCAGAGGGATTTTCCTCCCCAGATCTTCTTGGGAGCCAGCCCAGAACGGCTACTGTCGGTGTGGCAGGGCCGGGTGCAGATCGATGCGCTGGCCGGCTCCGTCGCCCGCGGCGCCAACGGCCACCAGGATCGCATGTTGGCCGAGCAACTGCTCCGCAGCCCCAAAGACCGCCGCGAACACCAGTGGGTGGTGCGCTCGATCCAAGAGGCTCTGGGCCGGCTGGGGATGGAGCCCCGGATCTCCCCTCAGCCACGGCTGCGCCGTTTGGCCAACATCCAGCATCTGCAAACGGTGATCGAGGCCGAACTCCCTACGGAGGTGCATCTGTTCGACCTGTTGGCCCAGCTCCACCCCACCGCAGCGGTGGGAGGCTATCCGCAGCAGGCGGCGCTGCAGTGGCTGGAGCAGTGGGAGCCCTTTGACCGCTCGAGCTATGCCGCCCCGCTGGGCTGGGTGGACTTGCAGGGCAATGGCGAGTTGGTGGTTGGGATCCGCTCGGCTTTGATCGCGGGGAAGCGGGCCCGCCTGTATGCCGGCGCCGGCATCGTGGCCGATTCCAACCCCGCCCAGGAGCTGGCCGAGATCCGCCTCAAGTTGCATTCTCTGGCCCAGGCGCTGGCCTTGCAGCCCTTGCCCGACTAGATCCTCTCGATCCAGCAGGGGAGAGAGCTGCTCCAACTGCTTCGCAAACGGTTACAGTTAAGAAGCTGGCCCTTCCGTTGGCCTCGACTGCTCGGCAGCATGGTGACCCTGAATCCCACCCATTCCTCTCGTACGGCCGGATCCCGCGCGCAAGTGGGGCTCTGGCCCGGCCTGATCCAGCACTACCGGGACTGGCTCCCCGTCAGCTCCAGCACCCCCGTAGTGACGCTGCATGAGGGCAATACTCCTTTGATCCCCTCTCCCGCGCTGAGCCAACGGCTGGGGCGAGACTGCCAGGTTTACCTGAAGCTGGAGGGCCTCAACCCCACCGGCAGCTTCAAGGATCGGGGCATGACCATGGCAGTGTCCAAAGCCAAAGAGGCGGGGGCGGAAGCGGTCATCTGCGCCAGCACCGGCAACACGTCGGCAGCAGCCGCTGCCTATGCGGCCAAAGGGGGCCTGCGGGCCTACGTGCTGATCCCAGATGGCTACGTGGCCAAGGGCAAGCTGGCCCAGACCCTGATGTACGGGGCCGAGATCATCGCCATCCAGGGCAACTTCGACCAGGCGCTGGCTATGGTGCGGCAACTGGCGGAAGCTTACCCAGTGGCCCTGGTCAATTCTGTCAACCGCTTTCGGCTGGAGGGGCAGAAGACCGCCGCCTTCGAGGTGGTGGATGCCTTGGGGGATGCCCCCGACTGGCTCTGTATCCCCGTGGGCAATGCCGGCAACATCACCGCCTACTGGATGGGGTTTTGTCAGTACCATCAGCAGGGCAAGGCTAGCCGCCGCCCGCGTCTCTACGGCTTTGAGGCTGCCGGCGCCGCTCCCATCGTTCTGGGCCGGGTGGTGGAACACCCGGAAACGGTGGCTACGGCCATCCGCATCGGCAACCCTGCCAGTTGGGTGAAGGCCAAGGCGGCCGTCCAGGCCAGCGGTGGCCGGGTGGATAGTGTAACCGACGAGGAGATCCTGGCCGCCTATCGTCTGCTGGCGGCGGAGGAAGGGATCTTCTGCGAGCCGGCCAGTGCCGCTGCAGTGGCTGGATTGCTGAAATGGCGGGATCAGGTGCCTGCCGGCGCCCAGGTGGTGTGCGTGCTCACCGGCAACGGCCTTAAGGATCCCGACACGGCCGCCCAACAGGGATCCGCCGCCATCCACACAGGAGTAGCCCCCGATTTGGCTGCTGTAGCCCGCCTGATGGGCTTTTAGCGCCGCTGGTCGTGGTTGTGCCACCTGGTAGTACCCCTGGATAAATGGGGTGCTGGCTCAAGTTGGCGACGAAGCCGAGAGGCGTCTCCTTCTCAGGTGGGCTACCTGGTAATTGCCGCCAGCGCCCGTAGAGGAGCCTTGGCTGAATTGGGAAGAGCTAGAGGACTTTTGGCAGTTGGTGGACAAGCTGCAACTGCCTGCGGAAGTGGTGAGACAGGTTTCTCAAGAAGTGGCAGCCGAGCTGGGGGATCCCGGCGTTCCCCCCCTGGAAGTCCTGGTGCAGGGGTTTACTCGTCACTGCGGCTAGAAGGCTGCGCGGGCGACTGATAGTTGCGGATGGCTCGCCTGACCAAAGTGAGAAAGGCATAGGCCCGTTGATCGTTGGGATCCAAGCGCATCACGGTTTGAAAAGCCGCTTCGGCCTGCCGCAGGACCTCGAGATCGAGTTGTCCATCCACCTCTGCTTCCAGTTGAGCCTTTTGCAACAGCAAGGCTCCCCGGTTGTAGTGGGCTGCAACATGGGTGGGATCTGCCGCCAACACGGCCTCCAGCTCGGCCAGTGCCGGATCCAGATAGCCACTCATGCCCAGCACCCAGGCCAGCTTGTAGCGAGCTTCGGTGTGCGCGGGATCCTCGGCAACTGCCCGGCGAAAGGCCTGGATGGCAGCCGGAAAATCGCCTGCCTGAACCGCCGCAATGCCTTCTTGGTAACTGTCGCCGGCCATAGGCAAGGTTGGGCTCGAGTCAAGGGATCCCCAATCTGCAGCTTAGCCCTTTCCAGACAGGATCTCCCAGTTTTCTCAGCGCCTTTTCCCCCCTGGGCCTGCCATCTGCGGCAGGGGAAACTGCATCAGCAGGAGATCTGAGACTGCGCGAAGCCTGCTCCGGTCGAACTCTGCCCCTTCCTAGGATGAACATAGCCACTGATTGTCAGGTGTGAACTATGAACGCCAAACTGGTCTTCCTGCCGCTGGCTTTGGGGCTGTCGATGGCTCCGGCCACCGCCGTTTTCCCGCAGACCCTGGGCCTCTACCCCCCGCTGCAAAGGCTAAAACTGGCCGACAATCGGCTGGAAACCGGCACCCGCTCCATCATCGTCAACCCAGTGCCTTCCAACTTGCAGGTCAACCTGGAGCTGGATCGGCGCGGCTCTAACCCCATCTACCGGCCCGGCGAGCCGATTGCCATTACCGTGAGCACCAATCGCGACGCTTACGTCTACCTCTTCAGCATCCAAGCCGATGGCCGCACCCATTTGATTTTGCCCAACCGCTTCTCGGGTGGAAACGAGTTTTTGCGGGCCGGCGAAGCGCGCACCTTCCCGCCCCCTGGTGCCCGCTACCGCCTGACCATCGCCCCGCCCTTTGGCCAAGCCCAAGTATTGGCGGTGGCCTCCCTCCGTCCCCTCAACTTCCAGGAGATTGCCTCTTTTAAGCAGGGTGGCTCCTTTGCCAATGTACGGGTACGGGGATCCCAACTGGGCGATGCCATCGCCCGCGCCATCGTCGTCGAGGAGATCCCTGCCACCGAGTGGGTGACCACCACTCGCTTCTATCGGGTTGCACCGTGGTGACCCCGGCAATGGAGATCCCAGACCCGCCCTAATCCCAGAGTCTGGAACCGACAGCCAAGCAGGCTTGTCTTGCCGCTGCCGGCCTAGACCGAGCCGAAGCTGAGGCCTAGGAGAAGAACAGCCGCCAAGCTCACCACCAGCATTAGACCAGCAGGCAGAAATTGGCCGGTTTTGCGGTAGCGCAGGGCAAAGAGAAGGGATCCCAGCACCGCCGTCCCCAAGCCCAGACCCAGCCCCCAGCGGGGATCTGTTCCCAGTAGCCCGTAGCTGACGCCGCTGAGGGCGGCCCCCACCAGGCCGCTAATTAACGACTTGGAGCTTCTGCCTTTCACATAGCCGACGACCCCGCCTAGCAAAAGCAGCGCTCCATAGACGAGCAAAGTCATCTGTGCGGCCATCATGGCTGGGAAAAACCCCCCTAGCTCGGTCTAGTCGACAACAATTTCACGAATCAAGGGCAGGCGGATGCTGATGTAGCGGTTGAGAATTGAGGCATCGACGTTGCTGAGGGCATGTTTTTTTTGGCAAGCACTCAGAAGCAGATTCACCAAGTCATCGTCGCGCTGATTGAGCCAATCTGGCCTGCCGATCTCGCTGACCAAAGACCAGAACTGGCGTACCATTTCAGGGGTCATGGCATCCATTGTGTAGGGTAAGGGCTGAACTGCGAAAGTGCAAGAGAAAGAGGGGTCTAGGCCATCGATCCCATTCTAGGGAAAACGCCCTGTCCATGAAGGCAACATTTCAGCTCCGTCACAACTTAGGATAAGATGTCATGCTTTCCCATAAACCTCAGCAAACCCCAACCAACCCTGCTTCAGAAGGCTCTGAACCAGAAGCTTCCAGCGCTAATAAAATAAAGCAATAATGACTAAAGCAATAATGACTCTTGCCCAATCTCGACATCGGCATCAAAAGGCTTACAGGCAGACCGGCCAAAACTTCTCAGGGAAGGCGCAGAAGCTTGGCAGGCCTGGACGCTAGTGCAGGGCGTACTGCAACCCATAGGCTCCTTCTTCTCCTGGTTTGTGGGTGTTGGCCCGGAGGGTGTAGGCGCCGCTGCGAGGCAAAAAGGCAATTATCAGGGCATCGCTGCCGCCGCCTTGGTCGTCATCCCAAGCCATCACCTCTCCCTCCGGGTCCAACAGTTGCAAAAAGGCATCGAAATCAGAGCTGGCCATCGAAGCGAGTAGGATCTGGCCGACCCGGGCAGCGATGGGGTGTTCTTCCATCCAACTGCCGTCTTCAGGGTGTTGGGCGGATCCCTTCTGCAGACGGCCCGACACCGTTTGCTGCCAATCGACCTGGGCCAGCCGGTAGGTCAGCCGGTAGGTGCCAGTGGATGCCGGCTTGAAGCTTGTGGCCCGCAAGGTGTAGGTGCCTTCCTGCAGCAGCCGCACCGCCAAGAGGGCATTAACATCTGGGCCGGAGTCGTCGTCAAAGCCGATTACCCGCCCTTGGCCGTCCACCAGCTCCAGGTAAGGGTCAAAGTCTTCGCTCTCCAGGGCGGCGATCAGGATCTGGCCCGCCTCGGCGGCCACAGGGATCCCATCCCAGTAGCTGCCGTACTGGGGGCTGACCTCGTCCCCCCCTTCAAGAGTTCCTGTCAGGGTTTGGCTGCCTCTCCACAGGGGAGAGGGAGTCAAGGCGGCTCCCACTTGTGTGCTCCCCTCTCCCACGGGGTTCAACAGCCGACAGCCGCTGGCCAACCCCAAAGCCACCCAAGCAAGGGCCAAAGGGGATCCCCAACCGAGGAAAAACCCAGAACTAGAACATAAGCTCGACATCCAATCGACGAGGATCCGTCTAGAGGGAATGGAGACCACAGACTCAATTCTACTCCTTGGGCGGAGCCCGGCCAGGGACGGCAATTTACAGAGCATCCCAAGCTTGCAAGACGGCCTCTAGGGCCAACCGCCCGTGGCTGAGATGGGTCCCCCCCTGTAAGTAGACGATGTAGGGCTCGCGCATTGGCCCATCGGCGGAGAGCTCGGCGCTGCTGCCGGCAACAAAAGTGCCCGCCGCCATCACCACCGGGTCGGCATAGCCGGGCATCACTTCTGGGATCGGGGTGAGGTAGGAATCCACTGGCGAGCTGCTTTGGATAGCGCGGCAAAAGGCCTGCAACTTCTGCGGGGATCCCAGTTGAATGGCCTGGATGATGTCGGTGCGGGACACCTGGGGTGACGGGGAAACAGGATAGCCCAGATCGTGGAACACCTGGGCGGCCAGATGGGCGATCTTGACCGCTTCGGCCACCATCTGTGGAGCCAAAAACAGCCCCTGGAACAGCAGGCGATTGAGATCGAAAGTTGCTCCCCCTTCCGAGCCGATCCCTGGCGCTGTCAGCCGGCAGGCAGCCTGCTCCACCAGCTCGGCCCGCCCCGCCACATAGCCCCCCGCCGGGGCCAGGGTGCCGCCTGGATTTTTGATTAGGGATCCAGCAATCAAATCTGCGCCCACGTGGGTGGGCTCTTGGGTTTCCACAAACTCGCCATAGCAGTTATCGACCAAGACCACCACCTCCGGGTTTTGTGCCTTGACGATCTGGATCATCTCGGCAATCTGGGCGATGGAAAAGCTGGGACGCCAGTCATAGCCACAGGAGCGCTGGATGTGAACCAGGCGGGTTTGCGGTTTGAGGGCCGTTTTCAGGGCCTGCCAATCGACATCTCCTTCCCGCAGATCCAACTGACGATAGGTAACGCCGAACTCCCGCAGGGATCCCCGCCCCGATCCCCGCAGGCCGATCACCTCCTCCAGAGTGTCGTAGGGGGGGCCGGTGATGGCCAACAGCTCATCCCCCGGCCGCAGCACGCCAAACAGGGCACAGGCAATGGCATGGGTGCCAGACACCATTTGCAGCCGCACCAGCGCCGCCTCACAGCCCATGATCTGGGCAAACACCCGATCCAAAACCTCTCGTCCCCGGTCGTCGTGACCATAGCCCGATACGCCGGCAAAGTGATGGGATCCCACCTGCTGGTCGCGGAAGGCCTGCAGCACCCGCGCCAGGTTCTCCCTAAGGACCCTATCTATCGCCTGAAACTGATCCTGCAAAGCTGCTTCTGCTTTGTCCAAAAGCTCCTTCGCTTTCCAAGAGATCTCTCTGACCACCGGGTCCACCCCACTTCTTCTAAGCAAACCGGCCTTCCGGCTAGCAGGTCGGCCACAGAGGCCAAAAACGGCTTTTCAGACCTGCTCTTGGTAACGATATTTCTACGGGATCCCTATCTTATAAAAAGCTTAACTTCAGTCAACATCTCTTCATTCTCCCTTTCAGTCTCTGTCTGAGCTGGAAAAAGCACCCTGGCTCACCAGGTTGTATAATGGCCACAAGTTCTGTAAGGAGAAAAGAGAAAAGATAGCAATAAACAATAAGGAGATGCTCGCCCTGAGAGCAGAGGTCGATTCAGCAAGTGCTGATTCTCTCTGTTGAATTTAAGTTTAGTAAAAGCATTTTCGGCAGAACCTATCTGTGTAAGTTCTGCCACTAAGTTTGCCCTTTTCGAGCAGTCTGGAGACCTTCTCCACTTGAATTTGGAGTTCCGAATTCAGGGAACCTCTCCTTGCCTGAGAAGTGGTGCTGGCTCCCAATCCCTTAAAAATGAAGACGGCCTAAATTTATTCTTAACCCCTGAACCAGATCCCTGGGGGAGATGTTAACTTAGACTTAACCCAAGAGGTTAGTGCCGATGCCAAAGCCGATCTTCATCTTCTGGCGTAGCCCTTTCTGCAAGTTGCCGGGCCGCGATCATGCCTGAGGTGGGGGCTGTTTCCTAGGGATCCTTTGCGAGGGTGAGGCGCTAACTTTAGGTGTAAACTGACACAACCGGGAGAGTACCCATGACTAAGCTTGTGATCCAAGGGAAAAACGTCGAGATTACCGACGCCATCCGCAGCTACGTTCAAGAAAAAATCGAGCGGGCTGTCAAACATTTTGCCCAGATCACCAGTGAAGTGGATGTCAATCTATCGGTAGCCCGTAACCCCCGCATCAGTGCCAACCAATCTGCCGAAGTTACCGTCTACGCCAACGGCACCGTCATCCGGGCGGAGGAAAGCAGCGAGAACCTCTACGCCAGCATTGACCGCGTTGCCGACAAGCTGGCCCGCAAGCTGCGCAAATATAAAGAACGCAACGGCGTTCACCGCATCCGCCATTCTCCCAAAACCTCGGTGGCAGTGGCCCAGCAGCCCCTCACCGATCCTCTGAATACAGAACGGCAAGCAGAGCTGCCCCCTGAGGTGGTGCGCACCAAGTATTTCGCCATGCCTCCCATGACAGTTCAGGAGGCGCTGCACCAGTTGGAGCTGGTGGATCATGATTTTTACGTGTTCCGCAACATCGAAAACGGCGAGATCAACGTCATCTATGTCCGCAAGCACGGCGGCTACGGGCTGATCCGCCCCCATCCCTAGAGGAGACCCTGCGGGCTTTCTTGTTTGCCTTAGGTCTCAGGGGCAGCGCCTGCTGGATCAGGTGGATGAGCTGCTTGAGATGGTGATGCAGCAGGAGATCCTGCCAGTTGCGAGGCGAGACCGATCCTTGGCTTGGCCAGCCCTAGGCAGCTTTGCCCTCCTCTTTAATTCCCGCCTTCTTCCAATCGTAAAAGCTGCCCTCACCCCCAGCCCCTCTCCCACAAGGGAGAGGGGAAAGTCAGGGATCGGCCAACTAGATGTTGGGGAGCCGCTTGCACCGTGGCTCCCCGACCAAGAGGGCCTCGAAGAAAAGAGAAGGGAGAGGGCTCTATTCTTCAGCGGCGGAGAGGCTCCCCAACGGCCAGCACCTGCTGCAGGAACTGATCCTGGTGCTGGCGCAAGACGCCCAGATCCGGGCCGTGGTTGAGTAAGACGAAACGGGTGCCATCCGGAAGCTGCCCCACCATCATCAGTCGGTTGGCGGCAGAGCCCACCTGGGCGATCGTGCCCGGGGGCAGAGCGCGGAGCTGCAAAGGGCTGTGGCCGACCCCGGCCACTGGCAGGACACGCCTGGGATCCCCGTCTGTGGCCTCAAGCAGATGTTCCCACAGATGGGCCAGGGCGCGGGGGGAGAGGTACAGCTCTTGCCCGCCTGGGCCAAGGCGAATTTCCAACTGGGCAGGGGCCAGTTTGGGATCCAGATGGGCAACCGGCTGAGCTACCAACCGCTGCTGCAGGTACTCCAGCAGGGCTGTTCTGCCTGCCAGCTCCGCCAACAGGGCTTCTGCCATGGCCCGATCGTTGCCGCCGTTGAGGATTTGTAGCAGGGATCCCAGGCGCAGCGAGGTGTAGCCGGCCAGGCAATGGATCTCCTCCGGCAGCTCCCTTAACGTTGACCCGGAGCCGCCGAGGGTCACAGGATAGGGCCCCTGGGGATCTCGGAGGAGCTCGGCAAGCCGGCGGGCGCTGGCCAGAGAGTCAGGCTGACCCAGCAAGCGGAAGGGGGGCACCACCTTCACCTCGCCGTCGATCTGGCGAATGCCGAGGTTGTGCAGGTGGCGGGCCAGCTCGGCCACATTGGCCTCCCGGAAATAGGGATCCCCGCCGCCCACCACGACCAAGTCTCCCGTCAAGCGCTGGCCGGAGCGGTGGCTGGTGGTGTAGAAGCGAGTTTGGAAGCGATACTCATAGCCCCACTTTTCCAGCGCCATCAGGCTGAGGGCCAATTGATCCAAAGCCCCCACCGGCAAAGGCCGATCCAGCAGGTGCTCCGCCAAGAGCTCGCCTTCGGCTGTCCAAAGCAGGATCCCCTGTTGAGAGAGCGCTCCCCCTTGGGCCGCCAATCCCTGCAAAAAACCGGACAAGGCCACGGCGTAGGGGGAATCCTGCCACTGCGACGATTGCCCACGGGGCCACCAGGGGGGAAGGCCGGGCGTGCCACTGGGGGAAGGCAGCGGCGGCGGCGGGGTGGGGATGGGGGGGAAGGGGTTTTGCGCCGCTGCTGTAACCTCAGCCTGGACACCCTGAGAGGGGGTTTCGGCACTGCTGCGGTTGTTCCAGCAGGCCCCCAGGGCCAGAGAACAAACCAACGGGATCCCTGCCCAGAGGAAACGGCGCTGGGAGCTCAACCCCTGTAGGATAGACAACATGCTCACCTCCCAAAAGACATTGGCAAAGAGAACGAGCTGGCAAAACTTGAAGCTACTCTAGTGCCATCTCAATGGCTCTGGCAAATTTTCCCCTTGCCCACTGCCCCTCTTTTGCCGAGGCGACCCCAGATGGGCAAATCGGCATTTTCTTCCTTCACACAGAAGAGCGGGATCCCTGTCACGCCAAGCTTAATTTGGTTCCTAGCTGATGCTAATTGGCGGGAGATTCGCCCCTCGCCCAACCCTCCACTGTAACTTTTGTTGTAAAGCCTGTAACGCTTTTGTAACGGATGATGAGCTGCTTTTGGCCGCTCTTTATAGAAGGTTAGAATGGAAAAATTTAAGCTCTAAGCATTCTCAGCCACCCATGGGGAACCCTCAGCGATGGCTCAGTTGGAGAAACAAGCCTTCCTGGAGCGATGGCGCGAGATTCTGGCCCCTTATTCCCTAGGCTATCGCCTTCGGCTGTTGTCGCAATTGGTGCGGCGGAAATTTCAGGCCTACCTGGAGCCCTTCGGCCTGACCGCTTCCCACTGGGTGGTGCTTTGCTGCCTCTGGGAAGAAGACGGGATCCCCACCTCCACTATCTGCGAGCGCCTGCAGCAGTTGGGGGGTACCATGACCGGTGTCTTGGACGGCATGGAGAAACGGGAGCTGATCCGGCGGCAGCGGGATCCCAAGGATCGGCGGATCTGGCGGGTTTACCTCACCCCTGCCGGAGAGAAGTTGAAAGAAATTTTGCCCCCTCTCATTTGGGAGTTGCGGGAGCAGACCTACGGCTGTCTCAGCTTAGAAGAACGGGCAACCCTGTCGCAGCTGGTGGATCGGCTGATTGCCCACTTGTCGGAGGAGTCGGAGGCCGCGGTGGTGGCAGAGCCGCACCATCGCTTGTCCTATTGACACTGATACATTTACGCTGAACACTGCTGAGCATTACTGCTCAGCGGTGAAGCGATAGCATTCTGTCCGTTTCCGTTGTCACTACGCGATGCTGACGCGACCGCGCTACTCGGACGGAGTCCAAACAGAAAGGCGGTATCCCGCAAAGCCCTGAGCATAACACCCAGGGCGCCTTGCCAATCTCGTGGTAGTCTGTGGTTGCACTTTGGGCATCTAAACACCTTTGCGCCACCCAACTTGGTGTGGATGTGCCCGCACTTGGTACAGGTTTTGCTGGTGTACGCTTCCGATACTTCCACGACAACCACGTTTTTCTTCTTGGCTTGAAACTTCAGGAGCTGCTTGAACCGGTAGTGCGCCCAGGTGAGCATCGCCCTTGCTGTCTTGCTACCAAACTTCCTCCCTGCCTTGGCAACCATCTTGGCTGACTCGAAAGTGGGGAGGAATATCAATCGGTAGTTATCCGTTAGGAACGCCGCTACCTTGCGATGGCACTCGTCCACCAAGTTCCTGATTCTCTCCCGCAGACGAAACGCCGCTTGCCGCATTCGCCTACGCTTGGGTCGCGGTGCTTTACTCAGCCTAGATTGCAGATCGTCTAGGTGGTAGCACAGCCGAACGATCCTGCCAAAGTCCCCCTTGGCGATATCTACAAAGCCCGCCCCATCAAACCCTGTAAGGAAGCTTCTTACTCCAGGATCAAGTGCGATCACCCCCTTTGCTAACGAACACTGCTCGTTCACGGGCTCAGGAAAGATGGCATACCATCTGTCTTTCACCCGCATTAGCTCAGTTCCACGTGCCCATTCTCTGGGCATCTCCTCGGATGCACGGAACGCCAAACCTCGGGTGAGTTTCGGATACCACGTCCCATTGCGAAAGTTGCCGGCGTTGAATTGCAGCGTATGCGACCTGTCCCGCACACTGCGAAACCTCGCGTCTTTGCTTCGGCGAAACGCCAACCACGCCTCGACGACCGCGTTCTGCTTGATGTGGCAGGGGGCGTCCTTCACCCACCCGGGCAGGTCGGAGCGCAGGATGATGTCCCGCAGCTTTCTGGCCGTTTTTGGGGCACCATGCTGACGCTGATAGGCAATCGCTTGATTGTAGCAGTACCGGCACGCCGCTTGCCACTGCTTCCAAACCTTAGCCAGCGCTGGCTCCGGATAAATCCGTATCTTTCTCGATTGCAGCCCGATATTTCCTGAGTCCGTAGAGCCGACTACTGAAGCAGTGCAGGATGGTGAGGATATCCTCAACCAGTTCCTGTTGGGGAGAAAGGTGATCGTCATCGAGAACCAAGACTTCGCACCCGTATTGACGGCAGTACCACTCAACGAACTCAAATCCAAACCGGCAGAGTCGATCCCGGTGAGCGACCACAATTGTTCCGATATCTCCTGCACGGACTCGTTCCAATAAGGCAAGGAACTTTGGTCTTTTGAAGTCGAGACCGCCGCCAACCTCTCCGACCACTTCGGCTCCAGGATAGAGGTTAACCAGTCTTGCAATCTGTCTCTCCAAGTCTGGTTTCTGCCCTCGACTGCTGACTCGGGCGTACAAAACAACTCGTTTATCCTTTCTGGGTGTTCTGACGTAACTGTCGAGGTCATACCTTCTCGCTCTACCAGATGGTGTGCGTATTGCCTTAATCCAGCCTTTCTGTTCCCACCGTCTGAGGGTGTGGAGACACACCCCAAAATAAGCTGCTGCTTCTCTCGGTTTTACATACCTAGCCATGCCAGGCAGCCATACTGAACATACTGTACATTATTTTCAGTATAGTCCAGCGTATCATTGACTAGAGTCATGCTCCCACCCAGGGGATTCTTACGCAGCCCAAAATGGACTCGTAAAGGCGCTGTCAAGACGCCCCTAGACAGTCCTTTGAGGCATAACCTCAAAGTTCTGCTTACTTCGGACTGAAGTTCCTCCAGGTTAGTTATTGCCGCATCTATGGGTTGACGGTTGAGCTGATGGGGATCCCTGCTGTGTTGCTCCTAGACTGTTCTCCCTTAGGTCTTTCCTCGGCTGAGGCGCGGGAGAAATTGCTGTATTTGCTGGCCCAACTGGCCTACCGCGAGGGATCCTTTACCCTCACGTCTGGGCAGCAAAGCACTTACTACATCAACTGCAAGCCGGTTACCCTCCACCCCCAGGGAGCCTACCTGGTGGGATCCCTGCTGCATCGGCTACTGCCCCCTGAGACCGAGGCAGTTGCCGGCATGACCTTGGGGGCGGATCCCTTGGTCACAGCGGTGAGTTTGGCCTCTCTGCAGGCTGAGCCGGCCAACCTGGCGGCCCTGATTGTCCGCAAAGAGCCTAAGGGACATGGCACCCAGGCCTGGATCGAGGGGCCGGAGTTGCCGGCGGGCAGCCGGGTTTGGATCTTGGAGGATGTGGTGACCACCGGCGGCTCGGCTCTCAAGGCTGTCGAGCGGGTGCGGGCAGCGGGCTATCGGGCAGAAGGGATCCTGGCTTTGGTGGATCGACTGGAAGGGGCAGAGGCCCGTTACCGCGAAATGGGGATCCCCTTTCGCCGCCTGTTTACCCTTGAAGAGGTGCGTGCCTGCCATCAGAGTCTCCGCCAGGGCTTGGTGGGCTGGCCGGTTTTGGGAGGTGAGGGGGGTTCCCAAGCCTGCTCTTGAGAGGCTCCCCATCTCTCCTCCGCTGCAAGAGCTGGCCAAGCCAAAAAGGCCGTTGGCGCTTTTGACCTTTGGTCTTGGTTTTGTCGATTGGTAGCTGTCATTGGGCTGTAGAAGTGACAGGATAGGCGGTGAAATAGGGCGAAAAGGGTTTAGCCATGCGCATGGGCAGACTCAGTGGCATCCTCTTGCACCCCACCTCGCTACCGGGGCCATTTGGCATCGGCGATCTGGGGCCGGCTGCCTACCGGTTTGTGGATTTTCTGGTGGAAAGCGGCCAGCGCCTCTGGCAGGTGCTGCCCCTTGGCCCCACCGGCTGGGGCAACTCCCCCTACATGAGCTTTTCTGCCATTGCCGGCAACCCACTGCTGATTAGCCCGGAGCTGCTGGTGAAAGCCGGCTGGCTGGAACCCAACGGCTGGCAGGATCTGCCCCAATGGCCAGCCATCCAGGCGGGGAATGCTGAGCGGGTGGACTACGAAACCGTGATCCCCTTCAAGCTGGGCCTGCTGCACCGCGCCTGGGCTACCTTCAAAGAAAAAGCGTCCGCCGCCGACTGGGAAGCTTTCCAAGCCTACTGTGCTGCCGAGGCCGAT
Source organism: Synechococcus sp. JA-3-3Ab (assembly GCF_000013205.1). Taxonomy (NCBI): domain Bacteria; kingdom Bacillati; phylum Cyanobacteriota; class Cyanophyceae; order Synechococcales; family Synechococcaceae; genus Synechococcus; species Synechococcus sp. JA-3-3Ab. The sequence goes on along the minus strand of NC_007775.1, from coordinate 2,448,691 downwards.
TGGCTGCCGGACTACGCCCTGTTCATGGCCCTCAAAGAGGTGTATGGCGACCAGGAATGGACCCAATGGGATCCAGCCTTGGCACAACGGGATCCCCTGGCTTTGCAAGAGGCCCGTGACCGCCATGCCGATGCCATCACCCGGCAGATGTTTTGGCAGTATCTATTTGCCCAACAGTGGGGATCCCTAAGAGAGTACGCCCACCGGCATCAAGTGCAGCTCATCGGGGACATACCCATCTATGTCGCCCCCAACAGCGCCGATGTGTGGGCCAACCGGGAGCTGTTTCACCTGGATGAACAAGGACGGCCCTTGCAGGTAGCCGGCGTGCCCCCCGACTATTTCAGCCCCACCGGGCAGCGCTGGGGCAACCCCCTCTACAACTGGGAGGTGCTCAAGGCCCGCGGCTACGACTGGTGGATCCGGCGCATCCAGGCCATTCTCAAGCAGGTGGATTGCGTCCGCATCGACCACTTCCGCGGCTTCGAGAGCTACTGGGCCATCCCCGGCGCTGCGGAAACAGCGGTAGAAGGCGAGTGGCAAAAAGGGCCGGGGGCCGACTTCTTTCAGGCGCTGGCCGACAAGCTGGGGAAAATCCCGGTGATCGCCGAAGATCTGGGAGACATTACGCCGGAGGTGTTGCAACTGCGGGATCAATTTGGCCTGCCCGGCATGAAGGTGCTGCTCTTTGCCTTTGGCTCGGGGCCCGATAACCCCTATCTGCCTCACAGCTACGAGCGCAACTTCGTCGTCTACACCGGCACCCACGACAACAACACCGTGGTGGGCTGGTTTCATGACCCAGAACGCCCGGAGTGGGAAAAGCAAAACCTGTTGCGCTACCTGGGCTGCCAGGGATCCGACGGCATCCACTGGGATCTGATTCGCCTGGCCCTGGCTTCCGTGGCCGACCTGGCCATCATTCCCCTGCAAGATGTGATGGGCCTGGGGGCAGAGGCGCGCATGAACTTCCCCGGCAGGGCCGAGAACAACTGGGCCTGGCGCTACCGCGAGGAGATGCTGCGGCCGGAGCTGGCCCAGCGGCTGGCGGAGCTGAGCGTCACCTACGGGCGCATCTCTCCGCAAGAGTTGGAGCAACGGCGGGCAGCCCTGGCCCAAGAACGAGCGGCAGGATCTTCTCAAGCTGCCCCCGGCCTCGTCTAATGCTGGATCCCGCCCATCAGCAGCCCTAGCTGATCTTCGGTGGCCTCTTCAGGCGTGAGTTCTCCCACCAGGTGGCCCTCATGGATCACCAAAATGCGATCCGACAAGCTGATCACCTCATTCAAATCCGCCGACACCAGCAGCACCCCCATGCCCTGATCCCGCGCCTGCAGGATGCGCCGATGAATGGCCTCGATGGCCCCCACATCCACCCCCCGCGTCGGTTGGGCAGCCACCAGCACCTTGGATCCACAGGAAAGCTCCCGCCCCACAACGATCTTCTGGGCATTGCCGCCAGAATAGCGGCGGGCCGTCAGGGAAATGCTGCGGGGGCGAACGTCGAAGCTCTCCACCACCTGGCGGGCATGTTGGTCAATGGCCTCTTCCTGAAAAAATCCCAACCAGCCGGTATACGGCTTTTGATGGTGATCCCCCAGGATCAGGTTGTCGCGGGTGGGGAAATCCAGCACCAAACCTCTCACATTGCGATCTTCGGGGATATGACTCAGACCCCAGCAACGCACCTGTCGGGCCGAAGCAGACAGGGATCCGGCTCCATAGCGAATTTGGCCGCGGTAGCTTCTCAAGCCGGTGATCGCCTCCACCAATTCCGTTTGGCCGTTTCCCTCCACACCGGCAAGGCCCACAATCTCGCCGGCACGTACCTGGAAGCTCGCCCCCGCCACCGCCGGCTTCCGCCCCGGTATATCCACCCACAGATCTCGCACATCCAGCAACACCTCCCCAGGGGTAGCGGCCTTTTTTTCAACGGTCAGACTGACTTCCCGCCCCACCATCAGCCGCGCCAGTTCCTGGGCATCGGTTTGGGCAGTGGGCAACGTCGCCACCACCTTGCCATCCCGAATGACGGTGACGCGGTCGGCCAGTTGCATTACCTCCTTCAGCTTGTGGCTGATGAAAATGACAGCTCCCCCCCGCCGGGCAAAGCGGCGCAAAAACGCAAACAGCTCGCCTGCCTCCTGCGGAGTCAACACTGCCGTCGGCTCATCCAAAATCAAGATGCGGGCCTTGCGGTAGAGCATTTTCAAGATCTCCACCCGCTGCTGTAGGCCTACCGGCAGATCCTCCACTCTGGCGTCGGGATCCAGATGGAAGCCCATCTCGGCAATCAACTGAGCCACCTCAGCCCTGGCCCGACGGAAATCGACCTGAAAAAGATGGCCGGGTTCGGCCCCAAGAACCACGTTTTCCGTAACCGTCAAGGGATCCACCAACATAAAGTGTTGATGCACCATCCCAATTCCCAACCGAATGGCATCGGCGGGACTGTGAATTTTGGCCGGTTGCCCATCCACTTGAATGGATCCCTCGTCCGGGCTGACCAACCCATAGACGATCTTCATCAGGGTAGACTTGCCCGCCCCGTTCTCCCCCATCAGCGCCAGAATCTCTCCCCAACGCACCTCCAGATCGATGTGGTCGTTGGCCAGCACCAGAGGATAACGCTTGGTGATCCCCTGCAAGCGAAGGGCAATATCGCTGCGATGGGATCCCTCTGCCAAGGAAGGATCAGGCCCACTCATGAGGTGCTTCTTGAACGCCTCTTCCAGCATAGGTTGTGAACTGCCATGCCAGAGGAAAGCATTTCTGGGGGTATTGTGAGAGTCTCTCTTTTTCTAAGCACTATGGTCATTTCGATTCAAACTGGGACACTGCACCCACACCTAAAACGTTGGTCACGTCGTTACGTCGTCGCATCGTCGCGTCAGCGTTGCGGTTCCCGTCAGGGTGCCGTAGGCATAGCAATAGCGCTGCGGAGCAATAATGCACGGGGCCAGAAGGCTTTTTTCAATAGCCCAGGCGTCTTACCCTAGCCTGAAACAACTATGTCTAATAACTAATGGTGCAACATCCAAGGTCGCCCACAGGATTGGGAGCGATATTTTGGCGAGTTTGGATCAGAATTTGAGTGCTGTTCACGCTTGATCAGTTTGGGTTCTCTTCCCCCCTTTGAAATAGGCAAAGAGCTGGAAAGCTGAACCATGGGAACTGAAATGAGACGTTTCCCTTCCTGATTGCAAGAAGGACAATAGGCCGGATCTCGATATTGAGATAAGGGCCGCCATACCTCAAACTCCCCACAGGTTTGACACTTAAACTCATACAGCGGCATCTTCCTATTCCACCCCCTTGAACGAGGCATCGGATAACATTCACCTAGGGAGAATATCTATGTCGAAGATTTGCGTAGGAATAGCCACCGTACAGCAAGCATTGGGAATATCGACGATCCCACTCACTCTGCCCTCCACCGGTGCAGCACTGAGCAGCAGATAAGCTTGTTCTCCCGTAAAGCCGAATTTTTTCAGATATTCGATGGCATTTAAGCAGGCGCGTCGATAGGCAATGTGAACATCCATATAATACTGCTTACCTGTAAGCTCGTCCACAGAAATGCCCTCAAACACAAGGTATTCCGAGTAACGTGGCTCAACAGGGCCGGGCTTAAAAATGGGGTTAACCAATCCGTACTTCTCAACACCACCCTTGATTAGATCGACGTGGAGATCGATGTAGCCCGACATCTCAATAGCGCCACAAAAAGAGATCTCCCCATCCCCTTGCGAGAAGTGAATATCTCCCATCGACAGCTTGGCACCCTCCACGTAAACCGGGAAGTAGATCCGTGTTCCTTTAGACAGGTTTTTAATATCGCAATTACCACCGTGCTCTCGCGGGGGCACCGTCCGAGCCGCTTCAGCAGCAACCCGCTCATACTCTGACTTGGGCAAAGTTCCCAAAATTGCGTTCTTGGGATTGGGCAAGGCGGCCAGCACAGGCTGATTGCCGGATAGCCCCGCGCCGTAAGTGCGCAAATCGGGAGCCGAAGCGACCAGCTCAGCTTCCCGCTTATTCCAAGCCGCCAGCAACTCGTGAGATGGGGCACAGCCAATGAGGCCGGGGTGAATGATGCCGGCAAAGCGCACATGGGGAATGTGTCTGGAAGTGGTGTAAATGCCTTGAAAATCCCAGATGGCTTTGGCCGCGTTGGGAAAATGATCGGTGAGGAATCCCCCTCCATTTTCTTTGGCAAAAATACCTGTAAACCCCCACTCGTCTCCCGGCAGTGGCCCAATGTCTAACAGATCGACAACCAGGATATCTCCAGGCTGGGCGCCGTTAACCCAAATAGGCCCACTCAAAACATGGACAACGCTTAGGTCAACCTGCTCAATGTCGGAAGGATCATCGTTGTTTTTGATTTGCCCATCCGTCCAGTCTTTACACTCAATTCGGAATACCTCGCCAGGGTTTACAGAAACCACAGCGGGAATATCAGGATGCCAGCGGTTGTGACCCGGTAGATCCTGTTGATCCATTGGCTTAGTCAGGTCAACTTTAAACAGCGTTTTGGGCATGGGATCCTATCCTTGAGTCATCACTCTGCGGTCAGACTTTGAATGCACAAAAGCCTATCTCCAATAGAGAAGCTAATACTGTAGTAAGAGCTACAATTCATAGTGCTGTTATCTACAATCGCAGAGCGGGAGATGAGGAGCTTAGGATGAATGGCCTCGATGGCCCCCACATCCACCCCCCGCGTCGGTTGGGCAGCCACCAGCACCTTGGATCCACAGGAAAGCTCCCGCCCCACAACGATCTTCTGGGCATTGCCGCCAGAATAGCGGCGGGCCGTCAACACGGCCGTCGGCTGGCTTTTCTTTAGAAAGGGACATTCAGGCCCTTTCTTGAGCTCCCCGGCATCTGGGATCCTCAAGTTCTGAAAACTCCACTGCCCTCCATTGCCGCAACCGGCTAGTTGAGCGCCTGCACCTGATCCAGGAAGTCTGCCACCGTCAGGGATCCCAGGTCTTTTCCGTGGCGCTGCCGCACGCTCACTGTGCCAGTTGCCTGCTCTTTTTCCCCCACAATCAGCATGAAGGGAACCTTGGCCTTCTCGGCGTTGCGGATCTTTTTGGGCAGGCGGTCGCTGTCGGCATCGATGTGGACGCGGATCCCCTGTTCTCGCAACTGATCCCGCACCTGGGTGGCATAGCCCAGGTATTGGTCGGAAACGGGCAAGATGCGCACCTGTTCCGGCGCCAGCCAGAAGGGAAAATCCCCCGCGTATTCCTCGATGAGGATGCCGATGAGCCGCTCCAGCGAACCAAAGGGAGCGCGGTGGATCATTACCGGCCGCTGCCGGGATCCGTCCTCGGCCACATAGTACAAGTCAAAGCGCTGCGGGTTTTGGTAGTCTACCTGCACCGTGCCCAACTGCCACTCCCGATCCAGCGCGTCGCGGAAGATAAAGTCCAGCTTCGGCCCGTAGAAAGCCGCCTCTCCGATCCCTTCAAAATGCGGCATTGAAAGCTTCTCCACCGCGCGGCGAATGGCATTCTCGGCCATATCCCACTCTTCCGGGGATCCCAGATATTTATCGGATTTGGGATCGCGGAAGCTGAGGCGGGCGCGAAAATCTTTGAGTTTGAGCTTGTCGAAGACCACCAAAATGAGATCGACAACCTTAAGAAACTCCTCCTCCAGCTGATCGGGCCGGACAAACAGGTGGGCATCGTCCACCGTAAAGCCGCGAACGCGGGTCAAGCCCCCCAATTCCCCCGATTGTTCGTAGCGATAGACGGTGCCGAACTCGGCATAGCGCAGCGGCAAATCGCGGTAGGATCTCAGCTCTGATTTATAGATTTGGATGTGAAAAGGACAGTTCATCGGCTTCATGACAAAGCCCTGTTCAGCGGCGCGCGCCTCCTCGCTCTCGGCCATCATGGGAAACATGTCTTCCCGGTACTTTTGCCAGTGGCCGGAGATCTTGAACAGATCCACGCGGGCAATGTGGGGCGTCACCACCGGCAGATAGCCCCGCTTGAGCTGCTCCTGCTTGAGAAAATCCTCTAGCACCCAGCGCAGAGTAGTTCCTTTGGGGGTCCAAAGGGGCAGGCCCGGCCCCACTTCATCGGCAAATATAAATAGGCCCAGCTCCTTGCCCAGCTTACGGTGATCCCGCCGCTTGGCCTCTTCCAGCCGCCGCTTGTATTCCTTGAGCTCCTCCGGCGTCTCCCAGGCGGTGCCGTAGATGCGCTGGAGCTGCGGCTTGGTCTCGTCCCCCCGCCAATAGGCGCCGGCCACGCTGAGCAGGTCAAAAGCTTTGGGGTTGATCTCCTTCGTGTTTTCCACGTGGGGGCCGGCACAGAGATCCCACCACTCATCCCCCAGATGGTAGATGGTGATCGGCTCGCCTTCGGGAATGCTATCTAAAATCTCCAGCTTGTAAGGTTCGCCGAGGGCCTCGATGCGGCGCCTGGCCTCCTCCCGGCTCACCTCCTCGCGGATCACCGGCAAGCCTTTCTTGATGATCGCCTGCATCTCTTTTTTGATGCGCTCCAGATCTTCCGGCGTGAAGGGCTCGGGATGGTCAAAGTCGTAGTAAAAGCCATAGTCGGTCGTCGGGCCGATGGTTACCTGGGCCTTGGGAAACAGCCTTTGCACCGCCATCGCCAGGACGTGAGAGGTGGTGTGGCGGATGCGCTCCAGCTTGGGAGATTCGTGGGTACGCAGCAGCTTGAGGGGGCTGTTGGCCTGTTGAGGGGATGCGGCTGGTTGAGACATCGGAACCCGCTTGGCGACAAAAATGACTCTGCAGTGCTTTTATCTTAGTCTGAGGCCAGAACAGCCGGGATCCCCAACGGGGACAACTCTCTGTTTAAGAAAGACCGTCGCCTTTAAACCCACAGCTCGGCCAAGAAAAAGGGGGGAAAGCACACAGTATTCTAGAAGTGTCGCAAAGTGTCGCAACCTCTGAATTCATTCATGGTCTCTTCGCTCGCCAACCTTGCCGAACGCTCTGCCGCCGCCTCTGAACCGAAACCGGCCCCCCTTTCTGAGTCTGGAGTTGCTCCGGTCATAGCCGCCATCGATGTGGGCAGCAACTCCCTGCACATGGTGGTGGTGCGCATTAACCCCAATATCCCCAGCTTCACCATCATCTCCCGCGAAAAAGCCACCGTGCGGCTGGGGGAATTCTGCAGCCAGACGGGCGCCCTTACCCCTGCTGCCATGGAACGGGCCCGGACGGCTCTGGAGCGGTTTTGCCGCATTGCCGAGAGCTTTCAGGTGCAGGATATCGTTGCCGTGGCCACCAGCGCTGTGCGCGAGGCCCCCAATGGGCCGGAGTTCTTGAAGCGGATCGAGCAGGAGCTGGGCCTGCGCATCGAGCTGATCTCCGGCCAGGAGGAGGCCCGCCGCATCTACCTGGGGGTGCTCTCGGCCATGGAGTTCCACAATCGGCTGCACGCGGTGGTGGATATCGGCGGCGGCTCGACCGAGCTGATTCTGGGCAACGGCCAAGAGCCGGAGTTTCTACGCAGCATCAAGGTGGGGGCGGTGCGCCTGACCCAAGCTTTTTTGCACCACGATCCGCCCACCTCCGCCGAGCTGCAGGCGCTGCGGCAACATGTCCGCGGCATGCTGGAAGCTCCCATTGAGCAGATGCGGCGCATCGTCGAAGCCTCCCAACAGCCGGGATCCCTGACCTTGGTGGGCACCTCCGGCACCATCGAGTGCTTGGCCCAGTTGGATGCCCGCCGTCGGCTGGGCGCTGCCCCCACTCGCCTGCAGGGGTATGAGTTCAGCCTGGAAGCCCTGCGGGCCTATGTCAAAGAGCTGCGCTCCCTCACCGTGGCCGAACGGCAAAAACTGCCCGGCTTTGGGGAAAGACGCGGGGAGATCATCCTGGCTGGGGCCGTCATCTTGGAGGAGGTGATGACCCTGCTGGGGGTGGAGCGGATCCAGTTTTGCGAACGGGCCCTGCGGGAAGGGCTGATCGTGGATTGGATGATCGGCCAGGGGCTCATTGAAGATCGGCTGCGCTACCACAGCTCGGTGCGGCGGCGCAGCATCCTCAAGCTGGCGGAAAAATACCAGGTGGAGCTCCCCTATGCCGAGCGGGTAGCGGAGTTTGCCCTCAGTCTTTTCGATCAGACCCGCGGCATCCTGCACTCCTGGGGCTCCCGCGAGCGAGCTCTCCTCTGGGCGGCGGCCATGCTGCACAACTGCGGCCACTTCATCAGCCATGCCGCCCACCACAAGCACTCCTACTACCTGATCCGCCACGGGGAGCTGTTGGGCTTCAACGAGGAAGAGATAGAGGTGATCGCCAACCTGGCCCGCTACCACCGCAAGTCGCCCCCCAAGAAGAAGCACGAGAACTTTCAACGCCTCAGCAACGAGCGGGATCGCCAAGTTGTCCTCGAGCTCAGCCCCCTGCTGCGCATAGCCTGTGCTCTGGATCGCCGCCGCCTGCAGGCCATCCAAGCTCTCCACTGCCGTTTTCAGCTTCTGGGAGAAGGCCCCCGCTGCATGGAGCTGATTTTGGATCCCAAGCACCCTAACGACGACTGTGCCCTGGAGCTGTGGAGCTTGAACGAGAAGAAAAAGGTCTTCGAGCAACAGTTCAAGCTGCAGGTGATTCCCAAATTATCCACCCAGATCCAGCGCAGCGCGGATCCCTTTGAGGCAGCCGTCTAGCCAAGGGGCGTATAGTCGTTTCAAACAAGACGAAGACACTTTGCCGCCGACCCCCTCTACCCTCACCCCCGGCCCCTCTCCCAAAGGGAGAGGGGAGTTGGGGATAGTGCTCCGCACGGCCGGCGCGTCCGCGACAGCGTTGCGTAGCAATAACGACGCAGAGAAACGTTTCATTGCCATTTGAGATGGCTGTAACTACCAAGCTGCCGGTGAACGCCAATAGCTGGGCAAGCGGATCGTATTCCTTGAGCTACCGTTTGCACCAGCGGGATAAAGTTCTCGCGAGGCTGCACGGCAAGTTTTGCTCAGGGAGCGATGGTAATGGGCGAGGGGCTGGTTTGGGTGGCTCTTTGGCCGCCCCGCTCCAGGATCACCTCAACGAGGCCGTTGTTGACCGGCTGCATGTTGAAGGGCAGTTGCTGCTGGGTTTCGTAGAGGCCGGGCGCCACCTCCCGCATCTCCACCTCCGGCGTCACCCCGACGATGCGAAAAGCTGCCCGCCCCCCCGGATCCCCTCGCATCGTAACTTTGAGGATCTCGCCCATGCGCAGGTTGGTGCTGTTGGTGGTGACATTGAAAATCCGGGGCAGCCCAGCAGCGACAGGTGCGGAGACCGGCTGGATGGTGGAGCGGGTTCCCTTAGATCCATCGATTGCAAAAGGGAAGATCTCCCGGTGTTCCTGGCTGAGGCCATCCTTAGTGAGCACAATTCGCAAAACGGGGTTGCTGGCTTGGTGGGTGGGGGCCACCACGTAGGTGCCCTCGTAGTGGTGGGGTCGCACCTCCCGCATCGGCTGGTTCAGGGCCAAATTCCCCAAATCAAACTGGGCGATCCCCCCCGAGTCCCCCCAGATGGCAATGGTGAGAATATCCCCTTCCACCAGGTCGCGCTGGGGATCCAAGCGAATCGCCTCAATACGCGGATAGCGGTTGCCGACTGGAGCCAGAGGAGCAGGCTCAGGGGTGGCCGGTTGTGGCAGAGGGGATGGGGGCGGAAACACCGATTCCACCGGCGGGGGAGCGACATTGCCCAGGGCCAGTTGAGGGAGCCGCCGCTGAACGCGGGTCTCCCGTCCGTTGAGGCTCAGTTGGATACGAATATCGGGACTGAGGGCGCTGTCCTGAGGGCCAAGGATGTAAACGGCGCGGTAATAGCCGGGCTGCACCTCCTGCATGGGCAAGCCCTGCACCAAGCTGCCGATATCCACGGTGGCCCTGCCGTTGGGAGTGGCCTGGGCCTCAACAGTCAGAGTTCCCCCTGGCGGCACCACTCCCGACTCAGGGGTAATCCGCGTTTGCAAGATTTCGGGTTGGACAGTCTTGGCCACCGGAGCAGGAGAGGGACGCAACTGCGCCACCGGAGCTGGCAAAGGCGGAAGCTGACCGCGATACACCAGCGCCTGGTGCAACAGCACCGCCCCCTCGGCTCGGCTGAGCACCCGATTGGGCCGCAGCCGGGCCGGATCCGGCACATTCACCAATAGCCCTGCTTCCCCTGCCATCGCCACAAAAGCCCGCCCCACCTCCGGCACCTCGGCAGCATCGGTGTACAGAGCCATCCAGCGCTCAATATCGTCCTGGTTGGGAGCAGGCAATTGCAGGGCCCGCACCAAAATAGCCAGGGCTTCCAGGTGGGTGAGATCTCCTTGCGGGCGAAACTCGTTGCCCTCGTACAGGCGCATCGCTCCCGCCTGCAGCACCGCTTGGGCCGTCCAATAGTCGGGGGTATTGGGCTCGAGATCCCGAATCTCTTGTACCTGGTTGGGGTTGGGGACGTAGCCGAAAAACTCCGTTAGCCACTGGGCCAATTCCAGACGAGTCAAGGTCGCCGACAGCGGCTCCTGGGTGAGCACCAGGTCCGTCTGGCGCTCCAGCGCTGCCACGTAGGCATCGGCCCAGGCCAGCGAGGCTTGCTGCTCGACCCCTTGCGACCAGGCCGGCAAGCTGAGGCTTGACCAGCCTAGCGTCCAACATAGGCCCAGGGCTAGGGGCCACGAGCACCGCATAGCTGTTACTCCTGTTCCGTTGACATCCCCTCAGAGTCAGCTTATCTCAAAGTTCCGCCGTGTCCTCAAGCCCTCGATGTCAGTCGCGATTGCGCCCTTTGGCAGTGGGATCCCCTACCCCAGGCGTTCCGGCTCACGCTGCCCTAGAGTTGAACTCAGAGGCTGTTAGGAGATCTTACCTATGCAAGGATGGGGCCTCGCTTGGCGGCAAACAGCTTGAGCAATTGTCTTGTAACTTGTAGCTGTGCATGCAACTCCTTATCATTGTGTTATAGACTCAAAGAGCCCTTTTGCCCCTAGTGCAGGGAGGAGTTTCATGGCTGGCAACACTGGAGAGCGACCTTTTGTCGATATTATTACCAGCGTCCGCTACTGGGTTATTCATGCCCTGACCATTCCCGCTTTGTTTTTGGCGGGTTGGCTTTTTGTCAGCACCGGCTTGGCTTATGATATCTTTGGCACCCCGCGCCCCAATGAGTATTTCACCGCAGAGCGGCAGGAGTTACCGATTGTCAGCGACCGCTTCAACGCTCTTGAGCAACTGGAAAAGTTAACTCGCTAGGAAAGAGCAGGGCCAGGCTGGCAACTCTTTAGTTGTTGCGATTTGTAAATCTATTTTGCGTTCCAAGATGCAGGATCTGGACTATGGCGACCAAATCTGTTAACAAACCTGACGAGCCTGTTTTCTACCCCGTTTTTACTGTCCGTTGGTTGGCGGTGCATACTTTGGCGATTCCAACCGTTTTCTTTTTGGGAGCTATTGCCGCAATGCAGTTTATTCAACGGTGAACCCCATGGCTGATCAACCTGAGAAGAATCCCAACACCCAGCCGGTAGAGCTAAACCGCACCTCCCTATACTTGGGCTTGCTGCTGGTGTTTGTGGTGGGGCTGTTGTTTTCCAGCTACTTTCTCAACTGAGACTTCACTTGTCTCTGGTCTTAAGTTGAGAAAAAGCTGTAGGGATCAATGTAGGCTTACCTTAGCCAGCCCTTGGTTCTCTTTGCAGACTACGGGTGCAACTTTTTAGACCTATCTTTTTCTTCTGGAGGCCAGTTGCTATGACTAGTCAGGCAAGGATCCCTCTGTGGATAGTGGCTGTGGTTGTCGGTTTGGGTGTGGTCACGGTGGTTGGGCTTTTCTTCTATGGCTCCTATACCGGTCTTGGAGCGCCCGTGTAGTTTAGACAAGTAGAGGAGGGCGAGGGGCAGTAATCTAGACAGACCCCTCGCTCTGTTTCGTTTCGGGGTATGCGGGTCAGCTAGAAACCGCGGGAGCTCCCCTGTACCCCCCTATATCCCCCCGCCCAGCCCCCCTGTATCCCCCCGTATACGGGGGGACTGGGGGGCCGGGGGCCGGGCCGGTCAGTGACGGGAGGAATGCGGTCTGTTGATGTATAGTTACAGCATGCCCCAAGTCTTGACTATCAAACTGTTCGCGCTAGCGGGACGGAGTCCTTAGGTATCGGAGTCACAAGCCGTCAAGCTGGATGCGACTCTGGACGCCTTTGTGCAGGCCTTGAACTGGGTGAATGAGAACACACCAGAGAAGATAGTCAACGCCGTCAAGCTCCAATCTCTCTGCTAGCGCGAGATTCGTACCTGCTTTGGGCTATCCTGGCACAACAGGTATGCAGACGGGTGGCAGGGTCGCGTAAGGTTGCCCGGCAACAGAACTGTCCGGTCAAGGCCTTCAAGGCAGGCTTCGTGACCTACGATGCCCGCATCTTTTCCTTCCGCGAGAACGACTGGACGGTGTCGCTGACCACCGTAGAGGGTCGGGAACGCTTTGAGTTGGCCATTGGCAACTATCAACGAGGGATGCTGGCCGGCACCAATCCCAAATCGGCCACGTTGGTCAAACGCAAAGAGGGTTCTCACTACATCCAGATTGGCGTCGAGCCAGACACCCCCAAGGCGATGGGGGTGGACTTGGGGAGGAGAGATATTGCCCATACCTCAGAGGAGGACAACTGGAATGGACAGCCGTTGAACCAGGTCAGAGACCACTCCTCCCGGCTGCGGGCGTCACTTCAACGCAAAGCCAGTCAGGGCACAAGATCTAGTCGGCGCAGATGCCGCCAACTCTTGCAACGGCTGTCTGGTCAGGAGAGACGCTTGCAAACCTGGGTCAATCCCTGCATCTCCAAAGCGATTGTGTCGAGGGCGCAGGCCACCCACAGTTTTATTGCCCTGGAAGACCTGAGTGGCATTAGGGAGCGCACCAACCGACAGCCGCGCAGTTAAGATAGAGCGGCGGCGGTCGAATAGTTGGGCGTTCTATCAACTGAAGCAGTTTGTGCAGTACAAGGCGCTGCGGGCCGGGATCCAGGTTGGGGTGGTGCCGCCTGCCTACAGCTCGCAGACCTGCCACCCGTGCCTGTGGATTGGGCAACGGGAAGGGAAGCATTTTCGTTGTGTGAACTCGGTCTGTGGCTGGAAAGGGGATGCAGATTTTAACGGTGCCAACGTGATTGCATTATTGGGGGCTGCTGTAAACCAGCCCCCCTACCTCCCCCCGTATACGGGGGTTGGGGAGCGGTCGGAGCCCGGTAGTTTACACATCTCCCGTGAAGGGGAAGGGTGGCTTTGACACTCCCACCCAGGGGATTCTTACGCAGCCCAAAGTGGACTCGCGAAGGCGCTGTCAAGACGCCTCTAGACAGTCCTTTGAGGCATAACCTCAAAGTTCTGCTTACTTCGGACTTAAGTTCCGCCAGGTTAGTTATTGCCACGCGGGTTTTGCACCGCAGTAGGTTGTTTTCCTGGAGAAGCTCTGTACTAATAACAAAGAAGCAACTAAAGTGGCTCAAGGGCTTTTCCGCCGCGTACTCAAGTACAGGGCTACCAAGCTATCCTCTTGTGTAAGAGCATGACTCTAGTCAATGATATGCTGGACTATACTGAAAATAATGTACAATATGTTCAGTATGGCTGCTTGGTATGGCTAGGTATGTAAAACCGAGAGAAGCGGCGGATTATTTTGGGGTGTGTCTCCACACCTTGAGGCGATGGGAACAGAAGGGCTGGATCAAAGCAATACGTACTCCATCTGGTAGGGCAAGAAGGTATGACCTCGACAGCTACATCAGAACGCCAAAGAAAGCCAAACGAGTCGTTTTGTACGCCCGAGTCAGCAGTCGAGGGCAAAAGTCAGACTTGGAGAGACAGATTGCAAGACTGGTTAACCTCTATCCTGGAGCCGAAGTGGTCGGAGAGGTTGGCGGCGGTCTCGACTTCAAAAGACCAAAGTTCCTTGCCTTATTGGAACGAGTCCGTGCAGGAGATATCGGAACAATTGTGGTCGCTCACCGGGATCGACTCTGCCGGTTTGGATTTGAGCTCGTTGAGTGGTACTGCCGTCAATACGGGTGCGAAATCTTGGTTCTCGATGACGATCACCTTTCTCCCCAACAGGAACTGGTTGAGGATATCCTCACCATCCTGCACTGCTTCAGCAGTCGGCTCTACGGACTCAGAAAATACCGGGCTGCAATCGAGAAAGATACGGATTTATCCGGAGCCAGCGCTGGCTAAAGTTTGGAAGCGGTGGCAAGCGGCGTGCCGGTACTGCTACAACCAAGCGATTGCCTATCAGCGTCAGCATGGTGCTCCAAGAACGGCCAGAAAGCTGCGGGACATCATCCTGCGCTCCGACCTACCCGAGTGGGTGAAGGACGTCCCTTGCCACATCAAGCAGAACGCGGTCGTCGAGGCGTGGTTGGCGTTTCGCCGAAGCAAAGACGCGAGGTTTCGCAGTGTGCGAGACAGGTCGCATACGCTGCAATTCAACGCCGGCAACTTTCGCAATGGGACGTGGTATCCGAAACTCACCCGAGGCTTGGCGTTCCGCGCATCCGAGGAGATGCCCAGAGAATGGGCACGTGGAACTGAGCTAATGCGGGTGAAAGACAGATGGTATGCCATCTTTCCTGAGCCCGTGAACGAGCAGTGTTCGTTAGCAAAGGGGGTTGTTGCGCTTGACCCTGGAGTAAGAAGCTTCCTTACAGGGTTTGATGGGGCGGGCTTTGTAGATATTGCCAAGGGAGACTTTGGCAGGATCGTTCGGCTGTGCTACCACCTAGACGATCTGCAGTCCAGGCTGAGTAAAGCACCGAGACCCAAGCGTAGGCGAATGCGGCAAGCGGCGTTTCGTCTGCGGGAGAGAATCAGGAACTTGGTGGACGAGTGCCATCGCAAGGTAGCGGCGTTCCTAACGGATAACTACCGATTGATATTCCTCCCCACTTTCGAGTCAGCCAAGATGGTTGCCAAGGCAGGGAGGAAGTTTGGTAGCAAGACAGCAAGGGCGATGCTCACCTGGGCGCACTACCGGTTCAAGCAGCTCCTGAAGTTTCAAGCCAAGAAGAAAAACGTGGTTGTCGTGGAAGTATCGGAAGCGTACACCAGCAAAACCTGTACCAAGTGCGGGCACATCCACACCAAGTTGGGTGGCGCAAAGGTGTTTAGATGCCCAAAGTGCAACCATAGGCTACCACGAGATTGGCAAGGCGCTCTGGGTGTTATGCTCAGAGCTTTGCGGGATACCGCCTTTCTGTTTGGACTCCGTCCGAGTAGCGCGGTCGCGTCAGCATCGCGTAGTGACAACGGAAACGGACAGAATGCTATCGCTTCACCGCTGAGCAGTAATGCTCAGCAGTGTTCAGCGTAAATGTATCAGCAACGTGGCTACAGAGAAACGTGTTGAGCCAGCACAGCAGTCAGATGTTCTCTTTCTTGAAACAGACAGCGGCGCGAGCTGCTCTGGTCAGCTTCGGCTCAATTTTGCTGGCCGAAATGGGCGATAAAACCCAGTTGGCCACCCTGCTCCTCAGCGCCCACTCGCAAAATCTTGGGGTGATCTTCTGCGGAGCTGCTGCTGCCCTAATCAGCACCAGCTTCATTGGGGTATGGGCGGGGGCTTGGGTAGCGCGAGTCATCCCCCCCCGCTGGATCAAAACCTCGGCAGGCGTGGGGTTCCTCCTGATCGGCCTATCTCTGCTCTGGGGATCCCTGCCCATAGCTGGCTGAGCAGAGGCCTTCAGGATGGCTCCGGCAAAGCATGTTACGATTAAGGACGCCTCGCACTCCACCTGAGTGCCTCACTTTATGCCGGACAACCGGTCAGGAAGACCAGCATGGCCAAAAAACGCAACCTGAAGCGGGAAAAAGCCGAGCGCAACCGCGAGTATGCCAAGCAGTTTCAGAAAAGTCGTGCTCGCAATAGCCGCCGCTTCCGTTCTGTTCCTCGGGATCAGGAGGCCAGCGCTGGCGAAGAACAGCAGCCGTGATGGCAAGTTCGTCGAGAGGCTCTGTTGACCAACACCCTGACCGGAGCTAGCCCAGCAAAGCTGCTATTGTAGGCAGGGGTGGGCTGGAGCGGATAGCCATGAAGTACCGACGTATTCTGCTGAAGCTGAGCGGTGAAGCCCTGATGGGGGAACGTCCCTACGGGATTGACCCCGAGGTCTTGCAGTCCATTGCCAGTGAAGTAGCCTCGGTGGTGCGGGCGGGCGTGCAGGTGGCGATCGTGGTGGGAGGGGGCAATATCTGGCGCGGGCGCAAGGAAGCGGCTGCCCAGGGGATGGATCAAGCTTCTGCTGACTACGTGGGGATGTTGGCCACCGTCATCAACGCCTTAACCTTGCAAGATGCCATCGAGCGGGCCGGGATCCCGACGCGGGTGCAGACGGCCATTGCCATGCAGGAGGTGGCAGAGCCTTACATTCGTCGCCGCGCCATTCGTCACCTGGAAAAAGGGCGGGTGGTGATCTTTGGGGCAGGCTCTGGAAATCCCTTCTTCACCACCGACACGACTGCGGCCTTGCGGGCGGCGGAGATCGATGCCGAGGTGATCTTCAAAGCCACCAAGGTGGACGGGGTTTATGACGCGGATCCCAAGACCCATCCTCAGGCCCGCCGCTACGATGTCCTCAGCTACCAGGATGTGCTTACCCGCGATCTGCGGGTGATGGACAGCACTGCCATCGCCCTCTGCAAAGAAAATCAACTACCCATCGTGGTTTTCGACTTGACCACTCCCGGCAACATCTACCGGGTGGTGCAAGGGGAGCCCATCGGCACTTGGATTGGACAAACAACTCCCAAGAGCAATGGGATCCCTGCCCGCCTGGCCCAGGAGAGCGGATCCTAAGTGGGATAGGCCGAGGCTACACTGGGGGTGGCCCTAACTGACCGGTGACGGCCTGAAGATCTCTTCTGGCCACGCTAACCTGGCCAGAGCATGTGCTGTCGCGATGTGGAGGGGAAGGCGATGACCGATCACCGCGATCCCGCCTCGCCCGAAGGCCTGATCGCCCAAAGTGCTCCGCCCCGCTGCCGCCAACGCTGGGGTCGCCGTCTAGTGCAAGGCTTAGCTTTCCTGGTGGCCTTGGCCGTTGGATTTGGCTACTGGCGCTGGCAGACCTGGCTTCAGCCGCTGGGTGGCCCAGAGCCAATCCAGGTGGTGATCCAGCCGGGCAGCAGCAGCCGTTTAATCGGGAAACAACTGCACCAAGCGGGGGTGATCCGCTCTGCCTTGGCCTGGGAGCTGTGGAGCCGCACCTTTGGACGCGACTGGCTGTTTCAGGCAGGTACCTACGCTTTGGATCCCAACCAAGACATGCTATCCGTAGCCCGACAACTGCGGCAGGGCCGGATTCTGCAGCGGCGGCTGACCATCCCGGAGGGCTGGCGGATCGAGCAGATGGCGGCGGCCTTGGCGGAGCGCAACTGGTTGGCAGCCGATGTTTTCATCGCCACGGCCCGCGTGATCCCTCCCCTCGATTGGCTGCCCCCCAGCTTGAACTCCCTGGAAGGCTATCTCTTCCCCGACACCTATCTTTTTCCTGTCGAACAGGTGGAGGGATCCCTGCCGGATCAGCAAAAAGCCGAGATTGTCATCAACGCCATGCTGCAGCGGTTTGCCGCCGTGGCCCTACCCCTGTTTCGCCAGCACACTACTTCCCTCTCCTTGCATGAGTGGGTTACCTTGGCCAGCATTGTGGAGCGGGAGGCCGCCGTGCCGGAGGAGCGTGCCTTAATCGCGGGCGTCTTTTTGAACCGGCTCAAAAAGGGAATGCCCTTGGGAGCCGATCCGACGGTGGAATATGCCCTGAACATCCAGCAGACGCCAGATCGCCGCCTCACCCTTGCCGAGGTGCGTACCCCCTCCCCCTACAACACCTACCTCACCCCCGGCTTGCCCCCTGGCCCCATCGCCAGTCCGGGCTTAGCCAGCCTCAAAGCCGTTTTGGAGCCTGAGGAGACCGATTACCTCTACTTTGTGGCCCGCTACGACGGCACCCATGTTTTCAGCAAGACCCTAGCCGAGCACGAGGCAGCTCAACGGCAAATCCTCCGCGAGCGGCAGGGATCCCCGCCCACTTCGCAATGAGAAGGTCAGGAGCATTGGCAGTTGGTGGCTGAAAAGGTTCTCGATGGTACGCAAACCTTGGTTCAAGCTCCTGCAACCGGATGTGGTGGTGGCCGGCACTGTCTTGCGGCTGCGGGCAGAAGATCTGTTGGCCTGGCAGGTGAGGGGCGTCATCTTCGACGTGGACGACACGCTGGTGCCGATCCGCCAGGCTGAGGTGGATCCGGCTGTGGCCGCCTGGCTGGAGCAATTGCGCCCCCACTTTCAGATTTGGCTGGTGAGCAACAACCTCAACCGCAACCGCATTCGCCAAATCGGCGAGAGCTTGAACCTGCCTTCCATTCACGGCGCCGGCAAACCCTCGCGGCGCGCTCTGCGGCGGGCTGTGGCGCAAATGAACCTGCCGGTGGAGGCGGTGGCCATCGTGGGCGATCGCCTGTGGACGGATATCCTGGCGGGCAATCGGCTGGGCTTGGTTACCGTATTGGTCAACTCCCTCCTGCCCAAGACTCTGGAGAAGAGCCCTGCGGCCATCCTGGATCCCCGCGTTTGAGAGATTCTTTGGACAACCTCACCCCCGTCCCCTCTCCCAGAGGGAGAGGGGAGCTAGGAAATAACGTAACGAGCCGTTTCATTTTTGAAATGACTCTATAGGTTGTCAGGGGGTGGCGCATCCGCAAGTTGAAATCGAGAGACAGCTTGCAGAACTGACCCATCTGCCCAAGTTTTTTGTAGAGTGACGGCAGTGAGCCGGCTCCGGCATTGGGCCCGCCGGGTGGCGGTGTAAAGGCAGCGTCAAATTCAAAGGTTAAGCATGCAAACCATCCCTGTCGTCAAGTCCGCCATGCAACGGGTGAAGTCCATGATGCAGAAATCGCTGCGGTCTGTTCCCATCTCTCACCGTCCCAAGTCTCTGTTGATATCTCAGGGACGGAGTTTAATTAAGCTGAGCAGCCTGCTGGCCTTGCCCTTGCTGGTCTCGGCATGGCCCGCTTGGGCCTTGACCTTGGTGGCCCGTCCGGATCTACGCAGCCTCAAACGGGCACAAGTCATTCGGGTGGTCGATTACAACACCCTGGTTGTCCAGCTCGAAGGGGACTTGAATTTGCGGCTGGTGCAACTGATCGGGATTGCTCCTCTGCCGGCAGAGCTCAATCCTACGTGGACGAAGCTGCGCGGGCAAACCCCTCTGCCCATCTCCAATGCTGGTCAATACCTGCAGACGGCTTTGCTGGGGCGCGAGGTTTTCTTGGAGTTGGATCCCGCTCTGGCCCCCACCCCCACCCTGCCTGCCTACGTTTGGCGGGCCAATACCCTCATCAACCAGGAAATGCTGTTTTTGGGGCATGGCCTACTGTCGCCGCAAACCAATGGCCTCAAGTACGGCGTCATTCTCAAAGAGGCAGCCAATGCGGCAAGGCAACAGGGGCGCGGCTATTGGACGCCCTATGGCCCTCGCTAGAGGGAAGCCAAAGACAGGTCCAGAGCCGCCTGGCCCTTGGGGATGGCTCTCAACTTCAACAAACAGTTTCAACGGCTCTTCGGGAGAGGCGCTCCACCCCAGATCCCGTCCAAAAGGCGGGAGCGAGCCGTTCTCTCGAGATTGCTCACCTTTTGTATTTTCTTAGTATTTAGCCTGCTTATATATGATGATCTCAGGCGGGCTTTCGATCCTGGGCTGCCGAGTTCGCTGGGTTGAAAGGGATCCCGCTGGGTGATTTGGAGTTCCCTATGGCGGATGAACTGCCGTTTACCCTGGATCAGCTCCTCATCGTTCAGGCGATTGCGCAGCAGGGGAGTTTTCGGCGGGCTGCGGAGAGCCTGTTTGTCTCCCAGCCAGCGGTCAGCTTGCAGGTGCAGAACCTGGAGCGACAGTTGGGAGTGGTGTTGTTTGACCGCGGCGGGCGCAAGGTGGAGCTGACGGATGCGGGGCAGGTGTTGCTGCACTACAGCGAGCGCATCCTCAAGCTCTGCCGGGAAGCGGTTCAAGCTCTGGCCAATTTGCAAGAGATGGGAGGGGGGCACTTGGTTTTGGGGGCCAGCCAAACGGTGGGCACCTACGTCATGCCCTCTTTGATCGCGCAGTATCACCGCAGCTATCCCCAGATTTCGGTGCAGCTCTTGGTGCAATCCACACGGCGAATTGCCCAGAAGCTGGTGGAGGGTCGGCTGGATCTGGCCATTGTCGGCGGGGAGATCCCCTTTGACTTACAGCGGCATTTGAAGGTGATTGCTCTGGCGGAAGACGAATACGTGTTGGTCGGCGCCCCCAGCTGTGCCCTCGATGCTCCCGCCCTTGTGGATCTGTTGACTTTGCCCTTCATTACCCTGGATCCCCAGTCTTCCACGCGGCAGACCATCGACCGGGTGCTGAATCGCCACGGCATCAACCCGGGCCAGCTAAATGTACGGCTGGAACTCAGCTCGATTGAGGCAATCAAGAATGCCGTCCAGGCTGGCTTGGGGGTGGCTTTTTTGTCGATGGTGGCGGTGGGCTCCGACTTGGAGCAAGGGCGGCTGAAAAAGCTGGCGGTGGAAGGGCTGCAGATACGGCGCACCCTTTGGCTGGCGTTTAACCCGGAGCGCTATCAATCGCAGGCGGCCACCCGCTTTCGCGAGGGGCTGCTGAGCTGCCAAGACTGGCTGAAAACTCCCCCTCCCCACTTACAGTTGCTCGCTTGAGTGACATCCTCTCCCGCTAAGCCCTGACGGGCTGTAGACGGGAGCTTCCGAGAATCACTTCCCGGAGTTGCTGCTTCAACGGACTGGTAAACCAGGATCCTCCACAGCCAGAGAGCGGCAGTCCCACCGCCCCCCTATATCCCCCCGTATACGGGGGGACCTGAGTCCACGCTTCAAAATCTCGATAGCAGCGTTCAAGTCTCTGTCCCACGACCCGCAACGAGGGCAATCATGCACCCGTTCCGACAAGGTCTTGGGAACACGCTCCTCACAAACACAACAATTTTGGGACGTACCACGGGGTTCTACTCTCAACACCTGTTTGCCGCGTTTGACCGCCACTGCTGTCAGAATGTCAAGAAATCGTCCCCAAGCCGCATCCAAAATCGATTTAGCCAACCGAGTCCGTGCCAGCCCTCGGACGTTGAGATCCTCCACCACCAACAGGTCGTATTGCCCCACCAGCCAGTGCGCCACTTGGTAGTGGAACGCTTTGCGTTGTCGGGCAACGTGCAACTGCAAACAAGCAACTTTCGTGGCTTGTCTCTTCCAGTTGGCGGATCCCTTCACCTTGCGGCTCAGTTGCCGCTGCTGTCGGGCCAAGTGCTTTTGAGCTTGGCGGTAGTACCGCGGGATAGGCACCACCTCCCCATCGCTGGTGGTGAGAAACCTATCCAATCCCACATCAATGCCCACCGCCTTTTTGACCGGCACAGGCTCTGGGAGAGGAACGCTTTTGTCTTCCAAGCTGATGCAGACATACCACCCATCGGCCTTGCGCACCACTGTGCAGGTTTTTGGTACAAACCCCTCCGGCAAGGGGCGGTGCAGCACCACAGGCATCGAGCCAATCTTGCTCAGCCGCAGAGTCTCCCCTTCCAGATGCGCTCCCGCCTTGGGGCAATTGATGCGGGGGAATGTGAAGGATCTCAACTCCCCCGCTTTTTTGAAGCGAGGCCGCCCCCGCCGCTTGCCTGTGCTATCCGGCACCTGCCACGCTTTCCACGCCTTGTCCAGCCGTATCAAGTTTTGCTGCAGCACATCAGCGTAAATGCCCCGGTAAGCCGGGAACAGTTGCTTGATTTGTTTGAGGGATCCCGCCTGCCGATAATAATTCGGCTCCAGCGGAGCTTCTGACACAGGCAACGGGCACGAGACAAGACTGCAACGGTCAATTGGGCAACGGGTTGCGGTCAGCCAGTCCAGTCTCTGCCCCAGAGCGTCGTTCCACTGCCGCCGCAACAATTCCAGCCACTCGGTCATCAGAGCGGCTTGGTCGTCGCTGGGCAGGATCCGGTACTCGTAGGTGATAATCATGAGACGGTTCTAGCATTTAGCGCAACGAGCTACAACATAGGCCATCGTTCTGTTTACAGCCTACAAATCCACTTGGTGCTGGTGACAAAGTACCGTCGTCGGGTGATAACTGCTCCAATGTTGCAGAGGCTGGAAGATATATTTCGAGCGACCTGCCAAAAGTGGCGCTGTTCCTTGGTGGAGTTCAAGGGTGAGGCGGATCATGTGCATCTGTTGGTGAGTTTTCCGCCGGATGTTCAGGTCTCGAAGCTGGTGAACAACCTGAAAACAGTCTCCAGCCGGTTGATTCGCAAAGAGTTCGCCACAGAGGTGGCACGGTTCTACAGCAAGCCTGTATTTTGGACAGGGGCCTATTTTGTTGCCTCTTGTGGTGGGGTCACCGTTGAGGAGTTGAAGAAGTATGTCGAGCAGCAGGCAACGCCCAGATTGTGAGACTCAGGGGCATTGAACCCCTTCGTCTCACCGCCTATCCCCCATCCCGCCAAGCTGCGCTGTGGCGGGAGTACCCCAGAGGTTCTGATGGCAGCTTTTTCCGACCAGCTCGGAGAGAGCGGAGGGGATCCCTTAGAAGTGGAAAAAGCTGTATTCGTCGACTAGGGAGCTGATGAGGGAGCAAGAGCTACTGGAACGACTGCCCTTGGCGCAGCGTCTGGCGGAGTTGAGGGCCCGCATTCAAGAGATCCCGCTGCACAGGGTGCAGTTGGAGGGATTAAATCTGGCGGGAGCAGAGTCCTGCTGGGCCGCCTATCGGGAGCTGGGGCAAGGCGAGATGCCGCTGCTGTTTTTGCACGGCTTCATGGCCACTCACGCCAATTGGTGGCCGCTGATGCAAGGGTTGGGCGACCGATACCGCTGCATCGCCCTGGATTTGCTGGGGTTTGGTCAGTCCAGCCAACCGGCTCTGCGCTACGACATCGCCGTGGAGGTAGAGTTTGTGCGCGGGTTTGTCGAGGCGCTGCGCCTGCCTGAGCCGGTGTTGGTGGGCCACTCTTTTGGCGGCTGGGTGGCGGCGGCCTACGCCATTCGTTACCCCCTGCGGGGGTTGGTCTTACTGGCGCCTGCCGGGATCCGCGACGACAGCTTTGTCAAACGCTACCGGCACATGCGGCTTTTGCTCCGGGAAGGCGCGTGGGTTGATAGGCTGCTGCGAGCCGCCATCCCCCTGGCCCGTTGGGGACGTTGGGAGGAGCGACTGGCTTGGCTGCTGTGGCTGCGGGGATCCCTGCGCCAACAGCCGGTGGCCCGCCAATTTCTCCGCCAGCGCCTGCGCCCCCAAGCTGCCGTCGATACGGTCGAACGTCAGCTTCATGCCATTCAGGTTCCCACCCTAGTAGTTGCCGCTGAGCGGGACGACACCATTCCCCTCTGGCATTGCCAAGCCTATGCGGAGGGGATCCCTGGAGCCCAGCTCAAGATCCTGCCCGGTGCTGGACACGCCATCCCCGCCCTGCATGCGGAGCAGGTGCTGCCCTTGATTCGAGAGTTTCTGGAGAGCTTGAGCCCAAAGCTGGACTAAGGGACGCCGACTCCTCCCTTTAGGCAAGGTGGCTTTCCCGGATTTAGACTAAGAAACCGCCCTCATGCCGAGCTTCTTAGGCCGGCAGACAGAGAACCCCCTCGGCATTTCGGCTGCCTCGGCCCCCCCGCCAAAGGGAGAGGGGAGCGGCAGGCAGCATACAGTTTTGCTACATCTTGCCATAGGCAGCGAGCTATAGACTTGGAGGGAGGTAGGCTGGCAGCGCGGCCGCTTTTTCCGGCAGATCCCTGGGAGGGCAGGAAGGGGAGTGGCGAAGATACCCATCTGGCTGCGGGGAGTGAGCTATGCCATCTATGGCTTTCTCTACCTGCCGATTTTGCTCATTGCTGTCTATTCCTTTAACCGCGCCCGCTTCGGGTTGGTGTGGACAGGCTTTACCTTCGATTGGTACTGGGCTCTCTTTCGCAATGCTGCGATCTGGCAGGCCACGCAAAATACCCTTGTCTTGGCTGGAGTCAGCACCCTGGTGAGCACGCTGCTGGGATCCCTTTTGGGCTATGGGCTGTACCGCTACCGCTTCCCCGGCCAGAAGGCTGTGCAGGGACTGCTGCTGTTGCCGGTGGTCGTCCCCGACATTGTGATGGCCATTACCCTGCTGTTGTTTTACCAGTTGGTGCGCGCCTACACCGGCTGGTTTGAGCTGGGCCTGGGGACGATGGTGATTGCCCACATCACCTTTCAGATTGCCTTTGTGGCCATCGTGGTGCGCAGCCGCCTGCAGCTTTTGGATCCGGCTTTGGAGGAAGCCGCCTACGACCTCTACGCCAACACCTGGCAGAAGCTGCGCTACGTCACACTGCCGCTGGCCATGCCAGGGATCCTGGCCGCGGCGCTGCTGGCCTTTACCCTCTCCATCGACGATTTTGTGATCTCCTTTTTCACCAGCGGGCCCGAAAGCCAGACCCTGCCCATTTTGATCTACAGCACGGCGCGGCGAGGGGTGACGCCGGAGATCAACGCCCTCTCCACCGTGATCGTCGCGATAACCTTGGTTGCCGTGATGGGCTTTCCCCTGCTCAGCCGCTCCTCTAGGGAGAGGGGCCGGGGGTGAGGGATCAAGTATTGAAATAGCGGGCCGCCGGGTGGTAGGCGACGATGGCGGTGGTGGACTGCTCAGGATCCAACTGGTCGCTTTCGTCCATCCTCAGGCCGATGCGCTCCGTCTGGAGCAGCTCCAACAAAACTCGCTGATCGGCGATGTTGGGGCAGGCGGGATAGCCGAAGCTGTAGCGGGAGCCGCGGTAGCCCTGGTGCAGGATCTGGCGGATGTCGGGGCTGTCCTCGCCGCCAAAGCCCAGCTCCCGCCGGATGCGGGCATGGCACCACTCCGCCAAGGCCTCTGCCAGGGTGACGGCCAGGCCGTGGAAATAGAGATAGTCGGTGTACTGGCCCTCGGCAAAGAGGTGCTGGGCGTAGGCCGTGGCCTCTGGCCCCACTGTAACTGCCTGCATGGGGAAGACGTCCACCAGGCCGGTGGAGCGGTCGGCGAAGAAGTCGGCAATGCAGAGGCGCTGGCCGCTCTTCTGGCGGGGGAAGGTGAAGCGGGCCAGCTCCCGCACCTGGGGAGAAAGCCGAGGGCGATCGACGGTGGGCAATTGCAAATAGGTGGTGGAGCCGGGCTCTAGAGCAAACAGCTCGGGGAAGCTGGCCGGGTCGAAGAGGATCACCGTATTCCCTTCCGCCTGCGCCGGGAAGTAGCCATAAACCACCTGCGGGCGCAGCAAGTCCTCGGTAACAATCCGCTCCTTCCAGCGCTCGATCACCGGCTCCACCTGGGTGGCGAGAAACTGGGCAAACTCCTCCGCCGACTGGTCGCGCGGCTTGCGGATCTGCCACTGGCCGGCCACCAGGGCCTGCTTGTCGATGTAGAAGAAGACCTCCGGCCAGGGGATCTGATCCGGCTCGAGAACTTGGGATCCCCAGAAGGGGGGGATGGGCCGCTCGGTATCGAGGGTAACCGCCTCGGAACGACGGGTGTCTGCCCCGCCGTCGCCAGCCGAGACAGCAGGGGCAGGAGCGGCGCCCACGGTCACCTCTGGAGCCGGCAAGGTGGGATCCCTTTCCTCCACGGCTGCCGCAGCTCTCCTCTGGCGGTTGTCAGAGCGGGATCCCAGCTCGAAGTTATCCAGAAAACCCAGCCGGTCATCCCAGCGCCCGGCCGCCTTGGCCTGCATCAGCCGATCCATAAAGTGCAGGTCGGCAAAGGCGTCGCGGCCGTAGATGACTTGGCCCTTGTAGGTCTGGCGGCAGTCTTCTTCCACAAAGCGGCGGGTGAGGGCCGCCCCTCCCAAGATCACCGGCACGGTAATGCCCCGCTCGTTAAACACCTCCAGATTCTCTTTCATAAAGGCGGTGGATTTCACCAACAGGCCGCTCATGGCAATGCAGTCGGGCTTGTACTTTTCGTAGGCCTCGATGATGTTTTCCACCGGCTGCTTGATGCCCAAATTGATGACCTTGTAGCCGTTGTTGGTGAGGATGATGTCCACCAGGTTTTTGCCGATGTCGTGGACATCCCCCTTGACGGTGGCGATCAAGAAGGTGCCTTTGCACACCTCCCCGCCTACTTTTTCCATGAAGGGCTCCAGGTATTTCACCGCCGCCTTCATGGTTTCTGCCGACTGCAGCACAAACGGCAGTTGCATTTTGCCGGCGCCAAAAAGCTCCCCCACCTCCTTCATGCCGTCTAGCAAAAAGGTGTTGATGATCTCCAGGGGGGGGTATTTCTGCAGCGCCTCTGCCAGGGTCTCCTCCAGGCCGATGCGCTCGCCGTCGATGATGTGCCGCCGCAGCCGCTCCTCCAAGGGCAGTTTGGCCAGGGATCCGGTCGCCCGCAGCTCCTGCCCGGAAACCCCCGCAAACAGCTCCGTCAGCCGCGCCAGGGGATCGTAGGTGCAGATGCCCTCAGCGTTGAACTGGCGCCGATCCCAGATCAGATCCCGGCACACCTGCTGCTGTTCTTCCGGGATCTTGCTCAGGGGCAGGATCTTGGCGGCGCTGACGATGGCGGCATCCAGGCCGGCCTGGCGGCACTCGTGCAAAAACACCGAGTTCAAGACCACGCGGGCTGCCGGCGAGAGCCCAAAGGAGATGTTGGAGATGCCCAAGAGAATGTGGGCCTCAGGAAAAGCCTGGCGGATGCGGCGGATGGCCTCCAGGGTAGCCGCCCCGTTGGCCCGGTCTTCCTCGATGCCGGTGGAGATGGGCAAAGCCAGCGGGTCAAAGAAAATCTCGTAGGGCGGGATCCCGTACTCAACGGCCTGGCGATAGGCCCGCTCGGCAATCTGGAACTTCTTCTCGGCGGTGCGGGCCATGCCCTCCTCGTCGATGGTGCCGATGACCACCCCCGCGCCGTAGGTCTTGGCCAGCTCCAGCACCTTGAAGAAGCGCTCTTCCCCATCCTCGTAGTTGGTGGAGTTGAGCAGGCACTTGCCCCCGGCCACCTTGAGGCCGGCCTCCATCTTCTGCCAGTCGGTGGAATCCAGCATCAGGGGAATGGGTATCTGGGTCACCAGCCGCGAGACCAGCTCCCGCATATCCCGCACCCCGTCCCGGCCCACATAGTCCACGTTGACATCCAAGATGTGGGATCCCTCCCGCACCTGCTCCCGCGCCAGGGCCACCAGGCCGTCCCAATCTTCGGCATTCAGCAGCTCCCGCATCTTCTTGGAGCCGCTGGCGTTGAGCCGCTCGCCGATGATCAAAAAAGAGTTCTCCTGCAGGTAGGGCTGAGGGGCATAGATGGAAGCGGCAGCCTGGATGCGCTCGACGGAGCGGCGTTTGGGCCGCAGCCCCCGCACAGCCTCCACCAAAGCGGCGATGTGACCCGGGCGGGTGCCGCAGCAGCCCCCCACCACCGCCACCCCCAGATCCCGCACAAAGTGCTCCAGGTGGAAGCGCAACTGCTCCGGCGTGAGCTTGTAGTGGGCCTTGCCGCCGATGTTTTCCGGCAGGCCGGCGTTGGGGATGCAGGAGATGGGAAAGGGAGAATGGCGGGAGAGGTAGCGGATGTGCTCAGCCATCTTGTCCGGCCCGGTGGCGCAGTTGAGGCCCAGCACATCGATGGGGTAGGGCTCCAGGATGGCCAGCGCCGCCCCGATCTCCGTGCCCACCAGCATCGTCCCCTGCACCTCAAAGGTCAGAGACACCACCAGCGGCAGGCGGATCCCGCGCCGGGCAAACTCCTGCTGCACGGCCACCAGCGCCGCCTTGGTCTGCAGGATATCTTGACAGGTCTCGATGATGAGGAGATCCACCCCCCCGTCGATCAGGCCCCGCACCTGCTCGGCGTAGCTGGCCCGCATCTCGTCAAAACCGATGTGCCCTAGGGTGGGCAGCTTGGTGGTGGGGCCGATGGAGCCGGCCACAAAGCGAGGCTTTTCCGGCGTCGAAAACTCCGCCGCCAGCCGCTTGGCCAGGCGCGCTGCCGCCACGTTCAGCTCGTAGGCTTTTTCCGCGATCCCGTACTCGGCCAAGACGATCGAGGTGGCGCCAAAAGTATCGGTCTCGATGACATCGGCCCCCACCTCCAGAAAGCCCCGGTGTACCCGCTCCACCGCCTCCGGCTTGCTCAGCACCAGGATCTCGTTGCAGCCTTCTAGCTCCGGCCCGCCAAAATCCGCTGCCGTCAGGTTCTGGGCTTGCAGAGAGGATCCCATTGCCCCGTCGAAGACGATCACACGTTCCTGGAGATGCTGCAGGAAGGGATGGGTCATAGGCGGTGCGGCGCTGGCAGGGATCCTTTCCTTTTAAGGTAGTCTGATTTAAGGTAGCATTGAGCCACTTCCCCGGACTAGGCCAACCCAGGGATCCCCTAGACCAGGATCTCAGAGCCGGGACGGGGTGGGGTGAAGTTAAGATTTTCTTCGTCTGCCCCGTTGCTGTTTCCCCAAGGGCGGGCTAATTTAGGGAAGACATTTTGGTGTGAACGGCTACAGTTGCCTGCAGGGATCTTCCTCAAGGTCGCTTGCTGGCGGCTGCAATGCGCTCTTCTCCTTATAGGTTGGGGTGATTGAGGTGCTGAATATCCTGCCCTCTCAGTAAGTGGCCTGGATTGTGCCAGGGGATAGGCAAAGCCAAAGACTTGCCTTTCGAGATCTCAGGAGGTTTTACCCATCAAAACGGGTTTTGCGCCAGTTCGGTTAAACCCTATGAGCGATATCTGCTTCGAGATTGGCCTGAGCGATCGGTTGCCTAGAAGCGGGCGAGCTTGCCCGGCGCAAGTGGGGTTTGGGTCTGCGGAACTTGACTCCCTCCATCTGGCGTCAGGGGCCGCAGCAAAGTTGGAACCTGCTTCCCTCATTTCAGGGCCTAGAACCCCTTAGTCTCCTCCAGTTGTCTGTGATTGAAGTTACGAGGAACTCAGCATGGCTCAAGCAAAGGAATTGGTGCAGTCTGGTCATACGGCTCTTCTCGAACCGGATCTGGAAAGTTCATCCTCCATCCCTCTGGATGCGGACAATGAGGTGGATCCCCTCGAGACGGAACTGGATGCCAGTGACACTGATGCTTTTGATGAGGATGATGAGGACGACGAAGAGTCCCTCGAGGAGGATGCCGATGCTGCTGCCGCCGCTGCCAAGGGCCGTTCCAAGCGCAAAGCGGCCAGCAAGAAAAAACCCTACACCGATGACTCCATCCGCGTCTATTTGCAGGAAATCGGGCGTATCCGCCTGTTGCGGGCAGATGAAGAAATTGAGCTAGCCCGCAAAATTGCCGACCTGCTGGAGCTAGAGCGGGCTCGCGAGGCCGTTTTCCAGCGTATGGGCCTCTGGTCCGACCCAGAGGAGGTACCGGAGACGCTGTGGGCAGAAGAAGTGAAGATGTCCCTGCCCGAATTCCGGCGGCGCTTGCATCGGGGGCGACGGGCCAAAGAAAAGATGGTGCAGTCCAATCTGCGGCTGGTGGTCTCCATTGCCAAGAAATACATGAACCGGGGCCTGTCGTTTCAGGATCTCATCCAAGAGGGATCCCTAGGTCTGATCCGGGCAGCGGAAAAGTTTGACCACGAGAAGGGCTACAAGTTTTCCACCTATGCCACTTGGTGGATTCGCCAGGCCATCACCCGCGCCATTGCCGACCAATCGCGCACCATTCGCCTGCCGGTTCACCTTTACGAGACCATCTCCCGCATCAAGAAGGTCACCAAGCAGCTTTCTCAGGAGCTGGGCCGCAGGCCGACCGAAGAGGAGATCGCCACCCGCATGGAGATTACCATCGAGAAGTTGCGCTTCATCGCCAAGTCGGCTCAGCTTCCCATCTCTCTGGAGACTCCCATCGGTAAAGAAGAGGATTCGCGGCTGGGCGACTTCATCGAGTCGGAAGGGGAAACCCCCGAGGAGCGGGTGGCCAAGGTTTTGCTCCGAGAGGATCTGGAAAGCGTGCTGGAAACTCTTACCCCCCGCGAGCGGGATGTGTTGAAGCTGCGCTACGGCCTAGACGATGGCCGCATGAAAACCCTGGAGGAGATCGGCCAGATCTTCAATGTGACCCGCGAGCGGATCCGGCAGATCGAGGCCAAGGCGCTGCGCAAGCTGCGCCACCCCAATCGCAACAGTGTGTTGAAAGAGTACATCCGCTAGGATCCGGTCTTAGGATGGACTCAGTTGCCGCTGCCAACCGACGTGTGGAGCCTCTTCAGCATGAACCCCAATGAGACGCCGGATCCCAACTTTCCTGAGAAGGCCGACATAGAGGCCAAGGATGTACCTCCGGCCCAGGTGGAGTACCACGTGGAGGAGTTTAAGATCAGCGGGGACGAGCTGTTGGCCAAAATTCGCGAGCTGATCGAGGAGGCCAATGTTCGCCGCATTCTGATCAAAAATGCCGAAGGGCAGACGCTGATCGAGATCCCTCTGGGCGTAGGCGTGGCGGCAGGGGTGTTGGGGGCGGCTCTGTTCCCGGTGTTGGCGGCTGTGGGAGCGATCGGGGCTCTGGTGGCCAAGCTGACCATTGTGGTGGAGCGAACCCTTCGGGATGATTCTTAGCTGATCAACGTTGTTTTGAGCGTCCTGAACAATTGCGGCGCTTCTGGGCAGCCCTGACCTTCTACACTGCCTTGCCTTTGGGGCGGGCGGGCGGGCTACAGTTTGAGGGCATTGCCGCCTGGCTGCCGGCGGTGGGCCTGCTGTTGGGCGGGATCCTCACCCTGGCGGCGCTTTTGCTGCAGATTTTCCCGCCGCCGGTGCGAGCAGCTTTGCTCGTGGCTCTGTGGGTGCTGTTAACCGGCGGGCTGCACCTGGATGGGGTGGCTGACACTGCCGATGGGTTGGCGGTCAACGTCCCCAAAAGCTTTGCCGACGCGGAACGGCCAGCCGTCAACGGGCTATCCCGCCGCCTGCAGGTGATGAGGGACAGCCACACCGGGGCCTATGGGGTGCTCGCCTTGGTGCTGGTGTTGCTGCTGAAATTTGCTGCCCTGAGCAGCCTGCAGGTCTGGCCTCTCTTGCTCTTGGTGCCGGCCTGGGGGCGCTGGGGCCAGTTGCTCGCCATTGTCCTATACCCCTATCTGCGCGACCAGGGATCCGCCCGCTTCCTCAAAGACTCCACTTCCCTGCCGGGATCCCTGTGGCCGGGCACGCTGCTGTTGCTGGCCATCAGCGGGGGGGTGGGCTGGGCCGGGCTCCTGGCTTGGCGGCCTTTGCTGCTTTGGACGCTGGGATCCGCCCTGGGAGCCCTGGCCGTGGGCTATTGGCTCTACCGCCAGTTGGGAGGGCACACAGGGGACACCTACGGAGCTACGGTGGAATGGTCGGAAGCGATAGCCTTGTTGTGGGGATCCCTGCTTGGCCCGTCCTAGCCCCCCTCTCCTTTTGGGATTGGGAGAGGGGCCGAGGGGGAGGGCCTCTAGACTAGGCCAACTTGCTCGGCCAAGCCCAATTGTTGGCGGGCCGTTTGGCAATCCTGCCGGATCTGCTGGATTAAGTCTGCCACACTGGGAAACCGCCGCTCTGGGCGGATAAAGCCTTGCAGCGCCACCTGCACCTCTTGCCCGTAGAGATCGCCTGTCCAATCCAGCAGATGCACCTCAACGGTGTGCTGCAGCCCGGCAAACGTGGGCCGATGGCCAATGTTCATCACCCCAGGCAGGGCTGCCGCCTCAGCAGGCACATTCACCCAAACGCTGTACACCCCGTCGCGGGGCAAAAACTTCTCCGGCGGCAGGCGCAGATTGGCGGTGGGAAAACCCAGCTCTCGGCCTCGCCGATCCCCTGGCACCACCTCTCCGATCAGCCGGTAGGGACGGCCCAAGAGCTCCGTTGCCGCCGCCACCTCCCCCGTAGCCAGGGCAGCGCGAATGCGAGAGCTGCTCACCCGCTCCCCCTTCAGTTGCGCCTCCGGGATCACCTCCACCGGAATGCAGCGCTCGGATCCCCAAGCCTGGAGAGTTTGGGCATTGCCCGAGCGACGGTGGCCAAAGCAGAAATCCCAGCCGACGCTGAGATGGCGAACGCGCAAGCCCTGTTCCAGTACTGTTTGGATAAACTCTTGGGGCGGCTGGCGGGCAAAGGCAGGAGTGAAGGGGAGCAACACCACCTGCTCAAAACCCATCTGCGCCAGCAGAGCCAGCTTTTCGGCAGGGGGAGTGAGCAACAGTTGCCTGCGCCCCGTCAATACTTCTTGGGGGTGAGGATGAAAGGTGAGAACCGTGCGCACCCCCTGCAGGGAGTCGCGAATGGGCTGCAGCACTTTCTGATGGCCCAGGTGCAAGCCATCGAAGTTCCCGATGGCAACGGCGGTGGGTCGCAAGGTTTGAGCCAGGTCAGAAGTTACGTGCACCGCTTGGGATCCCGAACAACAGCTGATTAACCACCGCCCGACAATCTCTACCAGAGGGGCCAAAGCAAAGCCATCAGCCCGCTCAGGCCGGCCACAGCCCACAAGCTACGTCGCAGGCGCTGCAACACAGGGTCGATTTGATAGTGGACGATCAGCCGATGCTGCGCCAGCTCCTCGTCCGATTTCGCGTAGATCGCCCCATCGTACCAGCCACTTTCTTCATAGGGGATCCGCGCCTGCACCAAGCGCCGCCGCACATAGGCCCATCCCAAGTAGAGGTGGAGCAACACCAGGCTGAGCAAGGCATTGGCCCCCAGCACAGACCCAGAGACGAAGTGGCGCCAATCCCCGGCAAAGCTGCCCCAGACCAGCGGCGAAACCGCCAGCACGACCACCCCCCAAACAGCGAAGATTCGCTTGAGATAGGGGATCCACTCCAAAGCGGGCCAGGAAAAAGGAAAAGACTCCCTCAGC
The DNA here is from genome assembly GCF_000013205.1 of Synechococcus sp. JA-3-3Ab. NCBI lineage: Bacteria > Bacillati > Cyanobacteriota > Cyanophyceae > Synechococcales > Synechococcaceae > Synechococcus > Synechococcus sp. JA-3-3Ab. The sequence continues at coordinate 2,415,854 of NC_007775.1, read as the reverse complement.
TCTGCATACTGCCGCAGCGGCTGTTGCTCAGCAGGAATGGGATGGGAGGGATCCACCATATGGCCTTAATGTATCTACACAAAATGATACTGGCAGGCCCAGCCCCCCGCCAAGCCCAGCCCAGCCGCAGTTCAACCGAGGAGAAGAGGAGTATCGTATTAGAGTGTGGTCGCATCTACCTCTCGTTCTACTATGAGCGTCCCAGGCGAACCTGCCGCCACCACCGCCCCCTATGTGATCCTGAGAGAGCCGGACGGCAGCCAGAGGAAGTACATTCTCGCCGGAGCGACCGCTTGGACGCTGGGCCGCGATGAAGACAACGCCATCGTCCTGACCGATCCCAGCGTTTCCCGCCAACATGCCCTGCTGCAATACCTGGACAACAACAGCATCTATCTCATCGATCTGGGCAGCCGCAACGGCTCGTTCGTCAACAATCGCCGCGTCAGCATTCCCACCCTGCTGCAAGATGGAGATCACCTCACCCTCGGACAATCCCAGCTCGAGTTCCACAGCGGATCCCTGGCCAGCCCAGAACCCAGTCCTGCGGCCAAACTGTCGGACACCCTGGTTTTGCAAACCCGCTGGCTGATCTCGGTGGCCGTGGTGGATGTGCGCGGCTACGGACAACTGACCCAGCAACTGGACGAGCGCCTCCTCTCCCAGGTGATGGGCGATTGGTTCCGGCGCGGCGGAGATATCATTCAGCAGTACGGCGGCACTGTCGATAAGTACATCGGCGACGCGATCATGGCCGTCTGGTTTCATGCGCCCCAGGCCAATGAGGATCCCTTACAAGCTGAACAAGTGGGGATCGAGCTCGACGTGAAGTCGGTTTTGCGGGCCATGGTGAAGCTGTTTCAGATGACCGAGCAACTGAACGGCGAGTTTCCGCTGCCTTCTCCCCTGCGCCTGGGGGCGGGCGTCAACACCGGCTCGGCCATTGTGCGCCAGGTGGGCAACAACACCCGCCAGGAATACACCGCCCTGGGCGATACGGTCAATTTGGCCTTTCGCATCGAGAGTGTTACCCGCACCCTCAACGCCGACTTGGCCATCAGCCACGACACCTATACCTGCTTGGCGCAACAACTGGGACAGGCAGCTACCTGCTTTGCGCAGCAGGCGGTTCAGCTCAAGGGATATACCCACCCGCACCAGGTGTACTACTGCGATGTGGGGGCTCTGCAGGCCGTTCTCGGCACCTAGACCCCGCATCCCGATAGCTGGGGACGGCTCGCCGGGCCATGGGATCCCGCTGTTCTTCCAGAACCTTCTGCCGCTCTGTCGGCCGATGGGAGGGCAAGGCCCTTTCGACCGCACAAGAGCCCGACTCCTGACTGGGGTGAATCGGTGGTGGCAGAGCTTGATCAGGGGGAAAACCTGCGCAAAAGCTGCGGATCCACCTCGCCCACATAGGTATTCAGCCCGATAGCCGTGGCGATCAAAGCCCCATCCACCTCCACCCGCCGGTACTGGGCGATGGCCTCTGCCAGGGGCACATCCACCACGCGCCGATTTTGCCAGGCCACCATGCGGTCGTACTTGCCCTGGGCGATCAAGTCCACAGCCGCCACCCCAAAAGCTGCCCCCAGCAGACGATCCAAAGGAGAAGGGGTGCCTCCCCGCTGCAGATGGCCCAAAACCATCACCCGCGTCTCGATGCCGGTGCGCAGCGCGATCTCGTTGCCGATGTAATAGCCAATACCGCCGTAGAGAGACTGCCCCAGGCTGTTGGTGTAGGTCACCGGCTCTCCCGACTCGGTGCGAACAGCCTCCGCCACCACCACAATGCTGAAATTGTTGCCCCGCTCTTTGCGGTCGAGGATTCTTTTGCAGACGTTTTCCAGCTTGTAGGGGATCTCCGGGATCAGGATCACATGCGCCCCCCCGGCGATGCCAGCGCTGAGGGCAATGTGACCGGCATCCCGCCCCATCACCTCCATGACCATGACGCGGCTGTGGCTGATGGCCGTGTAGGTGAGCTGATCCAGAGCCTGCACCGCCACGCTCAGAGCCGTATTGAATCCCACGGAATACTCGGTGGCGCCGACATCGTTGTCGATGGTCTTAGGGATCCCGACAAAGTTCCAATCCCCCTGCAAAGCTAGCTGCCGGAGAATGGCCAGGCTGCCATCTCCCCCCACCCCAATGAGCGCATCCAACCCCAGCCGGTGGTAACCCGTGATCACCTCTGCCGAGCGATCCACCAACCTGCCATCGGGCATGGGATAGGCGAAGGGGTTGCCCCTGTTCACCGTACCCAGAATGGTGCCGCCATAGCGCAAAATGCCCGAAACCCGCTTCACGTCCAGCAGCTCCGCTTCCACCGGTCGCGCCATCAGACCTGCGGTCGCGTTTTTGATGCCGTAAACCTCCATAGTCATAGTCGCGGGCCCGCCGCACCACCGCCCGGATGACGGCGTTGAGGCCGCCACAATCGCCACCGCTGGTGAGGATCCCAATTCGCTTCCGTTTCGGCATGGTGCTCTAGGATGAACAGTTTGAACAAAAAAATTAAGAACTTCTTCGCTCCGCAGTTTCGAGCCGACTAGACTCTACTCCTGCAAGTGGCTTACAGCGGGCCCTGGGCCCTAGCAAGCTGTAGCCATGGGGCGCTTGACCAACCGCAGAGAAGGGAAGGCGACGGCTGGATTGATTATGTCCAGCCCTTGGGACCAAGATGCCTAGCAGAGTTTGCAGTGGGCGAGCGGCTCCGCAGACAAGACCAATTGTTCAGCATCCTTCACAACAAAGAATTAAGAAATATTACTTGGCAAAGCTAAGTTTGGAGCAGTTTCCGCTATCTCTGAGGATAGATCTTGTAGGCAAGACTTGGGGGGAACAACTTGCCAAAAAACCAAAATTATTTGTTAAGCAACTTTGATCAAAACCCATTCAGGCCAATAAGGGTAGAGATGATGGAGATATAAGGATCGGGTCTGAGTTGGGAGAAGCATTATGACTCAAACCATTGCCCAATGTGGGCTGCGGGGGGCCTCAGAGCTGCTCAGCCGTTACCGGCAAGGAGAGCGTCACTTTCCCCAATCTTGTCTGGAGTACGCCTTCTTGCGGGGGGTCGATCTGCGCCGGGCCGACCTGCGCGGGTCTGACTTGCATGGGGCCAACCTGCGCTATGCCAACCTGCGCGGCAGCAATCTGGCCAATGCCGACTTGCGCTGTGCCGATCTGCGCTATGCCGACCTGGAGGGAGCCTGTTTGGAGGGAGCCAATTTAAGCGGAGCCCAGTACAACCACAACACCTGCTTCCCCGCCGGTTTCGATCCGGTAACGGCAGGGATGCAACGGTTCGAGTTTTAGTCAAGCTTTCAATCAAGGCGGGTGCTGCCTTGCAGCCGCAGCAAGCTCTCTAAAAAAATCGGGATCCCCAGGCGGGGATCCCAGGCTGTTTATCGGGTTAGCTAGGGCTGCGTCCGGAAGCTCTTCACCTCCAAGACCGGCCCCACCTGAGCCACCGTCACCATATCTTCTTTGAGCTGTCCCTGGATGGTGACTTCCAACCCCTCTTGTAAGAGCTCTTTGGGGGCGCGGAAGAGGGCGTAGTGCTGGCCGGAAGGGAGCGTCAGCACCCACACCCCCCCTTCGATATCCAGGAACTCGATGGTACCGCTGTATTCTTGCATCACTTCCTCAGCGCTAAACCGGTGCTGCTGGGCTGGGAATCCAGGATGGCTTGCGCCCCCAAATAGGCCAGGCCCAGGCAGAGCAAACCATTGAGAAGCAAGAAGGAGCGCCCCAGCCAAGCAGAGGATCCAAGCCATAGTACCCCCTCATAGAACAGGGATCCAGCTAGAAGCAGATGGGAGGCCATGCCGATGGAGAGGCCGACAACCGCCCAACGCCAGCGCCGATGTCCCAGGAGCAGCACCATCAACAGCCCTGGGATCAACACGCTGGCAAACAAGGGGTTCAAGGCATTGGTCTGGGCTAAGGCCGTGCCCAGCTCCGGCAGGGAGCTCCCCGCCAATTGGAAGGGCCAGCGAGGGGCACCCACAATGGCCAGGCCCTGCAGCGGGAAGAGGCCGGCGCTGCCCAGCAGGATCCCTCCCAGGAGGGGCGCCGTTGCCAGCATGGGCTTGGGAGCCAGCCACCAGCGGATCAGCACCAGGATGATGTAGCCGCCCACCACCATCAGCAGCTTGGGCACCAGGGCAATCGGGCCGCCGTCAAACCAGAAGCGAGGGTTGAGGTAGCCGTTGTTGTTCAGGTATTGCAGGAAGTCCTTCAGCCACAGCAGCAGGGGGTTCTCCTCTTGCTGACCGGTGGCCCTGGCCAGCGCCTTGGCAGCATCCAGACGACCGGCGCCGTAGAAGTTCTGCTTGTCGCCGGGCACCGGGGTGGCCGACATCTTCAGCACCTCTTCCACCTTGTCCGGATCTTTGATGCCCTGAGCCTGGATCAGCGCTGCTACGCCGGCCACGTGGGGAGTGGCCATGCTGGTGCCTTGGAAGTAGGCAAAGACCGGCTCGTTGGGGTTGCGTCGGTTGATGGTCTGCTGCAGAATGCCGTGCTCAGGATGCTCGGGAGTCTTGGCCCCGCCGGGAGCGGCGATATCTACCCCAACCCCATAGTTGGAGTAGGGGGCTTTGCTGCCATCGGGCCCGGTGGCCGAGACGGCGATGACATGCGGGTAGCGGGCCGGGTAGCTCACCTGGCTTGAGTTTTCGTTGCCGGCGGCGGCGATGATCGTCACCCCTTTGCTGTGGGCATAGGCTACGGCCTCCTCCATCAGTCGGGCCGAAGCGCGGCTACCCAGGCTGAGGTTGATGATCGTGGCGCCGTGGTCGGCAGCATAGCGGATCCCTTCCACCACGTCTGACAGGGATCCAAAACCATTGGCATCCAGCACCCGCACCGGCATGATCTTGGCCTTGAAGGCAACCCCGGCCACGCCTAGGGTGTTGTTGGTGGATTGGGCGATGGTGCCGGCCACATGAGTGCCATGGCCGTTGAGGTCGGTGGGATCCTCATCGTCGTCCACGAAGTCGTAGCCCTGCACAAATTGCGTTTGGGCCAGATCCGGCACCCGCGTCACCCCGGTGTCCACCACGGCTACCGTCACCCCTTCTCCCTGGGAAATGTCCCAGGCTTCCGGCATGCGGATGGCTCGCAGGTTCCATTGCTGGGGATAGAGGGGATCGTCGGGCACAAAAGCCGCCTGAAATTGGTAATTGGGGTGGGCATACTCGACCAGGGCTTCCCGCGAGAGCCGTTTGATGAGCCGCCGTGTGGCTCCTGGATGTTCCGCATCCACATCGAACAGGTAGATAGCCTCCTGGCGGGCAAAAGCGCTGTTGCTGCTGGGTCGCAGCGGCAAATTGTAGGCTTTGGCAAGAGCAGCGATCTCAGTGGGAGTGGCCGTGTTGACAAAGTTGACCACGATGCTGTCGTAGGGGGTGGATCCCTTGCCGCAGGCCGTCAGCAGCAGTGCCATCAGGCCAGCGCAGCAGAGACCCAACCAGCGTCTGAAGTTCATCATGCACGCCCTCGGGATCCAAAATTGTTGCCACCAGTATGCCCTCTGGATGGGCAATTGACCAGAAAATCAGCACGCTGCGTCACGAGCCTGTTCCTGTTGCCAACTTTTTCGGGGGCCACTCAGAAAACCCAGAAAAAGGGATCCCTCTGGCCAAACGATTTGTCCCGATGCATGATGGATCTGTAAGAACTTGAAATACTTCTTAACACCAGTTCTCAGTATCTCGTCATCACAGCCAAGAGAGGAACCAGCATGAGCATCGGATGGCAACGGATACTGCGCGTCGGGGCAAGCTTTTGCCTGGGGCTGTGGATTTGGCTAGGTGGGGGATCCCCGCTCTGGGCCCAGCCTGCTTTGCCAGTGGTGGAGATGGAGTTGCCGCAGCCGCCGGTGCCGGTTTTGGATTTGGCGGATCAGTTGACCAGCAATCAGGAAGCACAACTGGCCGAGCATCTGAACCGGTTGGAGGAAGAAACGGGCTGGAAGCTGCGGGTGCTGACCCAGTTTGACCAAACCCCAGGCCGCCAAGTGAAAGAGTACTGGGGCCTGAACGAGCGCAGCGTTTTGATGGTGGCCGATCCCAGGGGAGGCAACTTGCTGGCCTTTAACGTGGGAGACGCGGTGCGGGAGATCCTGCCGCGTACCTTTTGGATTGAGCTGCAATCTCGCTTCGGCAACCAGTTCTACGTGCGAGAGCACGGCACTCAGCGCGCCATTTTGGAAACCGTTGACGTTTTGGATCGCTGTTTTCACCAAGGGGGCTGCCGTGTGGTGCCCGGACTGCCGCAGGAGCAGTGGATCCTGACGCTGCTCACCTCTATCTTGGGCGGGATCGTCTTCGGGTTTGCCGGCAAACCCCGCCACGCGGAGGAGCTGTTTAACTGGCGTTGGGCTTTGCTTATCTCTCCCTTGTGGTTCATTTTGTTTGGGGCCTTCGGCATCGGCCCGGTGATCACCCGCACCCAGGATTGGCTCCCGCTGGTGCGCAACATCCTGGGCTTTCTCGCAGGAGCCTTGGTGATCTACTTGGCCCCCATTGCCCAACCGGCAGCGGAGCAGCAGTAGCCGTCCTGCCAAGTTGAGGCTAAGCTCCCTTCCCCTCTCCCTCTGGGAGGGGGGTGGGCCTCTGGGTCAAGAAAGCATCCCCCGCCTCTTGCCCCCCGAAGCAAGCCAGCGGCTGGGGGACAACTTCCCAAGAGAGAATGCTAGAATCGGTAGAGCTAAATTGCTGATGTAGCTCAGTTGGTAGAGCACTCGACTTGTAATCGAGCGGTCGTCAGTTCGAGTCTGACCATCAGCTTGGCAGGCGGCTCAGTCACTCAGCTTTGACTCTGGCAGTTTGGTTAGATTGACTTCAGGGGGATCCTTCATCCTCACCCCCTCAGATCCCCGCGCAGGGTATCTGCCAATTTGTTCCTTTGTTTGCTCTAGATGTCTATGTCGGGTCTGCCAGCCGCTACAGTTCGTCGATTGCAAAAGCTGCCCCAGGTGTCCTCGGTATGGGAAGGGGATTGCCACCGCCTACCAGGTTCGCTAGCCCTGGGATCCCAGATCTCCGCCGGCTTGGCTGAGGGGGAGTGCATTTTATGGGTGGATGGCGTTCAGGGCGTGGTGCGGGCCATGGAGGTGGTGCCTGCTGGCTCCGGCTTGGAGCCGATGGTGCGAACCTTGATCATGGCTATGGAGCGGCCCAATGCTGCCTTGCCGGCTCGTCCGCAAAAGGTCGTCGTGCGGGATCGGGAGGTGCAGTTTTTCCTGCGCGGCATTTTGCACGAGCTGGACATCAAAGTGGAATGCCAGCCGGAATTGCCGCTAATCGACGAGATCCTGCAGAGCTTTGCAGAGGCCAGTGAGGGGATCCCGCCGCCGCTGCCGGAGAACTACGCGAAGCTGCTGGCCGGCAAAGCCCTCACCCTCTGGCAAGATGCCCCCTGGGACTATCTAGAGGATCACCAAATCTTGGCGATCGAGCTAAATCGCTGGGATATTGAAACCCTCTACGTCTCGGTCATGGGGCGGCTGGGGATGGAGTACGGGGTTCTTTTTTATCGCTCGCTGCACTCCCTCAAACGGTTTCGCCAGGACGCGGGCCAACCAGAGACTTCCGAGGAGATGGAGGAAGCCTTCCTCAGGCAAGATTGTCTCTATCTCACCTTTCAAGCTCGCAATCCCGAACTCAACGAGCTATCAGACCTGGACTTGGCCGATCTGGATCCCGAAGAAATCGAGCCGAACTTCGGCACCATCCACCCTCTCGAGGGCCTGCGCGTTGTTTTGCAGGAAGATGAGGCGGCGGCTGTGGCGGTGGCTTTGGAGGCCTTGCATCGTTTTTTGAAGCAGTACCGCCGCAAGCTGGAAGAGGATTTCCAACCCTGTCAGGGGCGGTATCGCATTCCCAACCCCCAGGCCCCAGGGGAAACCCTCTCGGTGCAAGTGCGCACCTTGCCCGACTTGGCTGTAGAACTTCTGGAGCTAGAAGGAGACGAAGAAGAGCACACCCAAACCCTGCTGCGAGATGATCTGGTGCCTGAGGGTGCGCAGCTTAGCCTGGGCGTGCTGCCCTGGGCCACCGTAGAGGCGCTGCGCCGCACAGGGCAATGGCATCCTCTCCCCCAGAGTAAGCTGGTGCCAAGGGGTGAAGGGCTGCCGGTGGTGATCGTGCGCACCTCCCGCCCCAAGGCCAAGCAATTGATCGAAAACCTGCGCGGCGAAGGGGGGCCCCAGGGTGTTTGTTTTAACACAGGGGTGGATCCCTTTGCCGGCAGCCGCTACGACTTGGAAATTGTCCAAACGGGCAACCGCGACCTGCACCTGTTTGCAGAGTTTCCCGAGGACGATCCCGTGCACGCCAAAGCTCGCAGGCGCTGGGAGCGGCGTTGCCGCGAGACGGGCGGCTATTGTGGCCTGGTGGTGGCGATGGGGGTAAATTCCAACCGGCCAGAGCTGCAGGTACGCCACATTCTGGCCCTGTTTGAGATGCAGGCGCTCAACCCGACCCGATTGGGCCTGGGGCCTATGGTGCGGATTAGCCGACAGTTGCACTTTCCCTAAAGGCTTCCTGGGGCAGCCCCCAGCTAAGGGATCCCAAGACCGCCCAGGCCTCGCAGACGGCGTTTCAAAGCCTGAGGCTGGAGATATCCTTTGCCAAGCCTTTCCAGAGGCACTTTTTTGCCAGGGAAAGAGGGGGTCTCCTTGCGGAGAACTATCGCCCCGAGGCCCGACGCCGTAGCCTGTGAGCTGCAAGCAAGTGCGGCAGGGGCGGCCGTCCTGGGGTTGGAGGTGAGCCTGTGGCAGGTGTTAGGAATTTGATTTCAACCCCTTTCCATGATAGGAGGCAGCGGATCCCAGGTATCTTGCCAGCGCAAAGCCGCTTGCCGTAGCTGCGCCAAGTTGGCCGATCCGGTGCAAAAAGCGGCGATCCTCAGCTCCTCGATCACGGCTCGGAAGCTGTCCACCACCGCCTGGGCCCGCCCTCGGGAGACGGCGTGGAGAGCGGGAGCGGCCATGCCGACCACATCGGCCCCTAAGCGGATGGCTTTGGCTGCATCGATGCCGGTGCGGATGCCGCCGCTGGCCACCAGGGGCAGGTTGGGCAGGAAGCGGCGGATTTCCAGCAGGGCCAAGGCGGTTGGGATCCCCCAGTCCCGGAAGCTGTGGGCAATGCGTTTCTGGAGGGGATCGGTCTGGCGATGGGCTTCCACCTCGCTCCAGCTCGTCCCCCCTGCCCCAGCCACATCTAGGGCGGCCACGCCACACTCGGCCAGCCGCCGGGCTACTTGGGCGCTGAGGCCATTGCCCACTTCCTTGACCAGCACCGGCACCGGCAACTGGTTCACCAACTGCTCGATGCGGCGATAGAGGTTGCGCCAGTCGGGATCCCCCTGGGGCTGAACCGCCTCCTGCAGCGGGTTGAGGTGCAAAATCAGCGCATCTGCCTCGATCATCTCCACTGCCCGTCGCGCCTGCTCCAGGCCATAGCCGTAGTTGAGCTGCACAGCGCCCAGGTTGGCCAAAAGCAGAATATCCGGAGCCACTGGGCGCACCTGGTAAGTCTGGGCCAGCTCCGGGTGTTCTAAAGCTGCCCGCTGGGATCCCACCCCCATGGCAATGCCCAGCTCTTGAGCGGCAGCCGCCAGGTACAGGTTTAGCTCCCGGGCAGTGTCTGTCCCCCCGGTCATGCTGCTAATCAGCAGAGGGGCCTGCAGGCGTTTTCCCAGAAACTGGCAACTGAGATCGATCTCGGGCAGCAGCAGCTCCGGCAGCGCCACGTGCTCGAAGAAAAACCGCTCAAATCCGGTGCGGATCCCTCTGGCGTTTACGTCCTGCCGCAAAACAATGTCCAGGTGATCCTGCTTACGTTCGGAGATAGGGGATGGAGAATCGGCCATGGTCTGGATAGAGGGCTGTCCAACCGGTAGCGGGCGAACAACATTGTCCGAAGGTGGCCCGCTGTCTATGATGAGGGCGGGATCCAACCTAGTAGCCATGCAACCTTTGCACATCTTGCTGGCAGAAGGCAACCCTCATCTGCGCAGCTTGCTGGGTTGGCATCTGCAACAGGCACGGCACCGGGTTTGGGAAGCGGAGAACATTCGCCAAGCCAAAACCCTGCTGCAACAGCAGCCTGTCCACCTCTTAATTTTGGATGCGGAGCTGTCCAGCCGTGCCGGACTCCAACTATGCCGGTGGGCGCATCGCCATTGCGATGTGTTGATCTTGCTCCTCTCCCAACAGGGAGCGGAAGCCGACATCATCGCTTGGCTGAAGGCAGGCGCAGACGACTACCTCACCAAGCCCCTTAGTCTGCCCCTTCTGGATGCTCACATTCAGGCCCTGACCCGTCGGCTGCGGCGCAGCCTTCCCCCCACCTTCCTGCAGTATGGGGATCTGAAAATCGACCTGGTGCAGCGGCGCGTCACCCTGGCCGGCCAAGGCATCGACCTCACCCCGCAGGAGTTTAGCTTGCTGATGGTGCTGATCCAGGCCGATGGGGATCCTCTCTCGCGGCAGGAGCTGCTGGAGCGGGCTTGGCCCGATTCCACCGCCAACCCCCGCACCATCGATACCCACATCCTCTCCCTGCGCAAGAAACTGGAGCGCGATCCGCACCAACCCCGCCTCATTCACACTGTGCGCCAGGTGGGCTACAGCTTCGGCATAGAGCCGCCTCCTCCCTTGCAGCAGCCGAGTCGAGCTGCTGGCGCAACTGCCCCAGGATCTGGGCCTCAACAGCGGCGCCGTAGAGCTGCTTCAAGTGTCGGGTGAGTGTGAAGAGATGCACTTGCAGTTGCGTGGCTGCCTAGATGCAGTTTTCGGCAGGCAGGGTGACAAGGTAAGCCTTCACCCCAGGGGTAACTTTTGGGGGAGCGCCAAGTGCTTTGCCGTCCGCAAGCCCATCGCAGCAACGCTGTTGCCCTCGCTTGAGGTCGTTGAGGACAGTGGCGGGGTGGCATCCGAGAAACTGTGCAATGCAGGGTGCGCTCCGGTGTTGTGCGGAGAGTCGAATGACAAGGGCGCGTGTACTTCGGTCGCTCAGCGGCTGTCTGGCAGGGAGAGACGCTCTCAGGCTTGGGTGAATCACTGCCTCTCCAAAGCGATTGTTTGTAGGGCGCAGGCAACCAACAGTCCTATTGCCTTGGAAGACTTGCCCCCCGGCCCCCCTGCCCCCCGTATACGAGGGGATTGAGGGGGGCGGTCGGAGCCGGTTAGTTTACTGCTGATGGCAAAACCTTGATCAGCAGCAACCGAGCTGATACATTTACGCTGAACACTGCTGAGCATTACTGCTCAGCGGTGAAGCGATAGCATTCTGTCCGTTTCCGTTGTCACTACGCGACGCTGACGCGACCGCGCTACTCGGACGGAGTCCAAACAGAAAGGCGGTATCCCGCAAAGCCCTGAGCATAACACCCAGAGCGCCTTGCCAATCTCGTGGTAGCCTATGGTTGCACTTTGGGCATCGAAACACCTTTGCGCCACCCAACTTGGTGTGGATGTGCCCGCACTTGGTACAGGTTTTGCTGGTGTACGCTTCCGATACTTCCACGACAACCACGTTTTTCTTCTTGGCTTGAAACTTCAGGAACTGCTTGAACCGATAGTGCGCCCAGGTGAGCATCGCCCTTGCCGTCTTGCTACCAAACTTCCTCCCTGCCTTGGCAACCATCTTGGCTGACTCGAAAGTGGGGAGGAATATCAATCGGTAGTTATCCGTCAGGAACGCCGCTACCTTGCGATGGCACTCGCCCACCAAGTTCCTGATTCTCTCCCGCAGACGAAACGCCGCTTGCCGCATTCGCCTACGCTTGAGTCTCGGCGCTTTGCTCAGCCTAGATTGCAGATCGTCTAGGTGGTAGCACAGCCGAACGATCCTGCCAAAGTCTCCCTTGGCGATATCTACAAAGCCCGCCCCATCAAACCCTGTAAGGAAGCTTCTTACTCCAGGATCAAGTGCGATCACCCCCTTTGCTAACGAACACTGCTCGTTCACGGGCTCAGGAAAGATGGCATACCATCTGTCTTTCACCCGCATTAGCTCAGTTCCACGTACCCACTCTCTGGGCATCTCCTCGGATGCACGGAACGCCAAACCTCGGGTGAGTTTCGGATACCACGTCCCATTGCGAAAGTTGCCGGCGTTGAATTGCAGCGTATGCGACCTGTCCCGCACACTGCGAAACCTCGCGTCTTTGCTTCGGCGGAACGCCAACCACGCCTCGACGACCGCGTTCTGCTTGATGTGGCAGGGGGCGTCCTTCACCCACCCGGGCAGGTCGGAGTGCAGGATGATGTCCCGCAGCTTTCTGGCCGTTTTTGGGGCACCATGCTGACGCTGATAGGCAATCGCTTGGTTGTAGCAGTACCGGCACGCCGCTTGCCACCGCTTCCAAACTTTAGCCAGCGCTGGCTCCGGATAAATCCGTATCTTTCTCGATTGCAGCCCGGTATTTTCTGAGTCCGTAGAGCCGACTGCTGAAGCAGTGCAGGATGGTGAGGATATCCTCAACCAGTTCCTGTTGGGGAGAAAGGTGATCGTCATCGAGAACCAAGATTTCGCACCCGTATTGACGGCAGTACCACTCAACGAACTCAAATCCAAACCGGCAGAGTCGATCCCGGTGAGCGACCACAATCGTTCCGATATCTCCTGCACGGACTCGTTCCAATAAGGCAAGGAACTTTGGTCTTTTGAAGTCGAGGCCGCCGCCAACCTCTCCGACCACTTCGGCTCCAGGATAGAGGTTAACCAGTCTTGCAATCTGTCTCTCCAAGTCTGACTTTTGCCCTCGACTGCTGACTCGGGCGTACAAAACGACTCGTTTGGCTTTCTTTGGCGTTCTGATGTAGCTGTCGAGGTCATACCTTCTTGCCCTACCAGATGGAGTACGTATTGCTTTGATCCAGCCTTTCTGTTCCCATCGCCTCAAGGTGTGGAGACACACCCCAAAATAATCCGCCGCTTCTCTCGGTTTTACATACCTAGCCATACCAAGCAGCCATACTGAACATATTGTACATTATTTTCAGTATAGTCCAGCATATCATTGACTAGAGTCATGCTCCTGGGCTAGACCCCAACCCCAGAAAGCACCACCATCACCACCACCGCCGCAAAGATGATCAAAGCGTAAAACTGCGCCTTGCCGTTCTCCAGATATTTCATCACTTCGCCGCCGACCATGGTCGCCAGGCCCGTCAAGTTGACCACCCCATCCACAATGCGGCTGTCCACCTCCAAGGCCTCCCGCGCCACAAAGCGGGTGCCCCGCACAAAGACCCGCTCGTAGAGGTCGTCAATGTACCACTTGTTGAGGGAGAAGTAGTACAGGGGTTGCAGACTTTGGGGGAAGGTGCTGGGATCAATACGTTTTTGCCAGTAGATAAGACCCGCCAGGGCAATGCCGATCAGCCCAATGCCCACCGAGCTGCCCGCCATGATCAGAAACTCTGCCCAATCGAAGTGGCCGGCCAGCACCGCTTGCCACTCGGCGGCCACCTGGGCCCAACCAGTTTCTGCTGCAGACTCACCAGGCGCATGGATGAAAGCCTCGAAGAAGTTGGCAAAGGGAGTGCCCACCAAGCCGATCAGCACGGAAGGAACGGCCAGCGCCACCAGCGGAATCGTCATCGATGCCGGAGATTCATGCGGCTCGGCAGCGTGGCCATGCCCTTCGTGTCCCTCTCCCCCAGCTTCGGGATGGCTGCTGGGCTGGGGCTTTTCGTAAATGTTCATGGCTCCGGGACCATAGGCCGCCTCTTTCCCGGCAAACGCGTAGGCAAAAGCCGGCACCGGTCGGCCTTGGCTGACGGCCACCTCCTGCCGCAGCTTCAGGTTGGTGCCGCGAAACTCCCCTTCAAAGGTGAGGAAGTAGATGCGGAACATGTAGAAGGCGGTGATCCCCGCCGTGAGGAAGCCCACCCCCCAGAGGGCCGGGTTGCGCTCAAAAACCGCGGCCAAAATCTCATCTTTAGACCAAAAGCCGGCAAAGGGCGGGATCCCACAGATGGCCAGCGTGCCGATCAAAAACGTGAAGGCCGTAACGGGCATGAACTTGCGCAGCCCTCCCATCAGGCGCATGTCCTGGGCCAAGACCGGGTCGTGGCCCACCACCGCCTCCATGCCATGAATTACAGAGCCAGAGCCCAAGAAGAGCAGCGCCTTGAAGTAGGCGTGGGTCATCAGGTGGAACAAGCTTGCCCCATAGGCACCGGATCCCATGGCCATGACCATGTAGCCCAGCTGGGAAATGGTGGAGTAGGCCAGGCCCTTTTTGATGTCGTTTTGGGTGATGGCAATGCTGGCCCCCAAAAAGGCCGTGCCAGCCCCTGTCCAGGCGATGAGGTCCATGACTGGTGGGATCCCTTCCAGCAGCGGGAACATGCGCGCCAACAGGAACACCCCGGCGGCCACCATCGTGGCTGCGTGGATGAGGGCCGAAATGGGCGTGGGGCCTTCCATGGCATCCGGCAGCCACACGTGCAGCGGGAACTGGGCCGACTTGGCCACCGGGCCCAAGAACACCAACACCGCAAACAGGGCAACCAAGCTGCTGCTCACCGCGCCGTTGGCCACCATCTGCTCCACATTGCAAGCCAGCTCCTCGAACCCAAACGTGCCGGAAATCCAGTAGAAGCCCAAAATGCCCAGCAACAGCCCAAAGTCCCCCACCCGGTTGACGACAAACGCCTTCTGGGCTGCCTCCGCCGCTGCCTGCCGCTCGTACCAAAAGCCAATCAGCAGGTAGGAGCACATCCCCACCAGCTCCCAGAAGACATAGATTTGCACCAGGTTGGGGCTGACCACCAGGCCCAGCATCGAGGAGGCAAACAGGCTCAGGTAGGCGTAGAAACGCACATAGCCAGGGTCGTGGGCCATGTAGCCGTCGGAGTAGATCTGCACCAGAAAGGCCACCGTGGTTACCACCACCAGCATCATGGCGCTCAAGTGATCCACCACAAAGCCCATGTCCAGGGAGAAGGAGCCCGCCTGAGCCCAGGTGAGGGTTTTGAGAACGGTCTCATGGCCCTGCACTTGGCCGGCCAAGAGGGCAAAGGCGTGAACCATCGCCGTTCCCGTCGCGAACACGCTCAAGAAGGCGGCCAGAGAGCGGTTGGCCCTTGTCCAGGCATTGAACAGCAAAATGCCCAAGCCGAGTAAAAAAGCCGCCACCAACGGATAAACGGGGATCAACCAGGCGTATGCGTAGATGAATTCCATAGGAACTGGTGCTGAATGCGTCCTCTTGCAGTGATGAGCCCTTCTTGCTGGCCGGTGGCAATCTGTCTGTCGGGATCAGGGGCCTAGGCCGGCAGGTGCTCTGGAGCTTCTGATATTGTAAATCTTTGCAACACGATCAGCGCCCCCCCTGCAACCACCCAGTCCATGAGAGCAAAGATTCTTCTTCCCGATCAACCGAGATCCCCGCAGGAGAATCGGGAGATATCCTGAAGACTCTCCCCCAGCTCAGATCCGCAAGGCCTACGGCCCGCTGACGGGATCGGCTGAGACTGTCGTTGCCAAGATGACAGGGATCCCTTGCAAGCGCTACAACTAAAGGCTGAAAGCTGCAGACTGTCTGGAGAAAAGCCCATGAGCCTGAACTTGGTGACCTTGGTGGGGCGAGCCGGCATGGATCCGGAGGTGCGCTACTTTGAGTCGGGCAGGGTGGTGTGTACCTTTAGCTTGGCGGTGAACCGCTTCCGCAAAGGCGAAGACAAGCCCGATTGGTTCAACCTAGAGCTGTGGGGGCGCACCGCCGAGGTGGCCGGAGAATATGTGCGCAAGGGCAGCCTCATTGGGGTAACCGGCAGCCTCAAGTTCGATCGCTGGAAAGACAAATCCACCGGTGAGGATCGCCAAAGACCCGTCATTGCCGTAGATCGCCTCGAACTCCTGGGATCTCGTCAAGACCGGGAGGCTGACCTGCCCGCCGAGGAGCCGTTTTGATTTGTTTGAGCGTGAGCTCTGGCCAGTCGGCGCTTGCACTCCTGCACCACCGCTGTCAAATCCTGGCTGCACCAGGGATAGCGCAAGGGTGGCCGCCGGATGACCCACAGCGGGATCCCCAGGGTTTTGGCCACTGCCTGCTTGACGGCCAGCCCACCCGCTTCTCCAGACTCCTTGCTGATGACTACCTGAGGATCTAGACTCTGCCAAAGCCGCAGTTCCTGCTCAAAGCTGAGGGGCAGGCGCATTCCGATCACCCGCTCGGCAGGGATCCCGGCTTGCACCGCTTGGGGAACCGACTCCGGCAGCACCCGCGCCCACAGTTGGCAGCGATCCTGCCAGGGCCCAAACAGGGGCAATGCCTTCACCCCCACCGTCAGCAGCACCCGCCGCCCCGCCAGTACGCCATCCGTGAGCACCGCCTGCCAGTCCGGCGCCACCTGTACCCAGGGATCCAACGCCACCGGGGGGCGCTCGTAGCGCAGGTAGGGGATCCCCAGTTGGGCGGTCACCTGCATGGCCAGTTGCGAGATCTCCTGGGCGAAGGGATGGGAAGCGTCTACCAGCACGCGGATCCCGTGTTCCTGTAGGAATTGTGCCAAAGATGGCGGCGAAAATCGCGTCACCACCACCTGGCCGGGCAGATCCCGATACAGCCTTCTTCCGCCCTCGGTGGTGACGGTGGCTATCCAAGGGATCCCCTCATGGCTGAGGACGTGGGCCAAGCTGCGGCTTTCGCTGGTGCCACCGATGAGGGCCACTTCAAGTGATGTACGAACCGAGCCCATGCTGTGTTGCCAAAGTTTGCTACCAGTGGATACGATCGAGGTCTGAAGGCTGGAGGCGAGTGCTCATGATCGAGATGCATGTGGCTGGGATCGCGGTCGACGCTGTCAACCAGGCTCCCATTGTCATCTTGCGCGATACCCATGAGCGGCGTGCCCTACCCATCTGGGTAGGAAGAGCGGAGGCCAACGCCATTCTGCAGGCGCTGGACGACCAAAAGCCCCTCCGCCCCATGACCCACGACCTTATTCTGAACTCCTGGAAAGCTTGGGGGATCAAGCTGGAGCGGGTTATCATCCACGCGCTGCTGGACAACACCTTCTATGCAGTGCTTGTTACAGTCTGCGGCGATAAAAAGCAGGAGATCGACTGCCGCCCCAGCGATGCCATTGCCCTTGCCTTGCGGGCCCATGCCCCCATCTGGACCGTAGAAGAGGTGATTGCGGAAGCTTCGATCCCGATGAACCAAGATGCCGACGAGGCAGAGCGGGAGGCCTTCCATAAGTTTGTGGAAAGCGTGACGCCCAAAGACTTTATTCGCAGCCACCTCCTCAGGGATCAGCCCACGGAATCGGATGGCTGAAGCCCTGTCTTCTCCGCTAGGACAGATGCTGAGCGGCTCCAAGAGCACCCTCAGCGCCGGCAGTTGCCTCTTTCCCTGTAGACAGTTCCCCTAGGCCCTTGAGTGCCGTTTTCAGGGGCGGCTTGCCTCCACCTCAGACTTGGCCGCAAAGGACGCCCTCGCGCCAGCCCAAGGGGAGCATTTTAATTCCTGCTTATCGGCCCTAGCCAAAACGCTGCCTGCTCGTGCGGAGGGATTTCTCTAGAAACCTTTGAGACCGAGGTTATACCGCTAACCGGGGATTGCTCTCTCTCCCTCTAGAGCTCCCAGGTGCATACGGCTCATCTTGGAACTCAGGGTGTTTTGCTTTGACACCCTGTTGCCGTCCAAGGCAGGCGGGCTTGCTTCAAAGCCACCGTCCCCCTGGCAAGAATGGCAGGGGAGTTTGCCCAGCTTGACAAAGGGAGTACCGACACCCTAGTTTCTAGCAAATTGTGCGGCTTGTGCGGCTAGGACGGCTTCATCGAGAGTGATCCTGCTCCCCTGGGGCAGTTGATTGGCTTGACTTTTCTTTATTGCGCCATTTGTCCGAGAAGTCAGCTCGTTTGCGCCTTCTACCCCTAGACCTGTGCCGCGCTTTTTAGCCAAAGCCGGGGGGTCGGAGCTGTGGGCCAAGCGGGGAGATCCTCGGTCTTGCTGGCATTTCGGCCTACAATCAAGCTAGAGCAGCCCTTTTTTAGCAAGCCATGCAGACTCTAGATCGGCCCAACGCGCCCTCTCAGCAGCCCTACCCAGAACCGGTCTACCCCCGTCGTCCTACCCGCACCGTAGCCGTAGGCAACGTGTTGATCGGCAGCCAGCACCCGGTGGTGGTGCAGTCCATGATCAACGAAGACACTCTCGACATCGATGCGGCGGTGGCGGCCATCCGTCGTCTGCACGAGGCGGGCTCGGAGATCGTGCGGGTTACCGTTCCCAGCATGGCCCATGCCAAGGCGATGGAGGCGATTCGGAGCAAGCTGATCCAAACCTACAAGCCGGTGCCGCTGGTGGCCGATGTCCACCACAACGGCATCAAGATCGCCCTGGAGGTCGCCCAATACGTGGACAAGGTGCGCATCAACCCGGGTCTGTTCGTCCTGGAAAAGCCGCAGCCCGGTCGCACCGAGTACACCCAAGCCGAACTGGAGGCCATCCGCAATAAGATCCGCGAAACCTTCACCCCCCTGGTGCAGACCCTCAAAGCTCAGAACAAAGCCCTGCGCATCGGCGTCAACCACGGATCCCTGGCCGAGCGCATGCTCTTCATGTATGGAGACACTCCAGAGGGCATGGTGGAGTCGGCCCTAGAATATGCCGAGATTTGCGCCGAGCAAGACTTCCACAACGTAGTTCTTTCCTTCAAAGCTTCCCGTCCGCAGGTGATGTTGGCGGCCTACCGGCTGGCGGCCCGCCGCTTCGATGCCTTGGGCCTGAACTACCCCTTCCACTTGGGGGTGACCGAGGCCGGCGATGGAGAATATGGCCGCATCAAATCGGCAGTGGGGATCGGGACGCTTCTGGCCGAGGGGATCGGTGACACCATTCGGGTTTCCCTAACCGAAGCCCCGGAAAAAGAGATCCCGGTGGCCTACGGCATCTTGCAGGCCCTCAACCTGCGCAAAACCATGGTGGAATATGTGGCCTGCCCCTCCTGTGGCCGCACCCTCTTCAACTTGGAGGAAGTACTGCAGAAGGTGCGGGCCGCAACCCAGCACCTGGTGGGCCTCGACATTGCCGTCATGGGCTGCATCGTCAACGGGCCGGGGGAAATGGCCGACGCCGACTACGGCTATGTGGGGAAAACCCCCGGCTACATCTCCCTCTACCGCGGAAAGGAGGAGGTGAAGAAGGTGCCCGAGTCGGAGGGCGTCCAGGCGCTGATCGAGCTCATCAAAGCCGATGGGCGGTGGGTGGATCCCCCAGAAGGAAGCCCAAGTAACTAAAACCAAAAGAGAGGGCAGCAGTCCACCAGCAGGTCTCCTTGCCTGCTAGCCTAGAAGATGCGTTGAACAGCTCCCAGTATGACCAGCACTCTCCCCACTCGCTCGTTTAACACCAGCCGCTCCAGGCAGATCTTTGCACGGGCGCAGCAGCTTATGCCGGGGGGCGTCAGCTCTCCGGTGCGTGCCTTTAAGTCGGTGGGCGGGGATCCCGTCGTCTTCGACCGCGTTGCCGGCGCCTACGCCTGGGATGTGGATGGCAACCAGTACATCGACTACATCGGCAGTTGGGGGCCGGCGATTGTCGGCCACGCCCACCCCGAGGTGATCGAGGCGTTGCGGCGGGCCCTGGAGAAAGGCACCAGCTTTGGCGCCCCTTGCGTTTTGGAAAACGAGCTGGCCGAGCGGGTGATCGAGGCGGTGCCCAGCGTGGAGATGGTGCGCTTTGTCAACTCCGGCACCGAAGCCTGCATGGCGGCGCTGCGCCTGATGCGGGCCTACACCGGGCGGGAAAAGGTGATCAAGTTCGAGGGCTGCTACCACGGCCATGCGGACATGTTTTTGGTCAAGGCCGGCTCGGGGGTAGCCACGCTGGGCCTGCCAGATTCGCCGGGGGTGCCCAAGGCTGCCACCAGTGCCACGCTGACCGCCCCCTACAACGACCTAGAGGCAGTCAAGGCTCTGTTTGAGCAGTATCCCGACTCCATTGCCGGCGTGATCCTGGAGCCGGTGGTGGGCAATGCCGGCTTCATTCCGCCGCAGCCGGGCTTTTTGGAGGGTTTGCGGGAGCTGACGCAAAAGTATGGCGCCCTGCTGGTGTTTGACGAGGTGATGACCGGCTTTCGCATCAGCTACGGCGGCGTGCAGGCCAAGTTTGGCGTCATCCCCGATTTGACCACCCTGGGCAAGGTGATCGGCGGCGGCCTGCCGGTGGGGGCCTACGGCGGTCGGCGGGAGATTATGGAGATGGTGGCGCCGGCGGGGCCCATGTACCAGGCGGGCACCCTCTCCGGCAACCCCCTGGCCATGACGGCCGGGATCCACACTCTGGACATCTTGCGCCGACCCGGTACCTATGAGTATCTGGAGCGGATTACCGAGCAGTTGGCGACGGGGCTGCTGCAGATTGCACAAGAGACCGGTCATGAGATGTGCGGGGGCTATTTGCCCGGCATGTTCGGCTTTTTCTTCACCGCCGGCCCGGTGCGCAACTACGAGGAGGCCAAGCGCTCGGATTTGCAGAAGTTTGCCCGCTTCCACCGCGGCATGCTGGAGCGGGGGGTGTATCTGGCGCCCTCGCAATTTGAGGCCGGCTTCACTTCCCTGGCCCACACCGAGGCCGATGTGGAGAGAACCCTAGAGGCAGCGCGAGAGGTGCTGCGCACGCTCTAGGGTTTTTCTCCCCTCTCCCCTTGAGAGAGGGGTTGGGGGTGAGGGAGCTCCCTTGCTGCATTGGGATCCCCGACCATGGCCGAGCACATCCACCGCAACTGGCGCATCACCACCCAAACTACCGACAAGGGGTTTATCTTTTGCTGCCAGCGGCTACGTCAGGATGGCTCAGTGGAGCCTGCTGCCAAAGCCTACGGCTACTTCCAAAATGAGGCCGAGGCGATTTTGGCGGGCATGGTCTGGATCGACCGGCAGCAACTTCCGGATCACCTGGACGGCTTGCTCTTCGACAACGAGGAGCCAGAGGGCTAGACAGAAGCTTCTTCGCGTACCAACTGTTCCCAGCCCAAGCCTTTGAGGGCGGCGTTGCGCCGCAGCGGGCGGGTGACCAACTCCAGCAGCGCCTGGGTGTTGCCGAAGCCGTGGATCGGGGCAAAGGTAAACTCCACCGACCATTTGGTGGTGATGCCGCGGGCCTCGAGGGGGTTGGCGTGGGCCATGCCCGTGATCACCAGATCCGGCTGCAGGGCTTTGATGCGCTGCAGTTGGTGGTAGTTATCCGGCTTCTCCACCAGGGTGGGCTTGGGCACCCCCATCTCCTCGCAGGTGCGCTCCAAGAGGGCCAGCTCGGCGGCTTGGTAGCGCTTGTCGAGGTAAGGGATCCCGATTTCCTGCACCGTCATGCCGCAGCGCACCAGGAAGCGGGCCAGGGAGACCTCCAGCAGGTTATCCCCCATGAAGAAGACGCTCTTGCCCCGCAGCAGGCCCAGGTACTCTTGAACTTGGGGGTGGCGCCACACTTCCGCTTCCCGCTCTGCCAGGCCTGGAGTCGGGATCCCCAGCTCGCGGGCAATGGCTTCGATCCAGGCGCGGGTGCCATCTGGCCCGATGGGAAAAGGAGCAGGGATGAGCTTGGCCTTTTTGCGGCGCACCAGCGTGGTGGCGGTGCGGCTGAGGAAAGGATTCACCCCCACCACATGGGTGCCCGGCTCGATGGCCGGCAGCTCCCCGTAGCGCTTGGCCGGCAGCCAGCCGGAGACGCGGATCCCGTATTTTTTCAGCTCCAGAGTGAGTTGGGTAACCACCGGATCCGGCACGGAGCCGAAGATGACCAGCGGCGGGTGGGGGTGGAAGCCCTCTTCCTCTTTCTTTTTGCCGGAGCGCAGCCCGTAGAAAAGGGCCTGCAGGCCGCCCCGCGTCTCCCGCTCCTCTTCCTGCACCTGCTCCGGGCAGCGCTGGGCCATGGAAGCCAACACCGTGTCTTCCCCCTGGGTAAAGGCGTAGTCGAGGCCGTTGGCCCGCGCCACCACAATCGGGATCCCGATCTCGGCCTCTAGCTTCTGTGCCAGGCCCTCCAGATCCATTTTGATGATCTCGGTGGTGCAGGTGCCGATCCAGACGATGACGCTGGGGTTGCGATCCCGCTGGATTTGCAGGCACAGCCGCTTCAGCTCCTCGTAGTCGTTGAGCTTGGCGCTGATATCTCCCTCTTCCAGCTCGGCCATGGCATAGCGCGGCTCGGCGAAGATCATCACCCCCATGGCATTTTGCAAAAAGTAGCCACAGGTTTTGGTGCCGATCACCAAAAAGAAGCTGTCTTCGATTTTGGGGTAGAGCCAGGCCACGCAACTAATCGGGCAGAAGGTGTGGTAGTTGCCGGTCTCGCATTGAAAGTGGAGGGTATTGGAAGTATCCACAGCAGCAGTCATCGTCGGCTCCTAGAAAAGGGTTTGTCAAGCTAGAGGGCGACCAACTGGGGCACGCCCACCAATTTTTCGCTCAGATCCCAGAGCAGCTTGGCCTTGGCCTCGTCCCCTGCTTCGTCCGAGACTTCTTGGTTAAAGGGCTTGGCATTCTTGCGTTGCCGGTTGCCCCAGCTCCAGTAGAACCCTGACTGGCGAAACTCGGGATCCGCCACCACCTGGGCCACCCGCTCGCCGGCCAGCTCCTGGGAGACATAGCCACCGGTGATGTTTTTTTGAAACCAGGGGAAGAGCTTTTGGAACAGGGGATAGTGATGGCGGAAGAGGCCTGTTTCCGCCACGCAGCCGGGGTAGAGGGAGAGGAAGGTGATGCCGGTGCTCTCGTGGAAGCGGCGGTGCAGCTCCCGCATGGTGAGGATGTTGCAGACTTTGCTGTCTTTGTAGGCCTTGACGGGATCGAACTTGCCGCCATCGGCCATGCTGATCGGCTCCTTGAAACCCTGGGCAAAACCCCGCAGATCCCCCAGGTGGGGTTGGGGCGGGATCTTGCCCCCCAGCTCCTTGGGGTTGTGGGTGACGGTGCCCAAGATCACCAGCCGCCGATCCGGGTAAGTGGAGCGCTTCAGATCCTCCAGCATCAAATGGCAGAGCAAGAAGTGCCCCAGGTGGTTGGTGGCCATGGTCAGCTCATAGCCCTCCGGGCTGCGCAGGGGCTGCTTGAGCAAGGGCATGTAGATGGCGGCGTTGCACACCAGGGCATCCAGAGAGCGGCCCGACTGGCGAAATTGCTCGACAAATTGCCGCACACTGGCCAGGCTGGCCAGATCGATCGGCATCAAGGTGTAGCTGCCCTGGGGGATCCCCACCTGCTGGGCCATCCGCCGGCCTTTGTCCAGATCCCGACAGGCCATCACCACGTGCCAGCCCCGCTTGGCCAAAGCCAAAGCCGCATACAGGCCGACGCCGGAAGAAGCTCCGGTAATCACCACGGTGGGTTGCGCTTGTGCTTGCATATCCAACTCCTCTGCCATGTCCTCAAGAGGGATTTCCTGCACAATCCATCTTGGAGTGGAAAGCGGGCCAGACAACGAATTGATAAGGTTTGCGACGGTTTTTCGAAACAATTGCTTCACTTTTAGACACACCGGCAAGCTGGCAGGCTTAGGATCCCTTACACCAGCGCCGGCTCCCGCACGGGGGTTTTGTAAAAGTCCGAAAGCAGGGCAAACAGCTCCCGATCCTCGGCAGGCCGGGGCACGATCCCCTCCGGGCGGGCCAGCAGCTCGTCGGCGATGTTCAGGTAGTACTGACAGACGGGCTCCAGGCTGGGATCCGTCTCTGCCATCTCGAAGAGGGTTTTGCCCTTCACCCGCGAGATGCGAATGTCCTCGACCAGTGGCAACACCTCGAGCACGGGCATGGGCACTGCCGAGACGTATTGGTCGATGAGATCCCGCTTGCTGGTGCGATTGCCGATCAACCCGGCCAGCCGCAGCTTGCGGGTTTTGGCCTTCTCCCGCACCGAGGCGGCAATGCGATTGGCGGCAAAGAGGGCGTCAAAGCCGTTGTCGGTCACGATCACGCAGTAGTCGGCGTAGTTGAGGGGGGCAGCAAAGCCGCCGCACACCACGTCCCCCAGCACGTCGAAGAGAATGACGTCGTATTCATCGAAAGCATTTAGCTCCTTCAGGAGTTTGACGGTCTCCCCCACCACATAGCCGCCACAGCCGGCCCCCGCCGGTGGACCGCCTGCCTCGACGCAATCTACGCCGCCATAGCCGCGGTAGATCACGTCCTCCGGGTAGATGTCTTCGTAGTGGTAGCCCTTGGCCTCCAGAGTGTCGATGATGGTGGGGATCAAAAAGCCGGTCAGGGTGAAGGTGCTGTCGTGCTTGGGATCACAGCCGATCTGCAGAACCTTTTTGCCCCGCTTGGCCAAAGCCACCGAGAGGTTGCAACTGGTGGTGGACTTGCCGATCCCACCCTTTCCGTAAACTGCCAACTTCACAGCACGTTCCTCCACAAGCCTGGCAAAGGCCATTATCGGCAGCCCATCCACCTCCTGAGAAGTGTTAAGAAGAGTTAAGGGAAGTCTAAAACAGGTTAAAGGAGTTTCCTAAATCGCTGGACAGACAAAATTCCGTCCAAAAGATTTTTAGAGCTAGATTTTAGCTGTTTATCAGCTTTTGTTTTTTGTTTTTGTATAAAAGTAGATCAAAAGCAAATGATGCCTCTCTCCTCGCCTCTGACGAGCGCTGACGACAAACGTCCTCCCGTCAACCCGATGGAGACGGCTGGCGGGATCCCTGTTCCCGGTGTGAGGGCGGGTCTCAAGAATTGTCTCAATGTCCAGAGGAGCGGCGGAATCGGCAATTCAAAAGGGATCCCTTAGGGATCGAAGGCAAAGGTCATCTGCACGGCCCCTGTAGAATCCACCTCAACCCTGCGCAGGAATTCCCGCAGGTAGGCGCGGCGCTCACTCTCGCTGAGGTCTTGCCAGAAGGGCGGGATGGAGAGAGTTTGGGCAATCTGGAGGAAGTTGGCGGGGGGGAGCTGTTCCAGCTTTTGGGCCAAGCGGGCCGTTTCCGCCCGCAACTGGTAGCAGCGCTGGGCCAGGGCAGGTTCGTCCATTAGTCCAGATTGCTGCAGCTCCTCCAGTTGTCGCAGCCGCTCGCTGTTGGCTTGGATCTGGGCTTGGAGCTGTTGGCGGGTTTGATCCAGGGCCTGCCGATCCAGGTTTTGGGCCCGCTGGGGGAGCTGTTGGCAGACTTGGCGGATCACCTCCTGCAGAACGGCGGCGTAGTGGAGGCTGTAGCGACAGGTTTGGCAACGCAGGTAGAGGTAGGAGGAGCCGTTCTTCTTGGCCTTGCGAGGGGTGGTTTGCACAATGCGCAGAAGGCTGCCGCAGACGCGGCAATGGACTAGGCCGGCCAAGGCGCGGGGGGCGCTGGCGCTGCGGCGCGGGATCTTTTGGTTGCGTTTGAGCCAGCGATCGATCTGGGCGGCCTCGGCGCGGCTGAGGAGAGCCGGGTGGGTATCGCGCAGAACGGTGCCGTCGGCGTAGGCCAGATCTCCACGATAGACCGGGTTGAGCAGCCAGTTGCGCCCGGTGGCCACCGAAATGCGCTTGTGGTGTTTTTCAGCGATGAAGCGCACCGCCTGGCGCAAGGATCCGTAGAGAAGAAAGTGCTGGAAAAAATCCTGAACAATGGGGGCTTGGCGGCGATCCAGCGCGTAGCGATCCCCTTCGCGGCGGTAGCCAAAGGGGGCAGGCCCAGGGGGAGGCTTGCCCGCTAGACGGTTTTGGGCTTGGCTGCAGCAGAGGCGGCGGCTCTGCAATTGATGGGGGAGCTCGGCCAGCAGCGGGATCCAATCGGCAGCAGCGCTGGGGGTGTGCAGGCCGGACTCGTTGACCAAGCTGAGGCGGAGCCCCGCTTGTTGGATCTGCAATAGCCGTTGGTGGACTTCCTCCACTCGATCCCCCAGATCCGCCAGGCGCACCAGCAGCACCTGCTGCACCGATCCGGCGGCAATGCCCTGCAACAGCTCTTCCAGATGGATGCGGGATCCCCAGTCGTGCCAGATGGGATCGGCCCCGTGTGCTTTCAACCAGGCCAGCTCCTGGTCTGGCCAAGAGGCATGGGCGGGCGTGTAGAGGTAGCCGCAAACGCTCATGGACAAGCAAACTCTCACCGCTGCTGTACCCGCACCCGACACCCCTCTTGGCCAGGGATCCCAGCTAGGCTAAGGGAGAGACAAACCGGCAAGCCTTGGCCGCCGAAGGCTCTCCGCAAGATGGCTTTACTCCACCGCCGCAGCCGCGTATTCCAGCTCCTCTTCCGAAACCTCCAGCGGCGCCTCCTCGACTTGTCCTTGCTTGGCAGCCCGCAGTTGCTCGCGGTACTTGGCCGCCATTTCTTCTGCTTTTTCGTAAACCAGCTTGGGATCTCGCAGCATGTCGCCGGGATTGGGCTCCAGTTGCTTGGTAGACAGCGAGATGCGACCCCGTTCTGCGTCTAGGTCGATGATCATCACCTTCACTTCGTCGTTGACGTTGAAGACGCTGTGAGGCGTGTCGACATGCTCGTGGGAGATCTCGGAAATGTGCAGCAAGCCAGAGACGCCGCCAATGTCGATGAAGGCACCGTAAGGCTTGATGCCGCGCACCGTGCCGACCACTACCTCGCCCACCTCCAGCTTGTTCATCTTCCGCTCCACCAGGGCGCGGCGATGGCTCAACACCAGTCGGTTGCGGTCTTCGTCCACCTCCAAAAACTTCAGGGGCAGCTCTTCGCCCACCAGCTCTTCCTTGGGCTTGCGGCTGCTGATGTGGGAGCCGGGGATAAAGCCGCGCAGTCCCTCAATACGCACCAGGGCGCCTCCGCGGTTGGTGGCAAAAATGGTGGCCCGCACCGTGGCGTCTTCTTTTTGTAGCTGCCGCACCCGCTCCCAGGCCCGCATGTACTCGATGCGGCGGATGGAGAGGGTCAGTTGCCCCTCTTCATTTTCTTCGGTGAGGATAAAAAACTCGCGCGTCTCTCCCGGCTGCAGCACCTCGTGCGGATCCTCTATCCGGCTGATGGACATCTCCTGCAAAGGCAGGAAGGCAGCCGTCTTGGCCCCAATATCGATCAACGCACCGCCCGGCTCCACCGAAAATACCGTGCCAGCTACAATTTCGCCAGGGCTGAAGTGATAGTCGTACTTATCCAAGAGGGCGGCAAAGTCCTCGGTGGTGAAACCTACATCGGCAGCAGCGGTGAATCGACTCATAGGGGTGTAACAGCAGAGCAGTTGATGCGAATTAGCAGTTGAACTTGTAAGGAACAGCTCCCATACTCGCTCACCCTCCCAGGCGGGACAGGCAATGGCTTGGGAAATACTATAGTAGCTTAAGAGGGCAGCTTTTGTGGCAAACTTCCTCGCGATCCTGCCAAGCTAGAGAGAGAGGGCCACAGGTGGGAGAGGGGCGATTGCACTTTATCGACCAGGCGGAAATTGAAGTGCAGGCGGGGAACGGCGGAGATGGCATTGTTGCCTTTCGCCGGGAAAAGTATGTGCCCGCCGGAGGGCCCTCAGGGGGCAATGGAGGACGGGGCGGCTCGGTGATCCTGGTGGCAGATCCCGGCCTGCAGACCTTGTTGGATTTTCGCTTTCAGCCGGTGATCAAGGCAGAACATGGGGCCAAAGGGGGGCCCAACCATCGCAGTGGCGCCAGTGGTGCGGATCGGCTGGTGCGGGTGCCCTGCGGCACAATGGTGTTCGACACAGAGACCGGCGAGCTGCTGGGGGATCTGGTGCAGCCCGGGGATCGGCTGCTGGTGGCTCGGGGCGGGAAAGGCGGCCTGGGCAATGCCCATTTTCTCAGCAACCACAATCGGGCTCCCCGCCAATTTACCAGGGGCCAACCGGGAGAGCGGCGACGCCTGCGCCTGGAGCTAAAGCTCATTGCCGAGGTGGGGATCGTCGGTATGCCCAATGCGGGCAAATCCACCCTGATCTCGGTGGTCTCGTCCGCCCGGCCCAAGATCGCCGATTACCCCTTCACCACCCTGCAGCCCAATTTGGGAGTGGTGCCCCATCCTGCCGGGGATGGGGTGGTGTTTGCCGACATTCCCGGACTGATCGAGGGGGCACACCGAGGGGTGGGGTTGGGCCACGACTTTTTGCGCCATGTGGAGCGCACGCGGGTGTTGATCCACCTGGTGGACGGCACAGCAGCAGATCCCGTCAGGGATTACCAAATCATTCAGCAGGAGCTGCGCGCCTACGGCCACGGGCTAAGCGACAAGCCGCAGATTGTGGTTTTGAACAAGATCGATGCCCTTGAGCCCCAGGAGGTGAGCGAGCGCACCCAGCGGCTGTCAATGGCTGCCGGTGCCCCGGTATCGGCCATCTCGGCGGTTGCCAGGCAGGGGCTGGAGCCCTTGTTGCAGCGGGTGTGGCAGTGCCTGGGCCGGGATCCGGATCTCCATCGACCCGCGGCGGCTAGCAAAATCCAGCCAGTTCGGGGGCAGGAGAATCTTAGAATAGGAGTGCCCCTGCCTTCCCAAAACTCAGAGATGAGCGGCTATGTATATCTCGGCGGAGGATCTGCCCCCCGATTTGCGCCAGATCAAGTTGGCCATTGAGCAGGCGGCCCAGGCGAGGGCGGGAGCTTGTGTGGAGCTGTTGATGCTCCTGCGGTTGTTGGAGGATCTGCACCGCACGATTTTGGAGGGGGCCTTCCGAGAGTCTTTGCCCAACACCCGGCAAGAGCTCTATCGGGTGCTTCAGGATTTGGAGGAAGCAGGCGACTGGCCCTATTTGCCTCGTCTGCATATTCAAGCGCTGATGCAACGGCTAAAAGATTGGCCGCAGGGATCCCTGTCGGTGCCGCCTACCCCTCGTTCTGGGGGAGTTGCGGAA
This sequence comes from Synechococcus sp. JA-3-3Ab, assembly GCF_000013205.1. Lineage (NCBI taxonomy): Bacteria > Bacillati > Cyanobacteriota > Cyanophyceae > Synechococcales > Synechococcaceae > Synechococcus > Synechococcus sp. JA-3-3Ab. The sequence continues at coordinate 2,387,074 of NC_007775.1, read as the reverse complement.
GTGGTGGAAAGCCCTAGCCGCTCCGAGTCTTGAGGTTTTGCTTTTTTCTCCCGAATGGCCGAGTATTTTAAGCTCCATCCACAGCATCCCCAGGCCCGTTCCATCCAACGGATTGCAGCCGCTCTGCGGGAAGGGGCGGTCATGCTTTACCCCACCGATACGGTCTATGCCATTGGCTGCGATGTCACCCACAAGCAGGCGGTGGAGCGGGTAAGGCGTCTCAAGCGGCTTTCCAACGACAAGCCCCTCACCTTTTTGTGCCCTTCGCTTTCCCAAATTGCCCAGTATGCCCAAGTGAGCGATCCCGCCTATCGGCTGATGCGGCGGCTGATCCCGGGCCCGTTTACGTTTTTGCTGCCGGCCACCAAGCTGGTGCCCAAGTTGGTCATGGATCCCAAGCGGAAAACCACCGGCATCCGCGTGCCCGATTCGGCCATCTGTCAGGCGCTGTTGGCCGAGCTGGGCAATCCCATCGTCTCCACCTCGGCCAAGCTGGGCGGGGATCCCGTCGGCTCTTTGGAGGTGGGTTTTGACTCTGCTGGGGATTGGGAAGAGGGGGGAATCTTTACCGCCGAGGAAATGCGACAGTTGGAGAAACAGGTGGATTTGGTGCTGGATGACGAGGCTCCCTATCGGGCCCAGGTCTCGACGGTGATCGATCTCACGGGGCCGGAGCCGCTGCTGGTGCGGGCCGGCTTGGGGTACGAGCAGGTGGCGGATCTAATAAATCTAAATCTGAAGCCGGTGGAAGCGGAGGGTTGAGGGCAGAGGGATCCCGTGTTCTCTAGAATAGGGCCGGTGCCTGTGGAGTGTGCCCATGCCTGAGTCTTTGGCTGAGCAAAAGCTGGCCCTGTTGCGCCTGCTGGAGGGGGCTGACCGAGGCCGGAAGGTTTCCCCTGACCAGAAAGCCCAGATCTTGTCTCACATTGCTGCTTTGGAGGCGCTCAACCCCACCCCCAGGCCAACCTCTGTTCCTGAACAGTTGGAGGGGAACTGGCTTACCCTATTTACCACCAGCACAGACCTGCTGCGGCTGGCCCAGTTGCCCCTTCTGACCACCGGCGAGATCTACCAGTGCATTCGGGCCAAAGCTGGGCGGGTCTTTAACGTGGCGGAGATCCAGGGATCCGGCTGGCTGCAGGCTTGGCTGCCCCGGGGAGTTGTGGCGGTGGCGGCCCGCTTCTACCCAGAGTCGGAATGCCGGGTCAGGGTCATTTTCGAGCGCTTGGTGCTCGGATCCCAGGCCTTGATGAGCTACGAGATCGAGAGTTTTCTCTATCTGCTCGAGCGGGATCCCAAACGGATCCCGGCGGTGCAGATCGACGTTCGCCGCCGCGAGCCAACGGGTTGGCTGGATATCACCTATTTGGATGAAGACTTGCGGCTGGGTCGGGGCAGCGAGGGGAGTGTATTTGTTCTAAAGCGGGTCGGCTAGTCGGAGGATCCAGAGGACTCCGTTTCCGCCCTTTCGTGAGATGGGTTTTGGGTTAGGGTGGAGCTTATTTCCTGTAGAACTTGCAAGGCGCGGTAGGACTCCCGCAAAGCTTGCAGCTCTTGCTGAGTTTGCTCCAGTTGCCGGGCTTTTTGCTCCTGTAAGAAGCGCAGCCTTTGATTTTCGGACGCCGTGCGACGCAGAACGTGCTTGAGTTTCTGCTTCTGCTGCTGAAGCCGAGTCCGCCTCACCTCCAACTGCTGCAGTTGGATTTCTTGGAGTTCCAGTTCTATTTTCAGAGTGGCGACCTGCATCTGGAGTTGGCGAAGTTTTTGGTTGAGCTCTGGCTCTGGTGTGGGTTTTGCCGACTCAGGGCTTGGGGAAGAAGGTGATGACAATTCTTGTAGGGGCTGCAACTGTTGGGCCTTGGCCTGCGAAGCTTGATCCTGGTGCTGCTCGCCCTGCAGTCTTACTTGAGTGTGTTCGCTTACTTCGGTTTCAGTTTCCGTCTGCTGCTCAGCTTGATCAAGAATTTGTCGATCGCGGATCTGGGTTTGAGGATCCTCGTCAACCGACTGCAAAGGGAGAGAATCCTCCTCGGGTTGCCGAGGGTTGTCGCCATAATCGGCGGGATCAAAGGGAGACACAGCCGCCAACAGCGATTCTCGAAAGTCAGGCCAGGAATGCGACTGCAGACCCATCTGAACCAGCCGCCAAACCCCGTAGGAGGCCCCAATTGCAGCCAGGAGCCCAGGGATCCCGGCCAAGGACAGGGAAACCTTGGGCAGGGTCGGCAGGATCTGATCCAGCAGGCCCACCACCAACGCGAAGACAAAGATCCCGCTCCCCGCGGCAGCGGCACCTGAGACCCAAGAGGAGCGGGAGAACATCATCGTTTCTGTTTTTTCGCTAGCAGAACCACCGGAGCAGGAGAACCAGAGGTCAGGTTCACAGATCGCCTGCCTGCATCTCAGTTTATCCCGCCGGCAGCCTCTGTTTCTCGCTTAGGGCACTTGCCAAGCCCGCTGGTGGTAGCTCTGCAATTCGGCCCAGGGATCCGCTGCTGCTGCGGGGGTATGGCCGTGGTTGTGGTGATGGTGAGAGTGATGGTGATGGGATCCGTGCCCATGGGAGTCATGGTCATGGTGATGAGTATGCCCCGCTCCCAGCTCTGCGCTCACCGCCAGGCGAAACTTGCAGAGGTGGCAGTTCATCAGGGTTTGGCCCTGGAGAGCTTCCTGCTCCAGTTGCTGCAGGCTGTGCAGCACCGCGTCCACAAGGCCCAATTCCGGCAGCATCAGCCAGTCGATCTCGGGGTATTGGCGTCGCCGTTCTTCCACCGCCGCCTCGATTTTTTTCACCAGCACCCCTGTAAAGAGAAAATAGGGCAGCACAACCACCCGGCGCGGCTGCCAAGAGAGGGCCCGCTCCAGACCCACCGGCAGGCGGGGATGGGTGATGCCGATAAAGCAGGTTTCCACGGCAGCAAACCCGGATCCTTCCCAAAGCAGCCGGGCCAGCTTACAGGCTTCGGCGTTGGCTTCGGGATCGCTGGAGCCGCGACCGACAAACAGCAACACCGTTTCCGCCCCTGGGATCTGCTGCGGCTGGGCAGCCAGCAGAGTGGCCAATCGCTCCCGCAACAGTTGCAAGATCTCGACCCGGATCCCCAGCGGCCCGCCGTAGTGGATGCGCAACTGCGGGTGGAGGGCCTGCAGACGATCCAGCTCCACCGTCACGTCGAACTTGTTGTGGCGCGCCCCAAAAAGCAGCAGCGGCAGGGCCACGATCTCCTGCCACCCTTGGGCCAAGCATTGTTCCACCCCCTGGGCAATACTGGGCTGGGCTAGCTCCAAAAAGCAGGGGATCACCGGCCGATGGGGGGTGAGGGATTGATAAACTTGGGCCAGCTCCAGAAAGGCTTGCTGCCCTTCAGGGTCACGGGATCCATGGCCGATGAGCAACAGGGGCAAGGCAGGAGAAGAAAACTGCCCAACCGCACGGGGAGGGGAAAAACTGAGGACATCCAACACAAAAAACTCCGTTCCTTGTGAATCGCAAGGGGTACAGGACAAGGGCAGGTGGGTGTTCTGGCTGAGGGAGGGATCCCATCACAGTTGCGTCACAGTGGCGGATTTGCACCGCGCTTTCCCCAGTCTGCCCGAGCTTCTTAGGTTAGCTTGCCGCCTGCCGTTCACCAAGCCCCCCTGGGGGGATAGCCCCGGCCCCCTGCCTTGATCCCTAGCTCCCCTCTCCCCCAGGGAGAGGGGTTGGGGGTGAGGGCCGAAAATGCCACAGCCGCAGGGCATTAGCCACTACGGAAACAGAGCTCAAGGCCATGGCCGCCCCCGCCAGCATGGGGTTGAGCAGCCAACCGGTGAAGGGGTAGAGCGCCCCGGCGGCAATCGGGATCCCGAGCGTGTTGTAGATAAAGGCGAAGAAGAGGTTTTGGCGGATGTTGGCAAGGGTGGCGCGGCTAAGTTGAATGGCGGTAACCACGCCCCGCAAATCGCCGGATATCAGGGTAATGTCGCTGGCGGCTATGGCCACATCGGTGCCCGTCCCGATGGCGATCCCCACATCGGCTTCTGCCAGTGCCGGCGCATCGTTAATGCCATCTCCCACCATCGCTACCCGGTGGCGGGGCCGTCTGAGCTGGCGAATATAGGCTGCCTTTTGCTCAGGGCGGACTTGGGCGATCACCCGGCGAATGCCTGCCTGCCGAGCAATGGCCTGGGCGGTGGTGGGGTTATCCCCGGTCAGCAGGATCACCTCCAGGCCCATCTCCTGAAGCTGGCGCACCGCTACAGGGGAGGTGGGTTTAATGGGGTCGGCAATGGCCAACAGCCCCACCAGACGGTGGGATTGCGCCACGCCGATCACCGTTTTGCCCTGGCTTTCCCAGGTCTGAACCCGCTCCAACCAAGAGGGATCCCAAGCGATCCCCATCGCCTGCAACCAGCTCAGCCGACCGATGCCGACCCACTGATCCTCCACCCAGGCTTCTGCCCCCTCGCCCACTTTTGCCTGAAAGTGCTGGGCCGGCGGGATCGAGATGCCTTCGGCTTCGGCTTTTTGCACCACTGCCTGGGCCAGCGGATGTTCCGAGTGTTGTTCCACCACCGCTGCCAGGCGCAACAGGGCTAGGGGGGAAGATCCTGGCGTCCAGATCTCGGTGACGCTGGGACGGCCTTCGGTGAGGGTGCCGGTTTTGTCCAGGACGACTGTGCCCAGGCGATGGGCCAGCCATTCCAGGCTTTCGGCCCGCTTCACCAGGATCCCCAGTTCTGCCCCCCGCCCCGTCGCCACCATGATCGAGGTGGGGGTGGCCAACCCCAGCGCACAAGGGCAGGCGATGATCAGCACCCCAATGGTGTTCACCAAAGCCAGCGTCGGATTGCCCGCCAGCCCCCACCAGAGCACAAAAGTTAGGATGGCTACCCCGATCACCGCCGGCACAAACCAGGCCGTCACCCGATCCGCCACCTGTTGAATGGGAGCTTTGGATCCCTGGGCCTCCTGCACCAGGCGCACGATCTGGGCCAGAAGCGTATCTTTGCCCACCCGCCGCGCTTCCATCACAAAGCTGCCCGTCTGGTTGAGGGTGGCCCCGATAACCTCATCTCCTGCCGACTTGCTCACCGGCAGGCTCTCGCCCGTCACCATCGACTCGTCCAGGCTGGAGGATCCTTCCAGGATCACCCCGTCTACTGGCACCTTCTCACCGGGGCGCACCCGGATGCGATCCCCCACCTGCACCGCCGCAATCGGGATATCCTGCTCCACCCCGTCGCGGATGACCCTTGCCGTTTTCGGCTGCAGCCCGATCAGCTTGCGAATGGCCTCGGAGGTTTGCCCCTTGGCCCGCTGCTCCATCCATTTGCCCACCAGCACCAGGGTGACGACCACCGCCGCCACTTCGTAGTACACATCCGGGTGCAGGCCCTGCTGGTGGAAGAAGTTGGGAAAGAGGGTTGGAAAAAGGGAGTAGAAAAAAGCGGCGCTCGTTCCCAAAGCTACCAAGGTATTCATATCCGCCGAGCGTCGCTGCCAAGCCGCCCAGGCGCCACGATAAAAAGGCTGGCCCACCCAAAACTGCACCGGCGCCGTCAGCAGCAACTGCAACCACGGATCCTGCAGCCAGGGGGGCAGGCCGGGGATCTCCCGCCCCAGCATCATCGGCAGGGATCCGATCAGCAGCACCGTGCTGAGGCCCACTCCTATTGCCACCTTCAGCTTCAATTCCCGTTCTGCCGCCCGTTGGGCGATCCGTTCTGGGTCGGTCGGATCGGACTGTTGCCAATCGTCTTCGACCAAGCGCGCCTGATACCCCGCCTGCTCCACCGCCCGGATCAAGGCTTGCGGATTCACCAGCCGGGGATCCCCTCGCACGATGGCCTGCTCGCTGGCAAAGTTGACCGCTTGTGCCGTAACGCCCCGCACGCGACTGAGGGCCTGTTCAATGACAGCAGTGCAGGAGGCGCAGCTCATGCCCTGGATAGCCAAGCGCCAAGTGCCGCCAGCAGATGAGGCGGACAGGCCCGGGGCAGCGGAATGGGAACCCGAATCAGACATGGCTGTCCTCAGAGCAAAAATTAATAGCAAAAGCCCTCTTTCCCCCAACCAGGGGAAAACCACACCTGTGAACCTTGTCCCGCTACTGCCGACGGGCAAGGGAAAAATCGCTAGGCCGGCGGATAGCCCACTTGGGCGAGCACCTGCCGCCAGACACTTTCCGGCTGCTCAGACGTAATCCGCACCTGCTTGGTCTTGGGATCCGCCTCCACCTGCGCCTGGGGATCCTGTTGCCGCACCGCCTGCGTGATGGTGTCCACACAAGCGGAGCAGGCCAGCTTCGGCACCGTCAAAACAACTTGCATCCTGGGAAACCTCCCCAGCCCAATGCCACCAGCTTGATGCTAAACCTTCCAGTGGGCTGGAAGGTCAAGAGGGTGGCTGAGGCTCCTCTATGTTCCAGCGGTAGTCTACCTGATAGCCCCGCTGTCGCCAGTCCTCTTCCAGTTGCAACTGTTGGGTCAGGGCTTTGCGCAGAGAGTTGATCAGCTCTTGCGTGCGGCCTCGGTTGCCGAAATCCTGCTCTTCGACAGTGGGAAACGTTTGCCGCTCGAGAACCCGCAGCAGAAATTCGTAGTGGACGTGAGCCGGCACAGGAATACGTTTCATCGATCTAGGCCCTTCTTGGGATCCATTGACAATCCTGGGCTTACTGGGATGACAACAGGGAGCGGACGGCTTGGCCGGGATCCGGCTGCGTTACCAGCGCTTCCCCCACCAGCACAGCGCGCACCCCCCAACTGCGCAACTGCTGCAAGTCAGCAGGGGTGTGGATGCCAGACTCGCTGACCACCGGCAGATCGCCGAGGCGCTCCCGATGGGCGACCAAGAGATCCCGCGTCGTGTTCAAGTCCACCGCAAAGGTTTTGAGATCCCGATTGTTGATGCCGATCAGCACCCGTCCTTTGGCCTGTTGCAGGTGCGGCAAGGCCAAAACCCGCTGCAACTCTTGGCAAGTGTGCACCTCCAACAGAGCCGCCATGCCCAGTTGCTGAATGAGCTTGAGAAAATAGCCCAAGTCCGCATCCGAGAGAATGGCGGCAATCAACAGCACCGCATCCGCTCCCAGAGTGCGGGCCCAGAGGATTTGGTAAGGGTAGAGGATGAACTCCTTGCACAAGATGGGGATCCCTACCGCCTGGCGGATCTGGCGCAAGTACTCGCCGCTGCCCTGAAAAAACCGCTCATCCGTGAGCACCGACAGGCAACTGGCTCCCGCCGCCTCGTAGCTTTGGGCAATGGCCACCGGATCAAAGGGATCGCGGAGAACCCCACGGCTGGGGGAAGCTTTTTTCACCTCAGCGATAAGGGAAACGGGGTGAGGGGATTGGGTGAGGGCCGCCACAAAATCCCGCACCGGTGGCGCTTGCTCCAGTTGCTGCTGCAATTGCTTCAGAGGAAGCTGTTCCCGTTGGCGCTCCACCTCCTGCTCTTTGTGCCAGACGATCTCCTCCAAAATGTGGCGTGGCTCGGCCTCTGGAGCCTTTGTCCGGTACACCTGCGAGGCCACCACCACCGGCGGGGCAGGAGAACGCCGACGAACGGCAAGCAGCTCACCTTCCAGCTCCATACCACCCCTGAACAGAACTCTACACCTCACCCTAAACTACTCTAGTGTGCTGCTGTCGGTTTGAATAGCTACTCCGAATATCCCCAAACCGCCTCTGGCAAAGGTGTTTTTTTTACTCTATGGTTGAGTTTAGGGCTGAGCAGCAGCCGATGCCGGTTAGACTGCCAGTTAAGCAGAGAGCCGGCGGAGGCGCTGCTTGAGGCAAGACAAAGGTGCTGCTCAAGACGAGATGGCTCGAGACAGATCCAAGTCAACCCGGGTCAAGCGAGAGGCTTGACGCAGGTTTTCGCGCCCCGGGGTGCCTTGCTCCGGCAGCCGTTTCGTCTCCCCATCTTGCCCAACTGTGGGCAAAGGCTCGGCTGAGGCAGAGTTTGGGATATTGCTGTCCATGCTGTTTTGAAGGAGTTCGGGCGTGCTGTACCTGGCAGAGCTATCCAAGCCGATTGGGTTTGCCAAATCGTCGCTGCAATTGCTAGCCAAGCAGCAGCAGGACAACACCTGGGTGGCCGTGAACGAAGAATCGATTACTCTAGAGGGCCGCATCGCCCAGGAGGCCGGGCGCTTCAAGGATGGGGCCTTGGTGCTGGCAGAAATCACAGGCAGCCGTCAGATTACCCGCATCAACGAAGCCGCTCGCCAAGTGGTGACCTACCTACAAAACTTCAGCCAACTTCAGCTCAAAGCCCGCAGCCAAGAGGAAGAGATTGAAAATTGGCGCAAGTCCCTCACCTTTCAGGCGCATGAGCTGACCCGCCGCGAGATGGAGCTGGCAGCCCAAGAAGAGGAGGTGCGGCGGCTGTACGAGCAATACAAGGGCGTGGAGGAAGAGCGCAAGCTTCTAGACAGCCTCAAAGAGGAGTTGGCAGCCCAGCAGGCCTACCTGGCCGAGCAGCAGCGCCTGATCGGAGAACAGCGAGAAGCCCTGAACCGGCAACGGCAGGAACTGGAAGCTCAGTTGCAAGAGGCCCGCTCCAGCCGGCTGGGGGAAGCAGAAGCGGTCCAGCTCCAGATTTTGTTGCAAGAAGTTCAGGAGAGTTTACATTTCTCCGCGAATCCCTTGGCTCTTCTCCAGAGTTTAAAAAGCCAGGTTCAGCAGCAGCAGGATCACTTCAATCAAGAGATTGCCCAACTGGAGCAAGAACGTCAGCAGGCCCACGCTCAACAGGAGGAGCTGGATCGAGACTACCATGCCTGGCGGGAGCGCTGCGCCGCCTGGTGGGGATCCCAACGATCCCTGGAGCAGAGCCAAGCCGAATGGCATGCCCGCCAGGGATCCCTGCGAGCCTATCAGGAGCAACTGCAGAGGATCCTTCAGCAGTTGCAATCCCAAGAGAGCTTGTACCAAAAAGCCTATCGCCTGGTGCAGGAGTACGACTTCATCGTCGATGGCAGCAGCAACGGCGGGTCAGGTGCCTCAGGGTCTGCGATCTCGGTCGAGGAGCTGGCGGCCTTGGTGAGCCAACTGCGCCGAGATTACGAGCAGCGGGCAGCCCAAGTCAGCCAACAGCGGGCCGAGCTGGAGCAAAACCGGCAAACCCTGCGGGAGCTGCAAGAGCGGCTGGCCACCGCCTCTCCGGAGGAGCGGTTCGACATCGAACTGGATATCGACTACGCCCAGTCTGCCTGCAGCGCCCTAGAGGAAGCCCTGCTGCCTCAGGAGAAAAACCTGCAACGGGAATACGAGGAGCTGGCCCGCCAGGAAGCCCGCCTTAGGCAGCTTCAAAATCAGGCTGCCGCCCCAGTTCAGGTCGATATCGGGCCGATCCTGGAGCAGATCGGCAGCCAGAAGCAGGAGCTTCTCCAAGAAAAAAGCCGCCTGCAAACCCTCGTCCACCAACTGGAATCCTCTCTGCCCTTTCAACAAGAGCAACTGGCCCGCCAGCAGCAGGAATTGCAGCAGCAGTGGCAACAGTTGCAGCAAGAGGAGGGATCCCTGCGGGCCCGCACCCAGGCGATGGCAGAAACCTGGGGCCGCCTCAACCATCTGCAGGCCACCCTCTACCCTGAGCGAGATCGCTGGGCGGAGTTAGCGGAACAACTGGCTCAGTTGGAGGCAGAGCTGGCTCAATATCAAGAAAGGGGCTCCACGGCCAGCGCCCATGTCCAGCAGGTGCAATCGCTCCTGGCCGCCCTCACCCAGCGGTAAGGAGCTGTGTCCTGTCGTCTTCCCAAGCAGGCAGGCAGTGCCCACACATTCCTTTTGACACAAAAGGATAGCTTGGTAGCCCCGTACTTGAGGACGGGGCGGAAAAGCCCTTGAGCCACTTTAGTTGCTTCTTTAGAGCTTCTCCAGGAAAACAACCTACTGCGGTGCCAAACCCGCGCGGCAATGACTAACCTGGAGGAACTGAAGTCCTCCGAAGTAAGCAGAACTTTGAGGTTATGCCTCAAAAGACTATCTAGGGGCGTCTTGACAGCGCCTTCGCCAGTCCATTTTGGGCTGCGTAAGAATCCCCTGCCTTCAGGCGCTGGGAGTGTCAAGGGCTTGACGGCCTCAACCAAAGAGAGCAAATCTGGTAAAATTCGGTAGCGCCTTGTAGATAGCGGGATCCCAACTTCTCGAGGCAGAGGAGCAGCGGAGATCTCCGCATTTTATCTGTCAGGAGTGTTCCAGTGTGAGGTCAGCTCGTGCGAATTGCAGTTGATGCGATGGGAGGTGACTACGCTCCCGAAGAGATCATCAAGGGCGCCCTGCTGGCCCATCGCTATCTTCAGGTGGGGATTGCGCTGGTCGGCCGTCCAGACGCGCTTGAGCCTTTCTTGCCCCGGCCCCTGCCTCCTGGGATCACCGTCGTGCCCGCTGAGGAGGTAGTGGGCATGGCGGAAGAGCCCCTGGCGGTGCGCAGGAAGCCGCAAGCCTCTATCAACGTCTCCATGCAACAGGTGCGCGCCAAGCAGGCAGATGCAGTGGTGGCTGCCGGCAACACTGGGGCTACGATGGCCGCTGCCTACCTCAACTTGGGCCGATTGGCGGGGATCGACCGCCCGGCCATCGGTGCTCTTTTGCCCACTTTGAAGGGCAAGCCGGTCTTGCTTTTGGATGTGGGAGCCAACGTGGACTGCCGGCCCCGCTTCTTGGAACAATTTGCCCGCATGGGATCCCTCTACTGCCAGTGCGTGCTGGGGATTGAGAAGCCGCGGGTGGGCCTGCTCAACATTGGCGAGGAGCCCAACAAGGGCAACGACCTGGCCCTGGCCACCCATCAGCGCCTGACCCAGTTGCCGGGGATTCACTTTGCCGGCAACGCCGAGGGGCGAGACGTGCTGACGGGGGACTTTGATGTGGTGGTGTGCGACGGCTTTGTGGGCAACGCCCTGCTCAAGTTTGCCGAGAGCGTCGGCCAGGTGATCACCCAGGTGCTGCGGGAGGAGTTGCCCCGCGGCTGGCGTGGCAAGCTGGGCTGCTGGCTGCTGCAGCCCAATCTGAAGCAGGTGAAGCGGCGCATGGACTATGTGGAATACGGCGGCGCTTTGTTGCTGGGGGTGAACGGCATCTGCGTCATTACCCACGGCAGCTCCAAGGCGGCGATGGTCTACCATGCCATTCGCCTGGCCAAAGAGGCGGCGGAGCAGAAGATCCTACAGCGGCTGCAAGCGGAAATGGCCGACTCTCACCCATCCAAAGTCAATGCCGGAGAGAATGCTCCTCCTCTGGCCTCAGCCTCTAACCCCAGTCCAGAAGCCCTGCCGGTAGGATCCCTGGATCGGGTGGAAGGATAGCGTTCATGCCCAGCAATGGCCTCCCGAGCGTGCGGCTGGTGGGGGTGGGGGCTGCCCTGCCGACTCCCTGCCTGAGCAACGACGACCTCAGCCAGATCGTGGAGACTTCCGACGAGTGGATCTGGCCCCGCACCGGCATTCGCCAACGGCGCATCCTGCCCCCCGACCTCAGCCTGGTGGATTTGGCGGCGCAAGCGGCAAAGGCTGCCCTGGCGCAGGCCGGCATCCCGCCCCAGGAGCTGGATCTAATCCTCCTGGCCACCTCCACCGGCGTCGATCGCTTCGGCTCCGCTCCGCGGGTGCAAGCAGCGCTGGGGGCGACACGGGCGGTGGCTTTTGACCTGACGGCAGCCTGTACAGGGTTTGTGTTTGCTGTGGCCACGGCGGCCCAGTTTCTGCAAACCGGGCTGTACCGGCGGGCGCTGGTGGTGGCGGCGGACGTACTCTCTCGCACAGTGGACTGGACAGATCGCACCACCTGTGTCCTATTTGGGGACGGGGCAGGGGCGGTGGTCCTGGAAGCCGCAAGAGAGGGGGACGGCGGCATCCTCAGCATCGAGCTGCGCAGCGATGGCAGTGGCAGCGAGCTGCTCAGCCTGGCCATGGCCACCGAGGCCAGGCCCCTGGTGGGATCCCTGCAGGTGGGTCAATACCGCTGCTGCCCCATCGCCATGAACGGCCGTGAGGTGTACAAGTTCGCCGTCCAAGCGGTGCCGGAGATTATCGAGAAGGCTCTCTTTCGAGCTGGGATTGCCGCAGCAGCCGTGCAAGGCTACTTCATCCACCAGGCCAACCAGCGCATCCTCGATGCTGTGGCCAAGCGGCTGCAGTTGGATCCCCAGCGGGTGGCCAGCGTTCTGGAGCGCTACGGCAACACCTCCGGCGCCTCGGTGCCGATTGCGCTGGCCGACTGGATTGGCCAAAGGCGGTTTGGCCCTGGGGATTTGGGGGTGATGGCTGGCTTCGGCGCCGGCCTCACCTGGGGAGCAATTGTCTTTCGTTGGGGCAGATGAGTTGGAGAGTATTGAACTGATGAGCGTTGCCTGGATCTATCCCGGTCAGGGATCCCAAGTCGTGGGCATGGGAAGGGATTTACAAGATTGGCCAGGGGCGGCCCGCAAGTTGGCTGTGGCCCGCGAGGTGCTGGGATGGGATCCCCTGGCGCTCTCGGAAGAGCAGATCCATCAGACCGGCTACACGCAGCCGGCTTTATTCACTGTATCGGCCCTGCTGACGGACTATCTCTACGCTCAGGGTCAGGCTCCCGCCTGTACAGCCGGCCACAGCTTGGGAGAATATAGCGCCCTCTACGCCGCGGGGGTATTTGATTTTGAGACTGGCCTGCGGCTGGTGGCGCTGCGGGGCCAGTTGATGGAAGCTGCAGGGGATCCCCCCGGCAGCATGGCGGCGCTGATTGGGTTTGATCGCGACAAGCTGGAGCACCTGTGCCAGATGACTCCCGATGTGGTCATTGCCAACGACAACAGCCCGGATCAGGTCGTGATCAGCGGCTCGGTCGAGGGGGTGCAGGCCATCTGTGAGCAGTTGCAGGCCAAGCGCACCGTTCCCCTCAAAGTCAGCGGCGCCTTCCACTCGCCCTTGATGCAGGCGGCGGCGGAAACCTTTGCCCACACCTTGCGCGAGGTTGACTTTCAGGCTCCGCGAGTGCCGGTCTACAGCAATTGCACGGCTGCCGCTAGCCGAGATCCCCAGGTCCTCAAGCAGGCACTGCTGTCTCAGATGACTGCCCCAGTCCGCTGGCGAGAAACGGTGCTGCAGATGGCCGCCGACGGCATCCGAGAGGTGTGGGAAATCGGCCCTGGCAATGTGCTGACGGGCTTGGTGAGGCGAACGGCACCTGCCCTGGGACGGTGCAACATCAGCAGCCTCAGCATCGGCTAAGGGATCCCGGCAGCCCTGTTGCTGCAAGTTGCGTTGCTAGCTCCTCAAGGGAGAAGGGCTGCGGGTGAGGAAACCTCCCCAAACAGCAGTTAGGATCAATGAAAACCTGTTTCTGGGGCCGACGATGCCGTCTTCTCCCCCTCGCCAGCTTTGGGTCAATGCTTTTCCCGCTTTGGCTGGCCTTGCCGTGGCCCTCGGCAGCCTGGGATCCGGCGGATCCCTGTGGCAGTCGGGGGCAGCCGCTTTGGCTACGGGCATGACCGGCTACCTCGCCTCCGCCCTGGCTGGGAGTGAGTCCAAAGCCAAAATCCACCTGCTGGAGCAATCTCTGGAGCACCTCAAAAGCCGGCAAGAGCTAGGTTTACAGCACCTGCAAAACGAGCTGGCCGATCTGCGGGCTGCTCTTGCCAATTGGACACCCCTTCGGCAGGAAGAGAAAGCCGGCGATGGAACTGATGCTCAAACCTATTTTGAGTTGGGATCCCAGATCCAAGCTCAGCAAGAATTGCTTTCACAATTGCGTACAGAAGAGCAGAATCTAAAAGCCTCAATAGAAGACTTGCAAGCCAAAAAACAAGAGCTTGTACAACTTTTGAAAGAGTACGTTGCGAAAATTGACCAACTCCGCTGCAAACGGGATCTTTTGGCCCAAGAGATCGCCCGCCTTAATCAAGCTCGCCAAGCAACAGGCTGCAGCAACTTTGCCGCCCACCCCTCTGGGTTTGGAAAGGGATCCCTGGGCTTCAGCTCCGTTTCTGCCACCGCCTACGACGAAATTCTTGCAGCTATTGAGGAGCGAGTAAACGACTTGGACGACATGGCAAAAGCGATGGCAGAGCTGAGCTCGCTCGAGGGCAGATGGTAGCCTATCAGACGCCTTCCGAGTCCGGATCTATTTCATGAATTCGCCGCAGGGATCCCTTATTAAAGGCCGGGAAGCGTAGATAGGGGTACTGTTCCTTGGCCTGCTGCAGCTCTTGAAAGGCGGGGGCCAGGTGGTCTTGGGGGGAGATCCCTGTCACGACACACCAGATCTTGGTGCGTGTCAAGGCCACAAAAGCTTGGTTGCGCCGGCGCAGTTGCTCTTCCACACTGAGCCCCGGTTCGGTGGCGTTTTGAAACTGGCAAACGTAGACTTTCCAAGCTTCATTGCCTTTGGCCCGGAAGATCCCCGCTAGGGTGACATGCCCCGGCAAGCGGAAAATATCCTGACCGGCATCTTCGCCGGCTATGAGAGCTCTAATTCCTCTTTGTTTGAGCTTGGCCTTCAGGCTTTCCCAATAAGGTCTGCTCTTCTTGAAGCTGCCTACACCGGTAACCAGGAGATCCTCCGGCTGAAAACTCCACTGCTTCAGGTCGCGCTCGATTTGTTGGGCAATCCAATTCTGCTCCTCTTCCTCAGAAGGGAAGGTGCGCCAGATTAGCAGCGATTGCGGATCCACCTTGGGCTCAAAGTCTTCTTGATCGATGGGATGGCAAGCCTTGCGGGTGAGGGTAATTGTGGATCCAGGCTTACGAAAATCGCCTTCTACCACTTCGTAACCTAAATTTTCCCACTGCCCTTTTTGAGTAACTCCCTGCAAAGGCTGGTCTCCACGCAAAAGACCCATGTTGATGGCATGGGCAGCCATGAGAATAATCTTCGGAGTGCGGTAGCAATGGGGCAACACAGTGGCCCGCCCTCCCAACTGCACTTTGGGCTTGCCTGTCTCGTCGCGCCCGAATAGCTCGGCTATTCCTGGCACCGTCAGCGAGCCAATGCCCTGGGCTTCGTCATAGGCCCAATAGAGCCGTTTGGGATCCCGTAAAGCCCGATAGGCTAAACGGTAAAAGGCAGGGGGCAAATCTTGACCTTCATCGATCAAAATAACATCGAAGAGCTGAGGGATTTCCTTGGCTTCTTTTTCTAACTTTTCGCAGACGTAGTCGAAGGGCTCAGTTGTATAGTCATTTTTATCCCTTAGCTCTGCCTTTGCCCGCTCCAAGCTTTTGGGCGTTAAGCCACATTCGTTAGCGAGCAATCGATAGAACCCAGTTTGATTTTGGGATCCCCAGGCGTGCATCACCTGGATCTTTTTCCAGTCCGGCTCAAGGTCAAACTTGCTCTGACAGACCTTTGAGATTTGCTCGCGAATTTGGTGATAGAGAGAGCGGGTGTAAAAAACTACCGCAATGTCCCAATCGGGGTGGTCGGCGTGGATCTTGGCCGCTCTGCGAGTCAAGACTACCGTTTTGCCTGTCCCCGCCAGGCCCCGCAACCGCTGTGGCCCCTCAGGATATTGGGTGGCAATTTTGCGTTGGTCTTCATCAAGCTTAAAGATCTGCTCTTGGACGCGACGGATCACCGCCTGGGGATCGTAGCTGTAAGATATTGGGTCATCGCCGGGATCCCCCAACTTTATTCCCAACGTTTTGAGGATCACTTCCCATTCTGTGGCGTTGAGAGGAGCGCCATTGGCCTTTTTGGCCGCATACAGAGTCTGCCGCAACTGCTCTGGATGCTCCAAATCATCTGCAAAAAGCAGCGCCCCGAGAAACGGGGGATCCCCGAAGCGCTCCTGCCATTCTTGTCGCCGAATGCGAGGCAAAGCCAGCCGATATTGCCAGGCAACGCGAGCTTGGAGAGGCCGGGTTTCCGGATTTTGCTGCAGCCAATTCTTGATCTGAAACATTTGGTTATCGGCCTGCCCCAAGGGGGTCTCGGTTTCCCTGTGCCACTCCCGCATGCGCCACTGGCTGCCGTCGATGGCTTCGATATTGTAAAGGTTGCAGCCCTTACACTCGAAAACCCAAAAGCCCAGTTCAAAATGAATCAATAGGATGTCGGGCTTGGCCGTGACGTGGCCCTGATGGTTATAGATACTGAACTGATGGAGGAGGTAGCCGGGATCGGATCCCAGGGCCTGCCGCAGCGCATTCCAAACCACTGCTTCCGCAGCTACCCCAGGTAAGCTGTCGTCCAGAGCGCCGTCGGGTTGAAAGTGCATGGGGGATCCCTCGTTTTCCAACTTGAACCCAATGTACAACAGGAAACCTGAGCTCTTGGGGAAGGATCCAAAGCCCCTAAAGCAAAGACTCAGGTCGGATCCGGGGATCCACCCACATCAAGAGCAGATCGGCCAACAAATTGCCCAGAATGAGCATCACGGCCCCCAGCAAAAGCCCGGCCATCACCACGTTGATGTCGAAGCTCTGGACCGCTTCCAAGAGCAGCTTGCCCAGCCCCGGCCAGTTGAAGAAAAACTCGGCAATAAAAGAGCCGCTGAGCAAATTGGCAAACTCAAAGCCCAAGATCGTGATCAAGGGGTTGACGGCGTTGCGCAATGCATGCAGCCAGATCACCCGCCATTCCGGGATCCCACGCGCCCGCGCCGCCTGGATGTATTCCTGCCGCAGCACGTCCAAGAAGTTGCCGCGGGTAATCCGCTGCAGCCCGGCAAAGCTGGTGATGCTCAGGGCCAGCGTGGGCAAGAGCAGGTGACGGCCCAGATCCAGCAGCTTTCCCCCCCAACCCAGCTCGGCAAAATAAACACTGGTCATCCCGCCCACCGGCAGCCAGCCCACGTTTTGGGCCACGATCAGCAGCAAAATGGCCAGCACAAAGCTGGGCATGGCCTGCCCCAGGTAGCTGAGCAACTGCAACGCCCGATCCAGAGGAGTGTTCTGCTGCAGCGCCCCCAGGATCCCCAGCGGAATGGCGATCATCCAAGTCAGCAAAACGGAGCACACTGCCAACAGCAGGGTGGCGCCGGCGCGGGAGAGGATGAGCTGCGCTACTGGCACGCGATAGGTGTAGCTGACGCCAAAATCCCCCTGCAGCAGATTGCCCAACCAGGTCAAATACTGCCAAAGCAAGGGTTTATCCAAGCCCAGCCGCGCCTCTTCCTGGGCGATAAACTCCTGGCTGATACTGGGATCCGCCCGCAAGGGATCCAAAAAATCGCCGGGGGCCAGTTGCAGGAGCAAAAAGCTGAGCACCGTGATCAGCAGCAGCACCGGCACCGCTTGGACCAGCCGCTGCAAAACAAGGGCTAGGGGAGGCCAAAGGCTGAACACCCGTCCAGCAGGGGGAGAAGAGGTTGCGGCCACAGGCAGAAGTCGAGTTGAGCGAGGTCCAAATCTCCCTGGGAGTGGGATCCCTGTCGAACTATGCTGCCATTCTCGCGGCCAAATTTCCAGGTTGCTGCCTGGCTTGGAACAGGGCGCAGTTGCCCGTTAGGGAAATTGGGGGTTAAGCCAATCCGGCAGGCGCAAGCTAAGGCGGTAGACTAGTCAGAAGCTTTTTCGATGAGTTGCCGTTGGGAAGATCTCTTGCGAAACCTGTTTCTTACCGGCGCTAGCGGCTGTCTGGGGCATTATGTGTTGGAGCGCCTGGCCCAACAAAGGGATCCCGAGTTTCCGGAGCAGCCCGCCTACCACCTGTACATTCTTATCCGCAACCCCAGCCGCCTGCGGTTGCCCCCGGAGCGTTTGCCTGCCCCCATCACCCTGGTGGCCGGCGATCTCCTGCGCATTCGGGAACACGCCGCCCTGCTGCGGCAGATGGATGGGTTGATCCACATGGCGGCGGCTTGGGGGGATCCCACCCTGACCTGGGCGGTGAACGTCACCCACACCTTGGAGTTGCTCAGCTTGTTGGATCCGGAGCGCTGTCAGCAGGTGATCTACTTTTCCACTGCCAGCCTTTTGAATCAAGCGTTAGAACCTTTGGCCATCGCCGGCCAGGCCGGCACCGACTACATCCGCAGCAAGTACGCGATGCTGCTGCGACGGCAGGAAAGCAGCTTCTGGCCAGATCGCCTGCTCACCCTCTACCCCACCCTGCTGTTTGGCGGCAGCCCCCACCACCCCTACTCCCACATCACCGCCGGCCTCAAGGAGGTGCTCCGCTGGCTGGATTTGATCCGCTTTTTGCGGGTGGATGCCAGCTTCCACTTCATCCACGCTGCCGATGTGGCCGAGATGGTGGCCCATTGGGTGGCCCATCCGCCGGGGGGAGGGGATTGGGTGTTGGGCAACCCCCCCTTGTCGGTGGATGAATGCGTAGAGCAGGTGTGCGCCTATTTTAAAAAACGGATTTATTTCCGCCTGCCCCTGCCCATCGGCCTATTTCGCACCCTAGCCTTCCTACTTCGGGTGCGACTTTCGGCCTGGGATGAGTACTGCCTGCGCCACCGCCACTTTGTCTATCCGGCCCTCTCCCCAGCAGCGCTGGGCTTGCCCTGCCGCTTCCCTACCGTAGCCTCTCTTCTCGACGCCTACCTCTAGGCCACCTTTGATAGAGTCACGCAACTCCCCTCTCCCCAGGGGTAAGGGATCCCGACAGGGATCAGCCGGCAGAGGCCACTGCTTCTCTGTGAGCCAAGCCTTGAAGCTGAGCAGCAATGCGCTCCCGGTCGAGCCTCTGGCCGATGAACACCAGGCGGGTCAACCGCGGCTCTTGCGGGCGCCAGGGGCGGTCGTAGTAGGTCTCAAATCGGGATCCCACCCCCTGCAGCACCAGGCGCATCGGCTTGTGGGGCACGGCCACAAACCCCTTTACCCGGTAGAGGCATTCCTCTTGAGCCAGTTGACGCAGTTGGGCAACTAGGGATCCCGGCTCATAGCTGCCCTCCAGGCTGAGGCAGAAAGACTCAAAAGCTTCGTGCTCGTGCTCCTCCTCGAAGTCGTGGTGGCTGGGGCGGCGCTCCAACTGATCCTCCACCGCCGCCTGGAAGCCCAAGAGCACTTCTGGGGCAACCTGGCCCCGCTCACAGGGGAGAACTCGAACCTCAGGGCGCAATTGTTGCCGCAGCCAGCTCTCCACCTGGGTTCGCTCCTTCGGCGTGATCTGATCCACCTTGCTCAGCAGCACCAAATCAGCGCAGCTCAACTGATCCTCAAACAGCTCCTCAATGGGAGTCTCGTGATCCAGGCTCTCATCGGCCTGACGCTGCGCCTCCAGCGCCGCCAGATCCCCCACCAGTTGCCCAGAAGCCAGGGCCTGGCCATCCACCACTGCAATCACCGCATCCACCGTGGCGCCGGTGCGAATGGTGGGCCAGCGGAAAGCCTGCACCAGCGGCTTGGGCAAGGCCAATCCTGAAGTCTCAATCAGGATGCAGTCCAGCTCTGCCCGCCGCCGCAGCAGAGCCTCCATGGTCGGCAAGAACTCCTCCTGCACCGTGCAGCAGAGGCAGCCGTTGGCCAGCTCCAGAATGGGGATGGAGCCCCCTCCCTCGCAGAGTTGGCAATCCCGCAGCAGTTCGCCGTCGATGCCCACTTCGCCAAACTCATTGACCACTACGGCGATGCGGCGGCCCTGGTTGTTGAGCAAAAGGTGACGGATCAAAGTGGTCTTGCCGGATCCCAAAAATCCGGTGATGACCGTAACCGGAACTTTGTGCATCTTGATTTGCGCATTCGGCCTTCCCAGTCTCTACCCGTGCTTCCCTCTCTGTCCATCCCGGCAGGGGGGATCCCCAAAAAAAGGCCCCCTGCCGGGGGCCAAAGGTTGTGATCTCCGAGAGACTTCCGGGCTTATCGGATCGGCTTCATCCGGTAAACCGGCTCGTTCTCGCGGCTGATCCCCTTCTCAAAGCCGGCAGCAGCGGCGCGCGCGCGACCAGCATGCCACAGGTGACCGACGAAGAACAGGAAGCCGAAGATGAAGTTGTGGGCTGCCAGCCAGGTGCGCGGGCTGGTGAAGTTCACCGTGTTGATCTCGGTAGCCACACCCCCCACCGAGTTCAGGGATCCCAGCGGCGCGTGGGTCATGTACTCTACCGCACGGCGGGCCTGCCAGGGTTGGATGTCGTTCTTCAGCTTGTCCAGATCCAAGCCATTGGGGCCCAGCAGCGGCTCTTTCCAAGGGGCCCGCACATCCCAGAAGCGCATCGTCTCACCGCCGAAGATGATCTCGCCCGTGGGAGAGCGCATCAGGTACTTACCCAGACCGGTGGGGCCTTGGGCCTGGCCGATGTTTGCCCCCAGGCGCTGGTCGCGCACGATAAAGGTGAGGGCTTGGGCTTGCGAGGCTTCCGGGCCGGTGGGGCCGTAGAACTCGCTGGGGTAAACGGTGTTGTTGAACCAGATGTAGCAGGTGGCAATAAAGCTCATCAGCGAGACCGCCGCCAAGCTGTAGGAGAGATAGGCCTCTCCCGACCAGATAAGAGCACGGCGGGCCCAGCCAAAAGGCTTGGTGAGGATGTGCCAGATCCCACCGGCAATGCAGATGATGCCGATGTAGATGTGGCCGCCGATCACATCCTCCATGTTGTCCACGCTGATGATCCAGCCGTCGCCGCCAAAGGGAGACTTGAACAGGTAGCCGAAGATGACCGCCGGGTTGAGCGTGGGGTTGGTGATCACCCGCACGTCGCCACCCCCCGGAGCCCAGGTGTCATAGACGCCACCAAACCACATGGCCTTGGCCACCAACAGGAAAGCCCCCAACCCCAACAGGATGAGGTGGATCCCCAAGATGGTGGTCATCTTGTTCTTGTCTTTCCAGTCGTAGCCGAAGAAGGGGAAAGACTGCTCCAGGGTTTCCGGGCCGCGCACGGCGTGATAAATGCCTCCCAGACCCAGCACCGCGCTGGAGACCAGGTGCAGCACACCGATCACAAAGTAGGGGTAGGTATCGATCACCTCGCCGCCTGGGCCAACTCCCCAGCCCAAAGTGGCCACGTGGGGCATCAGGATCAGCCCCTGCTCGTACATGGGCCGATCCGGCGTGAAGTGAGCCACCTCAAACAGCAGCATCGCTCCCGCCCAGAAGACGATCAGGCCGGCGTGGGCTACGTGAGCGCCCAAAAGCCGACCGGAAAGATTGATCAAGCGAGCATTCCCGGCCCACCAGGCGAACCCGCCCTGGGTGCGATCCTGCATCGCTGCGGAACCAAACGTCGTTGAAGTCACTGAGGCCAGCCTCCGAAAACAGTAAAGGTCACAGTACAGCAAAAGATATGAGGTGAAAAGCAAAGGAGCTTAGGAATGGCCGAGCGCCTACCCATCCAATCCAAGACTTGAATAGGCGAACGCTCGGCCTCGGCTCTCACGTAAAGGATCGAGAGAACTCAAGCGTTCGACAGCCAGCGCCAGTTTAGAGCGCGTTGCCGCGGGGCAGGACTTCCTCGGGGAACTCAAAGCGCTCGTGCGGCTGGTCCTGCGGCGCCATCCAGGCCCGAATCCCCTCGTTGAGCAAAATGTTCTTCGTGTAGAACGTCTCAAACTCAGGGTCTTCCGCCGCCCGCGTCTCCTGACTGATAAAGTCATACGCCCGCAGGTTCAGCGCCAACCCCACCACACCAATGCTCGACATCCACAATCCCGTTACCGGCACAAACAACATGAAAAAGTGCAGCCACCGCTTGTTGGAAAACGCTATCCCAAAAATCTGGCTCCAGTAGCGGTTTGCCGTCACCATCGAGTACGTCTCTTCCGCCTGCGTCGGCTCAAATGCCCGAAACGTGCTCGCCGCTTCCCCATCCTTGTAGAGCGTGTTCTCCACCGTCGCCCCATGGATGGCACACAGCAGCGCTCCACCCAACACGCCGGCCACCCCCATCATGTGGAACGGGTTCAGCGTCCAGTTGTGGAACCCCTGGAAAAACAGCAAAAACCGGAAAATCGCCGCCACCCCAAAGCTGGGCGCAAAAAACCAACTGCTCTGCCCCAGCGGGTAAATCAAAAACACGCTCACAAACACGGCAATCGGCGCGCTGAAGGCAATGGCGTTGTAGGGCCGCACCCCCACCAGCCGGGCAATCTCAAACTGCCGCAGCATAAAGCCAATCAGGCCCAGCGCCCCATGGAAGGCCACAAAGGTCCACAGCCCGCCAATCTGGCACCAGCGGGTAAAGTCCCCCTGGGCTTCCGGGCCCCACAGCAGCAGCAGGCTGTGCCCCATGCTGTCGGCGGGGGTGGACACGGCCACCGTCAAAAAGTTGCACCCCTCCAGGTAGGAGCTGGCCAACCCGTGGGTGTACCAAGAGGTTACAAACGTGGTGCCGGTCAGCCAGCCGCCCAGGGCCAAATAGGCGCAAGGAAACAGCAGCAGCCCCGACCAGCCGATAAACACGAATCTGTCGCGCTTGAGCCAGTCGTCGACGATGTCGAACCATCCTCGCTCCTGGCGCGCGCGCCCTACTGCGATGGTCATCTCAACCTCTCCTTAAAAACATGATGAGGACATTAATGAAACTACAAATTTTGCTCCTTTGAAGCAAGACTGGTGCCTAGGTATAAAGACTCAGTCTGCGAACTTGTCGCCTTGGTTTCCCTGCACGGATTCCTGGCCAGAACTGACCAACCGCTGCTTCAGGCAGCTTTGCTGGCGTTCCGAACTGCTCTTGGAATCCTCAGCAGAGCTGTGGCGATCCCGACGAGCCGCCCTAGGGCCACCGAACAAGTTTCACGGCTGTCGGCATTACAATTTAGCCTACGCCGGTAAAGACTTGTAAATTGCTTTCATTATAGAGGGGGGGGACTCGTTCCCATCAAGTCCGAGGTGGCTGGGATCTTCACAGACTGTAATCTTTGCGGTTTTTCTCTCCTGAGATATTGAGCTAGAGGGGCTGCCTCACCCTGGGGAAGGCCGAAGGCACAAGATCCGATATCCTTGAAGGGCGAGGCAATCCACCTGAGAGGAATCTATGGCTAGTGAGATCTTCACCATTGCTGGGCTCTCCATCGTCCTGACCCTAGTGGGTGTGGCGCTTGGATACGGGATCTTGCGCATCACCCAGGGCGGGGCCGAGTAGGGATTTCCTCATTTGGTAAAACATGAAAATCGGCATCGTCGGCGCCGGGGCAGTCGGGGGGCATTTGGCCGTTTGCCTGGCTCGCGCCGGCTTTTCAGTCAGTGTGGTGGCGCGGGGATCCCACCTGCAGGCCATCCGCAGCCAAGGCTTGAAGCTGATCCGGCAGGGGGATCCCCCTGTGGCTTGGGTAGAGCGGCTGACGGCCAGCGACGACTTGGCTGAGCTGGGGCGGCAAGATGTGGTGATCGTTGCTGTCAAGGCCCACAGCTTGCCCCTGCTTGCCCCGCAATTGGGATCCCTGTGTGGCCCGGATAGCCCCGTTGTGGTTGTCCAGAATGGTATCCCCCGGTGGTACTTTTACCGGCATGGCGGCGAGTTTGAGGGGCGCTCCTTGACTTCGGTGGATCCGGGCGGGGTGATCGCCGCGCATCTGCCAGTCGAGCGGGTGATCGGCTGTGTGGTGTACATCGCCGTGCAGTTGGCAGAGCCGGGGGTAGTTTTGCATACCGGTGGCGGGCGCTACATTCTGGGAGAGCCGGATGGGTCGTTGTCGGAGCGGCTGCGCTCTCTGGCGGCCATCTTTGAGCAGGGGCAGCTTTCTGTGGCCCTCACCTCCCAAATTCGGGTCGAGATCTGGCAAAAACTTTGGGGGAACGCCGCCTTCAATCCCATCAGCGCCCTTACCCGCGCGGCCCAAGACGCAATTGCCCAGTACCCGCCCACCCATGCTTTGGTTCGGTCGGCGATGCAGGAAACCGAGGCGGTGGCCCAAGCATTTGGGATCCGGCTGCCGGTCTCTTTGGAAGAGCGGCTGAAGGATGCAGCCCGTGTGGGCTCCCATCGCACCTCGATGCTGCAGGATATCGAGCGGGGGCAACCGACGGAGATCGAGAGCATTGTCGGCGCCATCACGGAGCTGGGGCGTTGGGCGGGGATCCCGACTCCCCATCAGAACCTCTGGGGTACTCCCGCCACAGCGCAGCTTGGCGGGCTGGAGGATAGGCGGTGAGACGAAGGGGTTCAATGCCCCTGAGTCTCACAATCTGGGCGTTGCCTGCTGCTCGACATACTTCTTCAACTCCTCAACGGTGACCCCACCACAAGAGGCAACAAAATAGGTCCCTGTCCAAAATACAGGCTTGCTGTAGAACCGTGCCACCTCTGTGGCGAACTCTTTGCGAATCAACCGGCTGGAGACTGTTTTCAGGTTGTTCACCAGCTTCGAGACCTGAACATCCGGCGGAAAACTCACCAACAGATGCACATGATCCGCCTCACCGTTGAACTCCACCAAGGAACAGCGCCACTTTTGGCAGGTCGCTCGAAATATATCTTCCAGCCTCTGCAACATTGGAGCAGTTATCACCCGACGACGGTACTTTGTCACCAGCACCAAGTGGATTTGTAGGCTGTAAACAGAACGATGGCCTATGTTGTAGCTCATTGCGCTAAATGCTAGAACCGTCTCATGATTATCACCCACGAGTACCGGATCCTGCCCAGCGACGACCACGCCGCTCTGATGACCGAGTGGCTGGAATTGTTGCGGCGGCAGTGGAACGACGCTCTGGGGCAGAGACTGGACTGGCTGACCGCAACCCATTGTCCAATTGACCGTTGCAGCCTTGTCTCTTGTCCGTTGCCTGTGTCAGAAGCTCCGCTGGAGCCGAATTATTATCGGCAGGCGGGATCCCTCAAACAAATCAAGCAACTGTTCCCGGCTTACCGGGGCATTTACGCCGAGGTGCTGCAGCAAAACTTGATGCGGCTGGACAAGGCGTGGAAAGCGTGGCGGGAGCCGGATAGCACAGGCAAACGGCGGGGGCGGCCCCGCTTCAAAAAAGAGGGGGAGTTGAGATCCTTCACATTCCCCCGCATCAACTGCCCCGGCCCCCCGCCCCCCCTGCCCCCCGTATACGGGGGGTTGGGGGGCCAGCAGGGGGGCGGGAGCGCATCTGGAAGGGGAGACTCTGCGGCTGAGCAAGATTGGCTCGATGCCTGTGGTGCTGCACCGCCCCTTGCCGGAGGGGTTTGTGCCCAAAACCTGCACAGTGGTGCGCAAGGCCGATGGGTGGTATGTCTGCATCAGCTTGGAAGACAAAAGCGTTCCTCTCCCAGAGCCTGTGTCTATCAAAAGGGCGGTGGGTATTGATGTGGGATTGGATAGGTTTCTCACCACCAGCGATGGGGAGGTGGTGCCTATCCCGCGGTACTACCGCCAAGCTCAAAAGCACTTGGCTCGACAGCAGCGGCAACTGAGCCGCAAGGTGAAGGGATCCGCCAACTGGAAGAAACAGGCCACGAAAGTCGCTTGTCTGCAGTTGCACGTTGCCCGACAACGCAAAGCGTTCCACTACCAAGTGGCGCACTGGCTGGTGGGGCAATACGACCTGTTGGTGGTGGAGGATCTCAACGTCCGAGGGCTGGCACGGACTCGGTTGGCTAAATCGATTTTGGATGCGGCTTGGGGACGATTTCTTGACATTCTGACAGCAGTGGCGGTCAAACGCGGCAAACAGGTGTTGAGAGTGGATCCCCGTGGTACGTCCCAAATATTGTTGTGTTTGTGAGGAGCGTGTTCCCAAGACCTTGTCGGAACGGGTGCATGATTGCCCCCGTTGCGGGTCGTGGGACAGAGACTTGAACGCTGCTATCGAGATTTTGAAGCGAGGACTCAGGTCCCCCCGTATACGGGGGGATGTAGGGGGGCGGTGGGACTGCCGCTCTCTGGCTGTGGAGGATCCTGGTTTACCAGTCCGTTGAAGCAGCAACTCCGGGAAGTGATTCTCGGAAGCTCCCGTCTACAGCCCGTCAGGGCTTAGCGGGAGAGGATGTCACTTGGATACGCTCTATGCCTGCGTTAAGCTGCTGGAATACTCTCTTCAGCCGGGGGCCCGTTCGAGTTGCGGATCCCCTTGGTAGCCCCTTAACTCTTGCGGACTATGCTTGAAAACGCCATTGTGCTCATCACCGGCGCCAGCAGCGGCATCGGGGCAGCCTGTGCCACGCTTTTTGCCCGTTCTGGAGCCAAGCTGATCCTGGTGGCCCGCCGTCAGGAGCGGCTACAGGAGCTGGCCGCGGAGTTGCAGCAGGCTTACGGTGCTTCCTCATACTTGCTGACTTTGGATGTGCGAGATAGGGCAGCCGTGCAGCAGGCGTTCCAGTCTTTGCCGCCGGCCTGGGCTGAAATCGACATTTTGATCAACAACGCCGGCCTCAGTCGCGGCTTGGACAAGCTCCACAGCGGGGCTGTGCAAGATTGGGAGGAGATGATCGATACCAACCTCAAGGGCTTGCTGTATGTTACCCGCGCCGTCTTGCCCGGCATGGTGGAGCGGGGCCGGGGCCATGTGGTCAACATCGGCTCCATTGCCGGTCGCCAGACCTACCCCGGCGGCGCCGTCTATTGCGCTTCCAAGGCCGCCGTGCGGGCCATCTCCGAGGGACTGAAGCTGGATCTGCTGGGCACCTCCATTCGCGTCACCGAGATCCAGCCCGGCTTGGTGGAAACCGAGTTCAGCCAAGTGCGCTTCCGCGGCGATCGCGAGCGGGCGGCAGCCGTCTACCGGGGCCTCACCCCCCTGACGGCGATGGATGTGGCCGAGGTGGTGCTGTTTGCCGTTACCCGTCCCCCCCACGTCAACCTGAGCGAAGTCTTGCTGCTGCCCACCGACCAGGCCAGCACGACGATGGTGCATCGTCGCTAGGGATGTGATGCCGTATCCGTCGTTGTTGGGTATTCACTCCCCCATGCCTGGGCGACAATGGCGGCAAAGGGGGTGGGCCCATGGGACTGGAAAGCGGGATCCTCATTGGGTTGGGCATCGGCCTACTCGGCACGCTGATTTTGCTCTGGCAGAGCCGGCGCCGCTTCGGCCGCCAATTGCAACAGTTGGGATCCCTGATGCACCTGGCCCTGCCTCTCAGCTCGCCTGAACAGATGCTCAGCCGGCTCAGCCACCACCTTCGCCAACAAGAACTGGAGTGGGCCCGCCAAAAACGATACCTACAGGACTGGCGGTATCTCAGCCACCACCTGCCCTGGGGATATCTGCGGGTAGACGAGAACAACGTGGTCTGGGAGTGTAACCCTGCCGCCCAGCGTCTGCTGCGCATCAGCCAGTGGCAGCCGGGCATCAAGCTCCTGCTGGAGTGGGTGCGCTCCTACGAGTTGGATCAGCTTATCGAAGCCACCCGCCGCCAGGAAGCTACCGCTCCCATCCAGAGCCGCGAGTGGATCTTCTACCCTTCCGGGGGCGAGGACAAACCGGTGCCGCTGCGGGCTTGGGGGCTGCCCCTGCCCCAGGCCCACGTGGCCATCTTCTTGGAAGACCGCCTAGAGGCAACTCTGCTGGCCCAACAACGGGATCGCTGGGCCTCGGATGTGGCCCACGAGCTGAAGACCCCCCTCACCTCGATTCGCCTGCTAGCGGAAACCCTGCACAGCCGCGTCGATGCCGCGCAAGCAGTTTGGGTGGAACGATTGCTGAACGAGACGCTGCGCCTCAGCCAGTTGGTGCAAGACTTGCTGGAACTGAGCGCCCTCAACCTGGGGGCCGCATCGCGATCCCAATGGCGCTGGGTGGATCTGGCAAGCTTGGTGCGCGAAGCCTGGCAGAGCCTGGAACCGCTGGCCAAGCCCCGCCAGCAGGAACTGGATCTAAGCGGCCCCTCCCAGCTCTATCTCTGGGGAGATGAACAGCGCCTCTACCGCCTCGTCCTTAACCTCTTGGACAACGCCATCAAATATGGCGGAACCGACTCCCCCATTCACGTGGCCCTGTCGGAACAGGAATCGCAAGTGCGGCTGGAGGTGTACGACCATGGCCCTGGCCTGCCGGAGGATCAATTTGAGCTGGTCTTTCAACCCTTTTACCGCACCGACGCGGCGCGGGCCCGCAGCAAAGGCGGCACCGGCCTGGGGCTGGCGATCGTGCGGCAAATCGTGGAACTACACGGGGGTACAATCCGTCTGCGCAATCACCCGCAAGCAGGTGGGCTGTGGGTGCAGGTGGAGCTGCCCCGGAAACACGCCGATGCCCTGTGAAAGCTGCCCAGAAGCGCTCCCATCAACATCACCAAGCCCTTCGACCTGAGAACTGCCCCAGATTTTCCTCCGGCGGGGCTATCCATGTTGGAGGGGATCCCCTAGAATTGGTCTAGGTAATCCTTACAGTTTGTACACTGGGCATTCGGAATGGGCGCAGACTATCATTCCGCTGATTTGTTGTCGGAGCGTGAGCTGCAGGTTCTCGAGTTAATCGCAGCGGGCCTGACCAATCAGGACATTGCAGAGCGCTTAGAGATTAGCAAGCGCACTGTTGACAATCACATCAGCAATATTCTGAGCAAGACGCGAACGTCAAATCGCGTCGCTTTGGTGCGCTGGGCCTTGCAATGGGGAAAAGTTTGCCTAGATCAGGTCAATTGCTGTACGTTGGCCAACGACAAAATTGCTTAGCCACATCTCGGAGACTCTCTCTGCCCCCTCTTTGTTTTGGCAGGCAATTAAATGCAGAGCAGGGCTTTTTTACCTCAAAAGTAGCGAGACATTCGCAAGATGTCATTGGCCGTTGTGGTGAAGCTGTTTGTTACCTGGATCCCTAGTTTCTCCTTTCCTTGCCTATCGTGAGCCTTGCTGAGTTGAAACGCTACGCTGTTCGTTATGATTCCATGCCCCTGATGGTTTATCGAGAGGTGGCTGCCCATCTGGCCTGCATTCCAGGGGTGGAAGCAGAGCTGGAATGCAGAAAAGACTCCATCTTTCGCTACTCCGATAGCCAAATCGAGGCGCTGCAAATTCGCCAAGAGGCCGACGCTGACCCAGAGCAAGTTCAGCGCGTTCTTGACCACTACGGGACATGGCAGTACAGCCCGTTACAGGACTAGCCCTCCTGCATTGCCGAAGAGGGATTACCGGAACGCCAGACCTTTGGGTTGTTTGGTGAGCACTACCACCTCCCCGCAGGGCGATACCGACCCACCTCCCAACTGGAACCGATAACTGGGCAGCCGCTCCAAACCAAGTCGAGACAGACCTTGAGCGCTC
Organism: Synechococcus sp. JA-3-3Ab; assembly: GCF_000013205.1. NCBI lineage: Bacteria > Bacillati > Cyanobacteriota > Cyanophyceae > Synechococcales > Synechococcaceae > Synechococcus > Synechococcus sp. JA-3-3Ab. The sequence goes on along the minus strand of NC_007775.1, from coordinate 2,358,083 downwards.
TGCGCCGCTAACGAGCTCGCGCTAGCGCATACAGGCCCCTCACCCTTAACCCCTCTCCCAAAAAAGGGAGAGGGATCCGCCGAGCAGCACAACGAACTGTCTTAGCAGGAATTGCCCGTACGACGGGGGTAACTCTGTCGATGGTTCTAGAAGCTCTGAGGCAGAGACTGTTTAGCGAGTTGGCTGACTTTGAGCAGGCAAGTGCAACTTACGAGCCAAACCCAGTCTTGCCAACACCCAAATGACCCAGTAGGTCATGTCAATTTCCCACCAGCGCAAACCTGCTTTCACGCACTTCGGGTCGGCGTGATGGTTGTTGTGCCAGCCTTCACCGTAGGTGAGGAGAGCCGCCCACCAAAGGTTACGGGCATTGTCGTCGCTCTCGAAAGTCCGGTAGCCCCAGAAGTGGCTGGCAGAGTTGATCAACCAGGTGCAGTGCAGCAGCAGCACTGTCCGCACGAAGATGCCGTAGATAACGAACGGCCAACCGCCGAGCAGGTAAAGCACTCCAGCCAGCGGCAGTTGCAGCAGCAGCCCATACTTGTCTAGCCAGCGATAAAAAGGATCCCGAGCCAAATCCGGCGCAAAGGCAGAATACTTCTCACGGTTAAAAAACTCTTCCCGTTGGTAAATGAGCCAGAGCATGTGGCTCCACCAAAAGCCCTTGCGAGCAGAGTAGGGATCCCGCTCTTCGTCTTCAGTAAAAGCGTGATGCTGACGATGGCCGGCCACCCAAAAGATCGGCCCCCCCTGGATGGCGAGAGCACCGAAGGTAGCAAAGACATATTCCAGCCACTTGGGCACTTGGAAGCTGCGATGGCTAAGCAGACGATGATACCCCAGGCAGATGCCCAAGCTGCCGAAGCACCAGTGAAGCAATAGGGCCACCCCCAAGGCTGGCCAGGAAAAGCAAACGATGCCGCCCACTAAAGCGAGGGCGTGAAAAACAACGAAAAAAAGAACAAATTCCCAGGCAAACCGAAAAGACTTTTGGGGCTCAGGCTGAGCTAGCGAAGCAAAACGGTTGGGATTGTCCAGCGATTGGGTGGGAAGGGAAACGGCCATGAACCAGCAAAACCTCAGAAAAGGAGTAAGGGCAGCGCAGGATCAAATACCTCCTCGCAAAGTTGCTTCTCATGCATAGGCCACCGCATCCCTGGCTTAGCTTACAACGAGCTCATGTCCCTGAAAGGCAAGCCGGGATCCCCAAGGGCCTGGCCAAGCAAGCTTCAGCAGTGAGAGCCGCTATGAGAGAGCAGAAAGGCAGCAGGTTTGATCTCGCCTGAGGCTAAGCTTAACGATATTTCACCTCAAATGCAAGTGCTGCTTGCAGATTGCCACTACCTTGAGCGCCTTCTCTTGACTCCTTACCCCATCACCTACCATGGCACGTCCTTCTTCCCGGCAAAGGCTGCTGAACGCGGCTCGAGACCTCTTCGTCCGCCAGGGCATCACTCAGACCACCACCCGTCAAATTGCAGACTTGGCCGGCGTTCATGAAGTAACCCTGTTTCGTCACTTTGGCAGCAAGCAGGGGCTGCTCCTGGCTGTATTTGCTGAGCTGGGAGTTTTCTCCGGCATTGCCGACTTACCCCTCCCAGCAGACCCCACTACCTTCCGGGGCTCTGAGCTACAAGCCATTCTCCTCCGCTATGTCCAAACCTGCTTCCAAGCTCTAGCTAATAACCCTGAGCTGGTGCGCTCGTTGGTGGGAGAAGCAGGCTTCTACTCCGAGGAGCATCGCCGCGCCTTGAGAGCAGGCTTCCTGCAGGCCCAAGAGCAGCTAGCCCACTACCTCCAGCAGCTCCCTAGCCCGGAGCTACAAGCCGTCGACTCTGGGTGCCTTCACGCAGCTGCTGGAGTTCTCCATCTGATGATTTTGGGGACGGCTGTATTAGCCGTTACCGCTGGCTTGCCTGCTGGCGACGGCGACCAGCCCTCCTCCGACCCAGCGGACAAGGGCACTTATGACAACAACAGCGGCACTCCCCCTCTCCTCTACGCCTGCGTAAAGCTGTGGATGGCAGCCTTGAGGGGCATGAAGGAAACCTAGTGCAAAAGACTCTCTCGGGGTTGGAAGGAGGCAATCCCAAAAAAAGAAGAAGAGATGAGGAGGTTGTAAGCCGGGTTCTGTAGTGGGGTGCTCCAAGGAGCAGCCCGCACTGGCGGTCATCTCTCTGGGAGTGATGTTGCCATCACCCTCTAGCGGCTCACCACCACCGAGACCACCCTCCCCCAACCGCTTGGCTGAGTACCGTGACCTCGGTGCAGCCGACAGGGGCGAAGAACAGCCATAGTCCTGCGGCTGCGGCCTTGCTTTCCACCGGGGTTTACCGAGCCAGCGCCTCACGACGCTGCTGGTGGGCTCTTACCCCACCTTTGCACCCTTACCTGTGCTGGGATCCCAGCCATCGGCGGTATGTTTCTGTGGCACTATCCTCGCGGTTTCCCGCACTGGGCTTTCCCCAGCGGTGTGTTCTTCTGAAAGCCCGGACTTTCCTCATCCTGCTGCCTGGTGGCGGCAGCGAGGACGCGACCGCCTGCCCCTCCTATCTCTTCATTTCAATCCTAGCGCATCCCCCCAGCGCAGAAAATCTCTCTGCGCCTAGGCTCCGCGTTGCTGGCCAGCCGGCCTGCAAAGCTGACCCCGCTGTTCCTGCTCCGCAGGGACTCCATCCCCCTAGGTCTACGTTCCTGGTCGAGGAAAGCGCTGCATCAGCTCTTGGACAGCCTCGGCATGGTAGGAGCTGCGGGTAAGCGGGGAGGACACCACCTGCAAAAAGCCCAACTCTTCCCCCACCTGTCGCCAGTGGTCAAACTCCTCTGGGGGCACGTAGCGCTCCACCGGCAGGTGTTTGGGGCTGGGAGGAAGGTATTGGCCAAGAGTGAGGATGTCGCAGCCTACCCGGCGTAGATCTTGCATTATCTGCAAAATCTCCTCGGCGGTCTCTCCCAAGCCCAGCATCACCCCCGACTTGGTGTAGAGGCCGGGATCCCATTGCCGCGCCAGTTCCAAAAGCCGCAGGGAACGCTCGTAGTTCCCCTGGGGGCGCACTCGCCGGTAGAGGCGGGGCACGGTTTCCGTGTTGTGGTTGAGCACCGTCGGGCGGGCGGCGAGAATTTGCTCCAAGGCCTGCCAGTTGCCGCACAGATCTGGGATCAAGACCTCGATGGTTGTCTGGGGCATGCGGCAGCGGATTTCGGTAATGCAAGCAACAAACTGGCTGGCTCCCCCATCGGGGAGGTCGTCCCGATTCACCGAGGTAATCACCGCATGGCGTAGCCCTAGCCGTTGCACCGCTGTGGCCACCCGCAGCGGCTCAGTGGGATCCAAAGGCGGAGGCCGTTTGGTGAAGTCGATATCGCAGTAGGGGCAGGCGCGGGTACAGGCCGGGCCCATGATTAAAAAGGTGGCGGTGCCGTTGGCAAAGCACTCCCCTAGGTTGGGACAGGAAGCCTCCTCGCAAACGGTATTCAGGCCCAAGTCCCGCAGCAGTTGCTGGACGGATCCGGCCCGCTGGGGGGCTTTGGCCCGCAGCCAGGGAGGTTTGCCGCTAGGCGAAGAAACAGCGCTCAATGAAACCCTCCAACCAGAAATGGCGGCAAGCGTATCTCTCAGCTTAGCCTGTCATTATTGCCCAGCCGAGACCGGGCTCGGTGGCCAAAGCCCGAAAAAGGATAGCTCAGTAGCCCCGCCCTTAAAGGCGAAGCAAACTTTAGCTGCTCGCCAATGGTATAGTTGTCACCGAGGCGTACCGTTCTCAGGCGAGCCCCTAGTCACGGTGAAAAACCCAACCGGTGGCAAGCGTCCGGGAAATGCCAACGTCTCAGCCAACCTGCCCAGACAAGCCAGCAGAACCTTGGGGCCTTGCCTCAAGGAACTGTCTAGAGGCATCTTGACAGCGCCTTGACGAGAATCCCCCGCCTTTAGGCGGTGGGCGTGTCAAGGCATACTGGAAAGCGAATGTCGAGCGATAGGGATCCCCACATGGTTGTTGCTGCTCCTCCCTCTCTGGAACAACTTGCCATCAACACGATTCGTTTTTTGGCGGTGGATGCTGTTCAGAAAGCCAACTCGGGTCACCCCGGCCTGCCAATGGGGGCAGCACCCATGGCCTATGTGCTTTGGCAGCAGTTCCTGAAGTTCAATCCCCGCAACCCCAAATGGGTGGATCGGGATCGCTTTGTCCTCTCGGCAGGCCACGGCTGCATGCTGCAGTATGCTCTGCTGCACCTGACCGGCTTTGATGTGAGCCTAGAGGACATCAAGCAGTTTCGCCAGTGGGGATCCAAAACCCCCGGCCACCCGGAAAACTTTGAAACCCCCGGTGTGGAGGTAACCACCGGACCGCTGGGGCAGGGGGTGGGCAACGCCGTTGGGCTGGCCATTGCCGAGGCCCACTTGGCCGCCCGTTTCAACAAGCCCGGTCACACCATTGTGGATCACTACACTTATGTGATCTTGGGCGACGGCTGCAACATGGAGGGGGTGGCCTCGGAAGCGGCCTCGCTGGCCGGCCACCTCAAGCTGGGCAAGCTGATCATGCTCTACGACAGCAACCACATCTCCATCGACGGCAGCACGGAAATTGCCTTTACCGAAGATGTGGGCAAGCGCTACGAGGCCTACGGGTGGCATGTGCAAAAAGTGGAAGATGGCAACCACGACCTGAAGGGAATTGCCGCCGCTATCCAGAAAGCTAAAGAAGTTACCGACAAGCCTTCCTTGATCATTGTCGAGACCACCATCGGCTACGGATCCCCCAACAAAGCCGGCACGGAGAGCGTCCACGGGGCGCCGCTGGGGCCAGAGGAGGTGAAACTCACCAAACAAAATCTGGGCTGGCCGCTGGAGCCGGAGTTCTACATTCCCGACGAGGTGCTGGCCCACTTCCGCCAGGCCATCGATAAGGGGGCCAAGGCCGAGGCGGAGTGGAACGAGCGCTTTGCCGCCTACGAGAAGGCCTACCCGGAAGAGGCCGCCGAATTCAAGCGCATCATGGCCGGGGAGCTGCCCGCAGGCTGGAAAGAAGCGTTGGCTCCCATTGCCGAAACCGGCAAAGAATCCACCCGCAACCTCTCCAAGTTTTGTCTCAATGCTTTGGCCAAGGCGGTGCCAGAGCTGCTGGGCGGATCCGCCGATCTGGCCCACTCCAACATGACCTATTTAAAGGGGATCCCGGAGTTCCAGGCCGGCTCCTATCATGGGCGCAACTTCCGCTTTGGCGTACGGGAACACGGTATGGGGGCGATTGCCAACGGCATAGCCCTGCACGGCGGCCTCATTCCCTACGACGCCACCTTCTTGGTCTTCAGCGACTACATGCGGCCGGCCATTCGCCTGTCGGCCCTCTCGCGGGCGCGGGTGCTCCATATTATGACCCACGACTCCATTGCCCTGGGAGAAGACGGCCCCACCCACCAGCCCATTGAGACGCTGGCTTCCCTGCGGGCCATCCCCAACCTCTACGTCATCCGCCCCGCTGATGCCCGCGAGACGGTGGGAGCCTACCAAGTAGCCCTTGAGTCCACCTCCACCCCTTCGGTGCTGGTGTTTACCCGGCAGGCGGTTAACCCCGTGGAAGGCACCTCCATTGAGGGGGTGGCCAAGGGGGCCTATGTAGTGGTGGATACTCCCAACCCAGAACTGATCCTAATCGCCACCGGCTCAGAGCTGGAGCTGGCGGTGAAGGCCGCTGCCCAACTGCAGCAGGAAGGCCGGGCGGTACGGGTGGTCTCCATGCCCTGCATGGAGCTATTTGAGGCCCAGCCCCAGAGCTACCGCGACGAGGTCTTGCCCCCCAAGGTCACCAAGCGCGTCTCCGTCGAGGCGGGATCCACCTTTGGCTGGCACAAGTACCTGGGCTTTGAGGGGGTGGCCATCGGCATCGACCGCTTCGGCGCTTCTGCCCCCGGCCCCGTGTGCATGGAGAAGTTCGGCTTCACGGTGGAGAATGTGCTCAATACCGCGCGCCGTCTCCTAAGCTAAGGTTTCTGCTCCTCCGGCCTAAACCCAGCAGGGATCCCTTCTCTGCTGGGTCTTTTTTGCTGCCCAATGGTGGCACAACTTGACAAGACTTAGCGAAGGCTGACAACTTGTTCAGCAGGACTTGCAAAACATTGCAGTTGTTTCAAACAAGGTTAAGAACCTTGCCCCCTCCCCCCCACCTCCTTTCCCCTTGTGGGAGAGGGGAGCGAGAAAGTTGTTTCATAGTTTCATAACTTTGTTTAAAACGACCCCAGATCCGCTTTCCTCTGGAAAGCTAACCCTTTCCACCCCCGCCTTGAAGGGAAAACGTTGGCTTCTGGCGACATGCTGATGTTCCTGGAGCAACTGAGGATCTGACAGCTCGGCCTACTGCAGGAAGCCCGCCAGCAAAATCACCGCTCCCCCCACGACGGCCAAAATCGTCAGTACCCGGCCTGCGTTGGCACTGCCCTTCCAGGAGTAGTTTTTCTCCGGTTTTTCCAGTTTTTCTGGCATAGCCATGCCTCTTTATGCCCCGTTAACTCTAATTTAACCTTCTCCCCCGGAATTTCTGCCGTGCGGTGCTGCGGTAGCTGGAAGGGGAGCTTGCTGAGGCGTACCCTTGAAAAAACAGCGACCACCTGGCCCAGCCAGCCCTTTTTGGGAACAATACAAGCAGGCAAGGAAGGGGATCCCAATTTCAAGGCGCATTCTGAGGCAGAGGCATGAGGTACGCGAAAGGAAGCAAAAGACTCGGCTTGATCATGGTCGCTTTGTCAGCCTGGGTGGGTGGACACCGTGCTGTCGCTCAGCCTGCCTTTCGGACAGTGCCGCTGCCTCGCCTGCCGGTGGGTGTGGATCAATTGGTCTTCGATCGCCCGGTGGCCCGCTTCAACCCCAACCTGCCTGCTGAGCTGGTGATCCACAATCGCACCGGCCTGCCTCTGGAATACGGCTTTACCGATCCGCGCCAGAAGGTGTCGGAACTTCCGCCGGGAGAAACGCTGCGTCTGAGCAACCTGCCGATCCCCAACTGCATGGCCATCAACACGCCGATGTTGTCCCCAGTGGGCTACCGGGTGAGCGTGGATCCCTTGAATGTAATCACCGTAGAGGTGCGCCTGGTCAACGATGTCTCCGGCGACCATTGTCTCGATTTACAAGAGACAGGCGCTATTTTCGTGAATTGATGCCAGCTTGAACGGGCAAAAGATAGCCTTTGGGATCCCGACCGGGTTCTAAACTTTGCGAAGATGAACGCCGCATCCCCCTATATCCCCCCGTACACGGGGGGACTGGGGGGCGGGGGGATCCGGGAACGTAGCCACCGACCGCCGCGCAGCAAAACCGAGCGTCGGTGGTCCAATAGTTGGGCGTTCTATCAACTGAGGCAGTTTGTGCACTACAAGGCAGCGAGAGCAGGGATCCAGGTTGTGGTGGTGCCACCTGCCTACAGCTCGCAGACCTGCCACCAGTGTTTTTGGATTGAGCAACGGGAAGGGAAGCATTTTCGTTGTGTGAACCCGCTCTGTGGTTGGGAAGGGGATGCAGATTTTAACGGTGCCAACGGGATTGCACTTTTGGGGGTTGCTGTAAACCAGCCCCCCTACATCCCCCCGCCCCCCTGCCCCCGTATACGGGGGTTGGGGGCTGGAAGGGGGGCGGTCGGAGCCGGGTAGTTTACATGGCAGTCAACCTTACTCAAATCTGACGTTGGAGCTGGGTCTGTTGGAGAGCCAACCCGAGGTTTAGGCGTATCGACAGCAATCGACCCCTATGACAGGATGCAAACAGGATGTCCAGGTCGATGTTCTTGTAGACTTTGCTCTGCCTTTGAGCTACTCGCCTGTAACCTAACTGAAGTGTCCTTTACTTTTACTTTTTTTGGATGGTCTCATGAGCGATAACTTGTATTCTTGGTTTCCCCGTGCCTTGGTGATGGGCGCTGCGGTGGTGGGGTTGTCGGGCCTGCCGGCAAGGGCTCAACAAATTACGGATCCCAGCCCGGCTCAAGCGGCCACCAATGTGGAGCCCACCTCGCCAATCTCGGCTTCTTTTCGCAGCCAAGATGGGGTCAGCGTGCGTCCGGAGACGGTGCGGGTTTTTGTGGATGGCAAAGATGTTACTGCCGAGTCGGTGATTACCCGGGATTTCTTCACCTACCGTCCCTCGCAGCCGCTACCGCCGGGACGGCGGGAAGTCCTGCTGGAGTTCACCAATACCCAGGGGGTGACCCGCCGCGTGACCTGGAGCTTCACCGTGGGTAACCCCGTCCGCGCCTCTATCGACCTGGTGGATCACAACGCCGGCAATCGCCCCTTGGCGGCGGGCGAGATCCTGCTGGTAACCGTCAAAGGCACTCCTTCCAGCCGGGTAACCGTTTACCTTGTCCAGGACGGGCGGCAGGTGCAAACCCTGCCGGCTCAGGAAGTTTCCAGCGGCACCTATGTGGTCAACGCCCTGATCGAGCCAAAAGATGCCACCCGCGAAGGGATCGTCATCGCTCGCCTGGAAAACGGCGGCCAGGTGCGCTTTATGACCGCAGAACAGCCCGCCCGCCTGATCGAGGGGGCCGCCGGTGGTATCCAGCGGCTCGCCACCCAAGAGGTTGCCGCGACGATCAGCCTCTCCAGCCTGCTGCCCCAGATCACCAACCTGCGCGATGGGGATCGGGTTTCCGGCTCTTCCTTTACGCTGCAGGGCACGACGGCTCCCAACGCTTCGGTGCGGGTGAATGTAACGGCTTCGACCTCGCTGGGGGGCATCATCAGCGCCCAACAGACGGTGACCAACCAAACTGTGCAAGCCGATGCCCAGGGCCGCTTCACCGTTACGGTGCGGCCGCCCATTCCGGCCTCCGGCACGGTGTATCAGATCAATCTCACGGCCACTTCCGGCAACCAAACCAGCCCGACGGTAACCTTGCGCCTCACCCAGCAGTAGCCTGTCCCCTTGGCTGGACTGAGAGTGTCGCCCTGCCGGCCTGGCAGTGGCGCCCAAGCTTCCCTCTCCCAGAGGGAGAGGGGCTGGGGGTGAGGGTCAATGGAAAGGCGGCTGAGAGATTTTTGGATTCTCAGAGTTTGCAGTTGGCGGGGATCCCTGGCGGTCTTGAGCGCGGGTTGGGGAGAGAGAAGACCGCTGTTGCCAGCGCCACAGGATCCCGGCCATGACCAGGGCGGGCGAGACGATCATGGCCAGGATCACCGGCAGGGTCTCCGGCAAGGCCAAGTAGGGGCCGCCATATTTGATGGCCGCGCTGATCCCGGCAGCGGCCACCATCAATTGCAGGGCAAACCAGAGGGTTTTGGGTTTCATGGTTGGCTGGGATCCCCTACCATGGCCGTGAGGATGCCGGCAACGCTCTCCAGATCTTCCGGTACTCGGTACAAAGTCAAGTCTTGTCGGATTGTCCGCGGATCCCCAAGGATCTGCCCGAACTGCCAGATAGATCCAATGGTAACAGCGCCGTAGATCTGCGCTTGCGGCTCCACCTGGGCCAGGGCGATCATCTCCACCGCCATTTGGACAAAAGCCCGCGTCAGATCGTCCTTTTTGGCTTCAACCACCAGCAGGATGTTCTTGCCCCGCAAGAGATAATCAAGGCTGCCCTTGAGCCAATTGTTGACCATCAGGGGATATTCCAGCCGCAAAGGAACTCGACAGTGAAGAGCCACTTCCGTCAGCACAGGGGCCACCAGCAGCTCTCGGCGGGCTGTCTCGCTGGTGAGGCTGACCAAAGGCAACAATTGTCGGATCCGGTTTTTCAGAGCTGGGGTTTGGGGTAGGGCAGGGGCAACGGGCCATGTCCACTCTCCTATCTCCAGACGGTAGCTAAACTGAGCCAGGATTTCCTCTGGCTCGTAGGGCATCTCAAAATAAGAGCGAAAAGTATAGGATTCGTCTTCCTTGAGAAGAGAGAGGTTCAGCATTGGTTACGACAAAAGCCCTGCTCAATCTGGCACAGCCAGAGCGGCAGCAATCCGCTCTTTGAGGGTAGCCACCACTTCCTCAATGGGAATTTCTACCGCTTGGCCGGTGGCCCGCTCGGCCAATTCCACCTTGCCTTGCTTAAGGCTGCGCCCGGTGGTAAGGCGGTAAGGGATCCCGATGAGATCCGCATCTTTGAACTTGACGCCGGCCCGCTCGTCCCGGTCGTCCCAGAGGGTCTCGATGCCGGCAGCAGCCAGTTCCTGCACCAATTTTTCCGCCACCTTCGTCTGCTCTGGGTCGGAGACGTTGGGCACCACCACCACCACGTGATAAGGGGCGATCGCCACCGGCCAGATGATCCCATTGGCATCGTGGGACTGTTCCACCGCCGCCTGGGCCAGGCGCGATACCCCAATGCCGTAGCAGCCCATCCACAGGGGCTGCTCGGATCCCTGCTCGTCGGTAAAGCTGGCCCGCATCGGCAGCGAAAACTTGAGGCCCAACTGGAAAATATGGCCGATCTCAATGCCGCGGGCGGTTTCCAGAATCTGGTCGGGGTTGAGCAGACAGCGATCCCCGGCTTGCGCTTTGCGCACGTCCACCACCTCCGCCAGGGGGTACTGCTCGCCCCAGTTGGCCCCCACTACGTGCCGCCCCACCTGGTTGCTGCCGGTTACAAAGTTTTTCAGCAGGGCTGCCGTCTGGTCGGCCAGGCGCAGGATCTGAGGGGCCAGGTTTTTCTGCCGGCCCAGGCAGCTATCCGGCAGGTCGGGCGCGATGTAGCCCACGGGGATCGGATCCCCTTGCCAGCTTTTTTGGATCTCCGCATCCGCCAAGGTGAGCTTGAGCAACTTGTTGGCTTGGTAGCGCTCCGCCAGACGGTTGAGGTGGTTGGCCAGCTTCACCTCATTGACTTCTTGATCGCCGCGGATGCTCAGCAGCACCACCACCCGTAGGCCGTTGTCGTAAAGGGCTTGGTAGAGGACGTTTTTGACAATCAGAGTGGGGGAGATCTTCAAGAAATTGGCCAGCTTCTCGATGGTTTCCGTTCCCGGCGTGTCCAGAACCTGGAAGGTGGTGTAGGGGGAGTCTGCTGCTGGCGGCGGAAGGGAGACGGCCTTCTCCACATTGGCGGCATAGGAGCCATCAGGAGTGTAGAGGATCTCGTCTTCTCCGGCAGAGGCCAACACCATAAACTCCTGCGAGGCTGCCGATGGCCCCCCGATGGCGCCGGCGTCGGCCTCCACCACGCAGAACTCCAGCCCGCAGCGGCGCAGGATGCGGCCGTAGGCCCGGTACATGTCCTGGTAGGTCTGGCGCAGGCTCTCTTCGTTGGCGTGGAAGGAGTAGGCGTCTTTCATGAGGAATTCCCGCCCGCGCAGCAGGCCAAAGCGGGGTCGAATCTCGTCGCGGAACTTGGTCTGGATTTGATAGAGAATTTGCGGCAACTGGCGATAGGAGCGAATGAGATCCCGGGCCAGCAGGGTAATCACCTCTTCGTGGGTAGGGCCCAGGGCCTGCTCGCGCCCCTGTCGGTCTTTGAGGGCGAACATGATCCCTTCCGCTTGGGTGTACACGTCCCAGCGGCCCGACTCCCGCCAGATCTCGGCTGGCTGCAACTGGGGCAGCAGACACTCCTGAGCGCCGATGGCGTTCATCTCCTCCCGGACGATGTCCGAGATCTTTTGCAAAACCCGCCAGAGGAGCGGCAAATAGGTGTAGATCCCCGGGGAGAGCCGCCGGATAAAGCCGCCCCGCAGCAGCAGCTTGTGGCTGATCAGTTCTGCTTCGGCAGGATCCTCCCGCAGGGTTACAAACAACATCTGACTCAATCTCTGGCTCCGTTGCATCCCTCCCCTCCACTTAGCAACTGCTTCCGTTGTTCTGGAGCAAATCCTCCCTCCTAGATCCCCTGGACTGGGATCCCTGCGACGCTAGGCCACCCAAATTAACTAGGCAGGAGCCAGCGTCCGCCGCTTGGTAACCATCTGGTAGACCTCGATAAGGTCCCCTTCTTGCCAGGCATCGAACTTCTCGATGCCGATCCCGCACTCGAAACCGGCGGCCACCTCCCGCACGTCGTCCTTGAAGCGCTTCAGAGAATCGAGACGGCCCTGGTAGACCACCTCCCCTTTGCGGCGAACCCGCACCAGAGCGTTGCGCTGCACCTTGCCGGAGAGCACGTAGCTGCCGGCAACCGCACCGCGGCTGATGGGGATGACTTTGCGCACTTCCGCCTGGCCCAGCGGCTCCTCCACCTCCTCCGGCTCCAGCAGGCCCTCCATCGCTGCCCGCAGATCGTCCAGCAAGTTGTAGATGATGTCGTATTCGCGCACATCCACCCCCTTGTCGTCGGCAGCCTGCCGCGCGCCGGGGGCGAAGCTGGTGTTGAAACCCAGAATAATGGCGTCGCTGGCTGCTGCCAGATCCACGTCAGTCTCGGTGATCTCCCCAGGAGCTGCTAGAAGCACTCGCAAGCGCACTTCTTCTTGCGGCAGATCCTGCAGCGCCGTCTGGATGGCCTCGGCGGATCCCTGCACGTCCGTCTTGATGATCAAGTTCAACTCCTTGAGCTGGCCTTCCTGGGCCTTGGCAGAGATGCTGCCCAAACTCACCCGCCGCGACAGCAGCGCCTGTTGCAGACGGGCTTGCCGCAGGGCTTCCGCTCGCTCCTCGGCAATCCGCCGGGCTTCTTTCTCGTCGGCGTACACCTGGAACTCATCCCCCGCTGCGGGCACCTCCTCCAGGCCCAACAGTTGCACCGCCGAAGAGGGCCCCGCTTCCTGCAGCCGTTGGCCGCGGTCGTCCATCATCGCCTTGACCCGGCCCAAGACGGCGCCGGCCACCAGGGTATCGCCCACCCGCAGGGTACCGTTTTGCACCAACAGAGTAGCCACCGGGCCGCGAGCCTTGTCCAGGTGGGCTTCGATCACGGTGCCGCGGGCAGGCCGGTTGGGGTTGGCCTGCAGCTCCGCCACATCGGCCACCAACAGGATCATCTCCAGCAGCGCGTCCAGGTTGCGGCGAGTGAGGGCGCTCACCTCCACCATGGGCGTGTCGCCGCCCCACTCCTCCGGCAACAGGCCGTGCTCTGCCAACTGCTGCTTGACGCGCTCCGGCTGGCTGCCGGGCTTGTCGATCTTGTTGATGGCCACGATGATCGGCACCTGGGCTGCGCGAGCGTGGCTGAGGGCCTCCAGCGTCTGCGGCTGCACCCCGTCGTCGGCAGCCACCACCAAAACGGCAATGTCGGTGACGCGGGCGCCGCGAGCGCGCATGGCGGTAAAGGCCTGGTGGCCGGGAGTATCCAGGAAAACAATGCGCCGCTTCTGGCCTTCGAAGTCCACGTCCACGTGGTAAGCGCCGATGCGCTGGGTGATCCCGCCGGCTTCTCGCTGGGCCACATTGGTGTGGCGGATGGCATCGAGCAGAGTGGTTTTGCCGTGATCCACGTGGCCCATGATGGTCACCACCGGCGGACGTGGCACCAGATGGTCGATGTCCTCCAGATCGAGGATCTCGGTTTTCTTGGCTTTGGGCTCTGCCTCGGGCCGACGTACTTCGTAGCCCAACTCTTTGGCCACCGACTCGGCCAGCGACTCGTCCAAAACCTGGTTGATGGTCACCCTCACTCCTTTAAAGAAGAGGGTTTTGATGATCTCGGTTTCGGCTACCCGCAGGCGGCGGGCCAATTCTTGCACGGTGAGGCTGCCCTCCAGGAGCAATACCTTCTCTTCTGGCAAGGATTCTGCTGCGGCCTCAGGAGCAGTAGCTTCGGCGGAGGCCGAGGGCCGCTGGGGGCGCTCAGCAGCCGGGCGAGGGCGAGCTGCTGCCGCGGGCGGACGATAGGAGGGGGGCTTGGCGGTGGGGCGCGCCAAGGGTTTGAGCGCGTTCAGCTCCGCCTGCTTGACGCTGGAGAGGACGGTCAAGGGATCCAAATCCAGAACGTCTCCGTCTCCTTCCTCTCTTCTGCGGCTGCGTTTGCGCTTGGCCTGGGTGCGGCCGGCCCGTCGTTCGAGGGCTTGTAGTTCCTCGTCCTCTTCTTCCACCGTCTTGCGCTTGAGTTTGGGCGCAGCAGGCCGCACGGGAGCTTCGGCCAACACCGGCGTGGGGCGTTCCTCAGGGATCCCTTCTGGCAAGCGAGGGGAAGCATCCGGCTCAGGGGGAAGAGGCTTAGCCACAGGACGGGTAGGAGGCCCTACCAATTCCAGCCGCCGCTGCGGACGAGGAGCCTCGTCAGCTTTGCCGCTGTCGGAGCTCTCTTCCTTCTTGGCCACCGGCGAGCGCGGCTCGGGACGAGTGCCAGGGCGGACAGGCGCGCCCACCAATTGCGGACGCGGGCGCTGTTCAGCTTGAGGGAGAGAAACCTTTTCCTCGACAGGAGGAGAGGTACGAGCGCCGCTGGGGGAGGGCGCCTCCGCAAGGCCAGGGCGACGGGATTCAGGGGCCCGTTGCGGCGGCTCGGGCCCAGAGGCGGCTCGTCGAGGGGGGGGGAGCACTGTCGGTCGCTTGGCCGCCGGAGCAGGGCTAGGTTCGGGGCTGCCGGCTTTGGCGGCAGCCTCAGGGCGAGTAGAAGCAGCTGCCGGCTGCGGCTCCTGGGCAGCCGGGCGCGCAGGCGGATCGACTTGCCGCCGCGGCGGGCCTATCAATTCGAGGCTGCCACCGGCAGCCCCTTTTTCAGAGGAGAGCTGGTCGGGTCGCTGCGGCGAAGGCTTGGAAGAACTGGCCTCACCAGCAGCAGCTTGCTGTTGAGCAGGAGCGGGCCGGCGAATGCCGACAATGTGCTGAGGGCGCTCACTTGCTTTGGCTTCGACGGGAGGCTGCGGTTGAGAGCTCTCAGGTTGCAGCTTGGGCCGGAGCCGGGGACGAGTCGGTTTCACAACGCGAGGTTCACTCAGTTTGCTGCGCACCAACTCGGCTTGCTCTGGAGAAATGGTGCTGCTATGGCTTTTGAAAGGGATCCCCAACTGCTCACAAACCTCCAGCACCTCGCGATTGTCACATCCCATTTCGCGGGCAATCTCGTAAAGTCGGACTCTATCGGTCATTCGTCTGCTAGCCTCTGCTCCTTGCTCCTTGTCAGTTTTACAACCCAAGTTAATACGATCCAAATCGCCAGATGGGACTGAACCTGTTGGGTGTGTGGCCACTTCCTTCGGCACAGCGAGAGCATCTCGGCGATCCTCCAAGAGCGCGGACTGGAGGGAATCCAAGTCCGAAGCTACTTTGGAAACATCCGCAGGGGACATAAAGCTAGGACAACCGGGGAAGAAACCAACATCAACAGTGCTTTTTAGAATAACCTTTCTGCGGCTCATACAGGTTGGCCGCAGCCAGTCCTCATTCTGACAGTTGAGAGGGGCTGCCGTGTAGTTCGCGACTGGATGAACCTGAAAAGGTGTTTCAATATCTTAACTTGGCCAATTCTGGAGCTGCCTAGGTTTTGTCTAAAGCGCTTGCCCCCGGGGCTGATGTTTCCGGGGGGCTCTGGGCCTCAGAATCGCGCAGCAGTTGCTGCTCCAGCAGTTGCCACAGCGAGTCGGGCACTGCTGCCTTGAGGACTCTGCTCATCTGGTGCTTACGCCGGGCCGCCCGCAGACATTCGAGGCGGCGACAGAGGTAGGCAGAACGCCCCATGCCCTGATCCAAAAGCACCTGGTGAGTGTCGTATTGCCTAACCAGCCGCCACAACTGGGAGCGGGGAAACAGTTGGCGACAGCCGACACAGCGACGTAGCGGATCTGCCCCTGCCAAAAGACGCCATCTCGCTGAAGCACGGGAACTAGTCCAGTCTACTCCAAATGGGGCAGCCGCGACCTGAGAAACTCAAAGAAACGCTCCACCAAGTAGGGATCCCGCCAGCCCTTGGTCGTTTCTTGCCGCAGGATGTCCATGGCCTCCTGGACAGTGAAGGCTCGCTTGTAGGGCCGCTCCGAGGTAAGGGCGTCGTAGATGTCGACAATCTGAAAGACGCGGGCCACCAGGGGGATTGCTTCTCCCTTGAGGCCGTCGGGATAGCCGCTGCCGTCCCAGCGCTCGTGGTGGTGGCGGATAAGGGGCAGCACATCCCTCATGGTGCGCAAGGGGCGGCAGATTTCCTCTCCAATTAGGACGTGGGATTTCATCACCTCCCACTCTTCCGGCGTGTGCTTGCCCGTTTTGCCCAAGATGGCGTCGGGTATGCCCACTTTGCCGATGTCGTGCAGGTAACCTCCCCAGGCCAGCACCTTGATCAGGGGACGGGGTAGCTGGAGAAACTCGCCAAAGCTCTTGGCCAGGGCTGCCAGCCGCTCGCAGTGATCCCCGGTGGTCGGATCCCGGCTTTCTACACTGCGGGCAATGGCAAATAAAACCTGGGCGGCATGATCCAAGTCTTCATTGAGATGCTTCTGGCGAACGAGGGAGCGCACCCGCGCCAGCAACTCGGACTCGTCAAAGGGCTTGCTCAAGAAGTCGTCTGCCCCCGCCTCAATCCCGCGCAGGCGATTTTTGCGGTCGCTGGCCGCTGCAATCAACACCACCGGGATCAGGCGTGTCTCTTCATCAGCCTTGATGCGCCGACAGACCTCGAATCCGTCCAACCCCGGCATCATCACATCCAACAGGACCAGATCCGGCTGCAAGCTTGGCAGCATCTGCAGGGCTTGCTGGCCGTTTTCCGCCTCGCTGACGCGATAACCAATGCTCTCCAACAGATCCCCCAGCAACAGGCGACTGTGGGGCTGATCGTCCACGATGAGGAGATGGCCCGCCGGCTCCTGCTCTCCAAAAGGTGCTATCTCAGGGATCCCAACCCTCACGGGCCTCTCAGCTTGGGCGGATTGCATCTTGGTAGAGACTACTCCTAGCTCACCGCTTCCACCGTAATTTCAGCTCCCAATTGCAAGCATCCGCCTTTCCACTGAACTTGCCAGGGCCTCAAGCCGCCGCCAATCCCTTAAAACACGGGTAAATAAGGGGATTTTTTCTGTCGCAATTCCCTCGCTAGGGATCCCATTCCTCGGCCACAATGGGGATAATGAAGGTAGTCTTGGCTACGTTTTTGGCACCCGTTCTGCTAGCTTCTTGGCAACTTTACTATGTCGTCTTTTTCCTCTGAGTCTCTGCGGGAGCAGGTGCGCCGCATCGATGACCAGCTTTCCCGCCGATCCCTGGAGCTAGACCCGGCAGGCTACTTTGTCATCTATGTGGATCGGCAGCAGCAGCTCATTTGCGCTAAGTACTACAGCACTGTGATCAACGAGCGGGGGCTGGCCACCGACCCGGAGACTGGAGCGGTGATCCCCGCGCGGGGGCCGGTCAATCGCTCCCCGCAGCGGGTGTACGTTGGCCGGACGGCCAAAGAGTTGTGCGTCCAGATTTTTGAAAAAGAAAGCGAAAAGGTCGTCTCTCAGCTCAGCCACGCCGCCTACCTGGGGCGGGAGTTTCAGAAGGCAGAGGCGGCCCTGCTCTCTGGCGAAGAGTACGTGCAGGACTAAGACCAAGCTCGCTGCAGGAGGCCAGCCTATGGCAGAATCGAGCCAGCTTGCCGTGACCAAGATCACTGCAGGGCAAGCTCGGCCATGGACGACAAGGTTAAGCCGGGAGCCATTCTGCGGGGACGCTACGAAATCCTCGGCCTTCTGGGGCAAGGAGGGTTTGGGGTTACCTACAAGGCGGTGGATCGCGACACTTTCAACACTCCCTGCGTGGTCAAGCGCCTGCGCCCGCTCTCGACGGATCCCTACACCCTGGCCACGGCGCGCAAGCTGTTGGAACGGGAGGCCAAGGTTCTCAACCGGCTCAACAACTACGACCGGGTACCTCGCCTCTTGGCCCACTTCGAGCAGGATCAGGAGTTCTATTTAGTCGAGGAGTTCATTGCCGGGCACGACCTCACCCACGAGCTGGTAGACGGCAAGCCGCTCAGCGAGCCAGAGGTCGTGCAACTCCTGTGGGAAGTTCTCGAGATCCTGCGCCATGTCCACGCCCACCAGATCCTGCACCGGGACATCAAGCCGGCCAACCTGATGCGCCGCGACTTCGACGGCAAGTTGGTGTTGATTGACTTTGGGGCGGTGAAGGAGGTGGGGAGATTGGTTAGCCACGCCCCCGGTCAAACCCAGGTGGCGACGGTAATCGGCTCGGTGGGCTACATAGCCCCAGAACAGCTTGGCGGCAAGCCCCAACCCTGCAGCGATATCTACTCGGTGGGGGTGCTGGCCATCCAAGCGTTGACTGGCCGTCCCCCCACCAAGATCCGGGACGATCCCCGCACCGGCCAGCTGCTTTGGCGGGATCTGGTGCCAGTTAGCAAGGAGCTGGCCGAGATTGTAGATCGCATGATCTGTCCCCGCTGGCAGGAGCGCTTCCAGTCGGCGGCTGAGGTGATGGAGGCGCTGCGGCCTCTCCTGCCTACCCCCCCCGAAGGTGTAGCGCCTGCTCTTTCCCAGCTTTCGGTGGATCAACTCTTGGCGATGCGCTTGGTAACCCGCGGCCAGGAAAAAGCTCGCCAAGGGGATCTGCAGGGAGCAATTGCCGACTACACCCTGGCCATTCAACTGGATCCCCAGAATGGCCGCGCCCACAGCCAGCGGGGCAGCGTCCGCTACAAAACTGGCGACTGGGCAGGAGCGGTGGAAGATTTCACCCGCGCCATCCAACTGGGGGGAGGAGATGCCCGCACCTATTTCAACCGCGGCATCGCTCGCTATCGGCTGGGGAACTATGAGGGAGCAGTTGCTGATTACACGCACGCCCTCCGTCTCGACCCTCACTGGGCCCTGGCCTACTACAGCCGCGGCAATGCCTACCGGCAGCTCGATCAGCCGCAGCAAGCCATCGAGGACTATTCCCGCGCCCTTGAGCTCAACCCCGAGGAAGTACGGGCCTACTTTAACCGCGGCGTAGTGCGCGGCCAGTTGGGAGATGCGCAAGGGGCTGTAGCCGATTTTTCCGAGGTCCTCCGACGGGATCCCCAAGATACGGAAGCTTATTTCAACCGGGGCGTAGCACGGGCGCAGTTGCTGGACTTTCAGGGAGCCATTGAGGACTATACCCAGGCGCTGCAGTTGGATCCCGGCCACCCCAAGGCCTGTTACCGCCGCGGTCTAGCCCGGCAGGCGTTGGGGGATCTGCAAGGGGCCATTACTGATTTTTCCCAGGCCATTGCGCTGAGGGCTACGCAGGGGGAGGAGCCTTCGGGAGCCGTGGCGGCAGCTCAAGCGGAGCTCTATCTGCAGCGGGCTGTGGCCTACCTGAGCAACAACGCCCTGGAGGCAGCGCTGGCTGACTGCGAACAGGCGCTCCGCCTTAATCCTGCCCTGGCGCTAGCCCATTTCTACCGGGGGCTGGCCCGCCAGGGGTTGGGGGATCCGGCAGGCGCTTTGGCCGACTTCAACCGCGCCCTGGAGTTGGATCCCCGGCTGGCCAAGGCCTACCTCAAGCGTGGGATTGCCCATCTGGAGCTGGGTCACCTGGAAGCGGCTCTGGCAGACTTGAATCAGGCCATTGCTTTAGATGCCAGCGATGTCGGCGCCCGCAGCAGCCGCGGGCAGGTTCACCGGCTTTTGGGGGATCCCTTGGCGGCCCTGCAGGACTACACGGCTGCCCTGGAGCGGGATCCCCGCAACCCGCAGCTCTACTTCGACCGCGGCCAGATCTACTTTGAGCAAGAAGATTGGGCAGCAGCCTGTGAGGATTTCTCCCAGGCGCTGCAGTGGGCAGGCCAGCCGGGGGGCCCCCATGGGCTGGATCTGATGGCTCGTATCCACTTGTACCGGGGCATGGCGCGGCAGCGGCTGGAAGACTGGCAGGGAGCGCTGGCCGATTTCACGGCCTTGATCCAAGAGCAGCCGCAGGCTTCCCAGGGATTTGCCCTGCGGGCAGCGGTACACCTAGTCTTGGGAGACGAGGAGGCAGCGTTGGCTGATCTCGACCGGGCCATAGGCTGCAACCGCGACTGGGGGCTGGCGGATGCGGCGCTGGCCTACCGGCAGCGGGGGGATCTCCACCGCCAGGCCAACCGGCTGCAGCAGGCCATTGCCGACTACACCCAGGTCCTGGCCTTGAACCCGCAGGAGCGCCACGCCCTCCTCTGGCGGGCTCTCCTTTGGGATCAGGCGGGGGAAATAGAGAGGGCCCTGGCCGATTACACCCAGCTCCTGCAACTGGAGCCAGATCCGCAGACGCGCCTCTGGGCCTTGAACAACCGCGGCTGGGCCTACGCCCAACAGGGAGATTTTGCGGCAGCTATCCGCGACTACACGCAGGTTCTCGAACGGGATCCCAGCCACATCAAAGCCCACTGCAACCGTGCCCTAGCCCGCGCTGCCGTTGGTGACTGGCAAGGAGCCTGTCAGGACTTCCAAACTGCTCTCCAGTTGCAAGGATACGAGGGTCGCCTTTGGGAAGAAGAGACTCACTCCCTAGGCAGCTCTTAGCGATCCTCTACCCTGAGCCTAACTTGCTCCCGTCGCTCCTCGAAGTCGCTCACCAGCAGCCTTACCTTGAGCTGCCATTCTCCCGCTAAGGGCAAGAGGACATCTTCCACCTCAAACTGGCCAGGTTCTCTTGGCAGCGCCTGGCGGCGCAGAGGCGGGATCCCACGTGCGGGGAGGTCAAACTCCAGGCTCAGCTCCTGGGCGGGGATCCCCTTAACTTCCACTTGGATGCGGTTGTTGCCAGGGCGGCAGGGCAGGATCTGCAGGCGGAGGCTGCCTTCCGGCCAGCTCAATGTCTCTTGGCAAGCCGGTCCCGCTCCTTGGCCAGGAGGGGCTTGGGCCACCAGAAAGCTGGTCAAGGCCAGCACCAGAACTAGCCCCACCAACTCCAGGCGGACAATTTGGCGCAGGGATCGGCCCGCCGACCAAACCCCCTCTCGCAACGCCGGCAGCAGCCGCAACTTGTTGTGGGCGCCCAAACCCACGATCATCAGCACCAGCAACAGCTTCGCCCAGAGGTACTGCCCGTAGGGGTGCTCCCAGTCCCAGCCGCGGTGGATCCCGCCCATCCCCACTCCCGCCAGCACCAGCCCCGGCACAGCCCAGGTGGCCACATCGGAAAATCGTTGGATGACACCTGCCGATTGGGAAGTCCATTCAAGGACTCCGTCCCGCTGGCGCAATCGGCTCAACAGGCGCTCCACCCCCCACAGCCCCCCCAACCAAAAAGCCGAGCCGGCCAGGTGCAGCCCCAAGAGGGCCATCGTCCCTGCTGGATACTCGCTGGTGAGGGCATGGCCGATGGGCAAAAACGACCCTATCACCGCCACCGACCCCAAGCCGTTGGCCCAGCGGGGCCCGCCCTCGCAGGCCCAGATCAGGATCCCCAGCCCCACCAGCCGCAGCCCCGTACCCCAGCCATAGGGAGAAAGCATCACACTCAGCAGCTTTTGCCCATTGAGGTAGGGGTAAAGCTGAGCCAAGTGCAAACCGAAGGCCACCAGAGTCAAACTCAGGGTCAGCCAAGCTGCCACGAAAGCCCAGGCCTTATCCGAGAGCTCTATTCCATTTGCCCCCAAAACGCTCGAACGCCCCCGCACCAGCCGCCACCAGCCCAGCACGCCGACAACAAACAGGCTGCCCAGGTAGATCCCCCAGCGCACACCTACCAGCGGCCAATGCAGGGGATCCCTTTTTCGAACCTGGGCCGCCCTCACCGCTTGAACTAGCTCTGGATCTGCAGTCCCCACCTGGAAGACAAACGAGCCACTCACCGGATGGGAATCAGCGGAAATGGCCCGCCAACTGACAAGGTAAACCCCCGCTGGGATCCCCCGGGGCAAATCCCCCTGAGGTGCCTCGCCTCTGCTCACCAGGTTTTCCAGGGGCAATACCTGTCCATTTCCGTCCAAAACCTGGAGCTGCGTAAGCTGCACCGGCTCATTGAAAACCAGCCGCACTTGCGTCGGCGCTTCCTGGAGCACCGCTCCATCTTCCGGGAAAGTGGAGAGCAAGCTGGCATGGGCAAAAGCGGGCGGGATCCCAGCCGTCCACAGCGAGAGGCCGAGGATCCCAGCCCAAATCCAGGCAAAAACCCTTCTAGGGCGAGACATCCTGCCCAGCAGGCCGCCTACCGGCTGCCGTGACCATGACCCTGTCCACCACCTCCACCTGTCAGCTTCAGCAGCGGGGCCGGCTCCGGCAAGCTCTTGGGATCCTCGCCCGGCTGCGCCACCTGGATCCAGCGGTGCACACCTTTTTCGCACTCCTGGATCACCGGGATGGGGATGACCTCGCCGGGCCGATCCGGCAGCTTGGCGCGGATGCTGAACTCATCCATGAGGTCATCGGGCAGCGAGCCGCCACTCCAGATCACTTCGGCAACCGTTTCGGTGATCATCTTCCCGTGGGACTCGTATGGGGTCTTCAGCGGCCTTTTGACCGTCTCGATGTTCCACAGAGGGTGCACCATCGGCTTCACGGAAACAAATCCCTCTGGGATCTGCACCCGCAAGCGCTTGGTTGGGGAGCCATCACATCCATGGGGTACGCGAAAGGTGAGCTTGGTGTAGCTGCCTGCCGGGGCTTCTTGGGGATGGACGGTAACATGAGCCCAGGCAGAAGAAAGAGGCAAAAAGCTCATACCCAAAGCCAGCAGAGATTTTCTGGCTAGAGCTAAGTAACTTTGCAGACCCATTTCCAATCTCCTTTTTTTCCAATTTCTTTAGTTTTCCAATTTCTTCAGGGATGGCGATGGGATCCGTGGGATTCGGTTACGCTCATGCTGTGCTGACCCCAACTGGAGAGGCCCATGGACACCAGGCCGGCGCTGGCCAGGCCCATCGACACCAGCCCAAAAGAGAGGGCGCCCATCGCCACCAGGCCAATGGAGAGAATGCCGTGGGTCACCACGCCTATGGCCACCACCCCGTGGGCGGAGATGCCGACGGCCACCAAACCATGCGCCCCCACACCAACCGACAAGATTTTGCGGCGGGATCCCTGTGCTCCACAGCCCTGCTCCTGCGGCACCGGGGCGACAGAATTTTTCGGAGCCAAGGTCAGATCTTGAGTCCTCTCCTGAGCCATCAGCCTTTGCTCCAGTTGTGCTCAGCCCGGTCGAGAACATAGGCGGCCACGGCTTCGATTTCTTCTGGTTTGAGGAGCTTGCCAAAAGCGGGCATGGCCCCTTTGCCGTTGCGCACCTGGGCTTGGATCAGCTCAGGGGTATCCACGTGGTACTCGTGCAGGGCAGCCAGGGAAAGGTTTTTCGCCGCCACCAGAGTGTTGCGACCGTTCAAGTGACAGCCCACACACTTGGCCTGAAAGACCTTGGCACCCAAAGCCAAATCCGGTTCCGCAGAAGCCACCTGCGGGCCCCAGAAGACGGCGGCGCCGACCAGCAAAAGGAGCAAGAAAAACTTGATGATCCGCATTTTCCTCTCAACAATCTGCAAAAAACCGCTCATGGAAAAATCCAGCTTTTGAAGCTAGACCATTATCTCCACTAGGTCAGGTTAGGTCAAAAGACAGCCTGTCAACTCCCCTGCAGGTACCATAGGGTGCAGGATCCCCAGGGCCATGAGCAGTCTGCCGCCGGAGTTCATCCAGTTGGTGCGCCAGAAGGCCGACATCGTCGAGGTGGTGGCCGAAAAGGTGGTGTTGCGCAAGCAGGGCAAGAATTTCGTCGGCCTCTGCCCTTTCCACAACGACCACAAGCCCAGCTTTCAGGTCAGCCCCAGCAAGCAGATCTACAAGTGCTTTGCCTGCGGGGCGGGGGGAGATGTCATCCGCTTTGTCAGCCAGATAGAGGGCCTTTCCTTTGCCGAGGCGGTGCGCCACCTGGCCCGCCGCTACCATGTGCCGGAGCCCAAGGAATCCCTCTCCCAGGACTACGAGCGCCAACTCTCCCACCGGGAAAAGCTGCTGGAGATTTTGGCCCTGGCTGCCGATTTCTATCGGCATGCTCTCCGCTCCCAGATAGGATCCGCCGCCCGCCAGTACCTGCACAGCCGCCACCTGAGCGAAGAGACCTTGCAAAAATTTCAAATCGGCTTTGCTCCCCCCGGCTGGCACTCGCTCTACGAGTACCTGGTCAACCAAAAGCGCCAGCCGGTCAAACTTCTAGAAGAAGCCGGCTTGCTGGCGCCGCGCCAGCAGGGATCCGGCCATTACGACCGCTTCCGCAACCGCATCATGCTGCCCATTTTCGATTTGCAGGGGCGGGTCATTGGCTTTGCCGGCAGAGCCCTGGGAGAGGAGCAGCCCAAGTACCTCAACTCCCCGGAAACGGAACTTTTCAACAAGGGCCAGGTGGTCTATGGTCTCAACTTTGCCCGCGAGGCCATTGCCAAAGCCGACCAAGTCTTGGTGGTGGAAGGCTATTTCGATGTCATCGCCCTGCACCAAGCCGGCATCGCCTATGCCGTAGCCGCGATGGGCACAGCCTTGACGCCGCACCAGGTCAAGACTCTGCTGCGCTATACCCAGTCCAAGCGGCTGATTCTCAACTTCGATGCCGACCGCGCTGGGTTGAATGCCGCCAAGCGGGCCATCGAGGCCATTGAAGAGCAGGCGCGGCGGGGGGAAATCGAGCTGCGCATCCTCACCCTTCCTGCCGGGAAAGATGCCGACGAGTTCCTGCGGCAGCACTCGGTCTCCGCATTTGAGGCCCTGCTGGCTCAGGCTCCCCTGTGGCTAGATTGGCAAATTGACCAGGTGCTGGCCGGTCGGGATCTCGCTCAAGGTGCCGATTTCCAACAGGCCTATCAGGCGCTGGTACAACTGCTGGCTGGTTTGGGCGGGCAATGGCGCTCTCTGTACACCCACAAAGTGGCGGAATTGCTCAGCCGGGGCAACGCTCGCCTCTGCCGCGATCTGGAAGAGGACCTGCGCCGGGCCGTGCGCCAGTACCGCTGGTCCAAACCCCGGCAACTTGCTGCCCCCAAGGGATGCAAACTTTTGCAATCGGAGTCCCACCTTCTGCAGATCTTTTTGCACTTTGCCGAGTACCGCCGCGAGATCCGCCAAACCTTGATGGAGCGGGAGCTGCAGTTTAGCTTCCGTCCCCACCGGGAGCTGTGGCAGCGGATCTTGGAGCTGCTCTCGGCCCAGCCGGAGCTGGAAGACCAGGGAGAGGGTCTCCTGACCGCCCTGCGCACCCTCTGCGCCCAAGACGAGGACCTCAACGAGCGCCTCAGCCACCTGCTCTGGCTGGACGAAAATACCCGCGTGGCCCTGATGCGTCCGCGCCTGGTGGTGCGGGCTGCCTTGGCCAACATGGAGTTGGAAATTCGCCAGAAGCGCTACCGCTACTGGACGCAGCTCTGGGATCAGGCCTTTTCCGAGGGCAACACCGCTCTGGCTGCCCAGTACCAGGCCAGCATTCAACAGGAATATCAGGCTATTCAGGCCTTGCAGCGCCAGGTGCAACTCAACCTGGAAGACCTGCTGGAGGCACCGCTGGCTGAAGACTAGGGGGGCTCTTCTCCCTAAGGGAGCGGGGCAGGGGGTGAGGGCCCAGCAAAGCGCGCTGGCGAGAGGCTGGGGAGCCACTCATCCTCTTGTCCATAGGCCTGCTGGGCAAAGCGGCGAGCCAGGGCCGGCAGGATGGCCAAAGGGCTGCTGAAGCCGGAGAAGAGCTGCAGCCCTTCCCAGCCGGGCAGGGATCCCACCAAAGGCTGGTGATCGGCGCTGAAGGCCACCAAGCAGTGATACCACCGCCCAGGCAGGCGGGCCACCTGAGGCAGGTAGCGACCGGCCTGTTCCCGGATCTGGGCTTCGCTGGCAGCGGCATCTACCTCGGCCATGGGATCCGTCAGCACCCGACTAATCTGCCCCAGGCGAAGTCTGCCGTCGAGAAACTGCACGATCCCGACATCCAGGATGGGCGGGCAGAGCTCCTGTCCCGGCTGGTCCCAGAGGGGATCCCGGTCGGGGCGGCCAGCTTGCCGCTCCAGCTCCAAACGCTGCACGGGCGCGCCCATGACGATGGCTCTCAACCGCACCTCCGCAGGATCCAGCTCCAGGGATTCGGCGTGGGTGAAGTAGATAGGAGCCCAGATCCCGGCCTGGCGCAACAAAGCCCGTGTCCAGCCGCCGGCGCACACCACCACCTGAGCCGCTCCGCAGAAGTCGGTATCCGTCTCCACGCCCGTAATGCGCCGGCCCTGGCGCCGCAAGGCCCTTACGGTTTGCAAGAGCAGGGATCCCCCTAGGCGTTGGAAAGCCTTCTGAAAAGCCAGCGTCGTCAACCAGGGGTGGATGTGGCCATGCCGCGCCCAGAGTACACCCTCGAGGGCGGCAGGGTTTAAAAGCGGCTCTAGCTCACAGGCCGCCTCTACAGAAATTCGCTGCGGTGGGATGCGACAGTCGGCCAGATCGGCTTCCACTGCCTCCATCCTGTAGCCAGGGGCAACGGGCATGAGCAGATCCAGCTCGCGAAATTGAAGATCCGCCTCCAGCTCCTCTGACAGGGTGCGGTAGCGCTGGATCCCTTCTTCCCCCAAGGCTTTGAGCAGGGGGGTTTTCCCGGCCCAATGGGCCAGGCCACCGTAGCTGTAGCGAGTGGCACTGGACGGCAGCGCTTCCTTCTCAACGAGGAGAACGGATCCCCCCTGGCGGGCCAGCTCGTAGCTCAAGGCTGCCCCCGTGATCCCGCCGCCGACGACGATCCAGTCGTAGTTGGCCATGCTGCGGCCCTGAAACCTATCTTGCGGCAGAGTGGCTCTTTCAGGGTAGCAAGCACAGCAGAACCTAAGCCGTGGCGGATACCAGCTGAGGCGGAACCCACAGAGAGCCTCCCTGAGTCCTGATCGAGTGTTCCCGCCGAAGTCGAATGGCGTTCTCTGGCGTTCATCGTGATCGATAGCGTAGCAAGGGTGAAGATATGAACGAACTACTGCAAACCATCAACCGCAGTCTTCTAGAGATGGCGTTCGGGCCGTGCGGCGCCTGGCGGGATCCGCAGCCAACCGGTGGATCCCCAGCCCTTCCCTACAAATGCTGCTGGTGCAAGTCAGCCAAGTGGGTGCTTGGGTGGCAGGGATCCTGGCAGCCAGCGTGGTGGCTTTCCCAGATCTGCGCCTGGGAGATCTGATCGGGCTGTTGGGGTTAGGGTCGGTGGCCATCGGTTTTGCTTTTCAAGATATTTTCAAGAACTTCCTGGCGGGCGTGCTGCTGCTTTTGAACGAGCCTTTTCAACTCAATGACCAGATTGTCGTCGGGGATTTTGAAGGTACAGTTGAGGAAATCAGCATTCGCTCCACCCAGATTCGCACCTACCAAGGAGAACGGGTGGTGATCCCCACCAGCCCGATCACGGTCTTAACCGATCGCCCCTTTCGCCGCACCGATCTGGAGATTGGCCTCGACTACAACACACCCCTGCCCAAAGCCTTGGAGGTGCTGCTGGAGGCGATGCAAGGCGTGGAGGGAGTGCTGGCGGAGCCCCCTTTGAGCTGGACATCGTCGGCTTTGGCGACAGCTCCATCGATTTTGTGGTGCGCTACTGGACTCGGCCTCGCAAGGCGGAGGTGCGCCGCGTCCGCACTCAGGTGATATCGCCCTCAAGCAGGCCTGTGACCGGGCCGGATTGGTCATTCCCTACCCGATTCGCACGGTGTACCTGTTCGACCAGCAGGATTTTCAGGATCACCTCCCCACTTCCAGAGCCGCCTAGGGATAGCGGGCCGGCAGCATTTGGAACCGGCTCTCCCCCAGCAACACCGCCTTGGGGTTGGGATAGGTATCTTGCAAAAGGGCGCAGGCACTCCCCGCCCTCCGGCTACTGCCTGCCAGCAGGCAAGAGTCTCATCCGTAGAGGAGCCGCTCCACCGCTGCCACAATATCTGCCGGCTGCACAATGGTGGCCGCTTCTAGCGTGCCGTTGTAGGGGGTGGGAATGTCTTGGGAGGCCAGGCGCACTACGGGCGCGTCCAGCTCGTCGAAGAGTTCTTCCATGATGCGGGCCGTCAGCTCTGCCCCAATGCCGCCCGTTTTCATGTCTTCTTCCACGATGACCACCCGGTGGGTTTTGCGCACCGAAGCAGCAATCGTCTCCATATCGAGGGGCTTGAGGGAGATCAAGTCGATCACTTCCGGATCGATCTCCTGCTCCAGCAGGGTGTCCACGGCCTTAAGCACGTGGTGGCGCATGCGCGAGTAGGTGAGGATGGTAACGTCAGATCCCGTGCGGACAACTTCCGCCTTGTCCAGGGGCAAGAGGTACTCCTCCTCCGGCAGGTCTTCTTTGAGGTTGTAGAGGAGCACATGCTCGAAAAAGAGAACGGGGTTGTCGTCGCGGATGGCCGACTTGAGCAGACCCTTGGCGTTGTAAGGGGTGGAACAGGCGACGATCTTCAGACCCGGCACTGCCTGAAAGTAAGCCTCCAGCCGCTGCGAGTGCTCGGCTCCCAATTGGCGTCCCACCCCGCCTGGCCCGCGGATCACCAGCGGGATCTTGAAGTTGCCGCCGGACGTGTAGCGCAGCATGCCGGCATTGTTGGCAATTTGGTTAAAGGCCAGGAGCAAAAAGCCCATGTTCATCCCTTCCACCACAGGCCGCAAGCCGGTCATGGCTGCCCCGATGGCCAAGCCGGTGAAGCTGTTTTCGCAAATGGGGGTATCCAGGAGGCGCATCTCCCCGTATTTGCGATATAGGTCTTTGGTGACTTTGTAGGAGCCGCCGTAGTGGCCCACATCCTCTCCCAGAACAAACACATTGGGATCCCTGGCCATCTCTTCGTCGAGGGCGGCACGCAAGGCATTGTAAAGGAAGGTCTCGGCCATAGAGGGCAACCGCTGCTCAAAAATGTTGCTAAGTTTCCATTAAACCATTTTGCCGGCAGGGATCCGCTGGCAGACAACCCGCTGGGCAGGGCACCTCGCCCCTAGGGATCCCAACCCCGGTCATGTTGCCAAAAGCACACCAAAACGGTATCAGCAGCTCTGCGAGCGCCTCGCCAAAACCCGCAAAGGCCGATTCTTTCGTTGACCCGCTCGATGCCTTGCGCCACAAGGCTTTCAGGCCTCTCACCCCCCCTCTTCGGGGCCCTTTTTTGCCGTTCCCCCTTCGGGGGGATCCCTAGAAATTGGAAACATTGAGGAGCTACCAAGCCTTCTACCATATCAGCAGGATGTTCCCCCTTCGGGGGGATCCCTAGAAATTGGAAACCTCTTCTTGAAGTGCGGGATGTATATGTACTGGACGGTAAGTTCCCCCTTCGGGGGGATCCCTAGAAATTGGAAACCTGAGTCCTTGGTTTATTCGTGGCGGCCGTGTCGAGTTCCCCCTTCGGGGGGATCCCTAGAAATTGGAAACTATTAGTGCGAAAAATAGGATGCTGCTCTGTCTTATACTTAATGTTCCCCCTTCGGGGGGATCCCTAGAAATTGGAAACGTAAAGACTGTTAGTAACCAGTCGCTTGCGAACGAATCGGGTTCCCCCTTCGGGGGGATCCCTAGAAATTGGAAACTGTAGTACAGGGGTGTGTGGGTGATCCCGCCAGAAGTTCCCCCTTCGGGGGGATCCCTAGAAATTGGAAACGGCAGGATGTAGCCCAGTCAGGACTGGGTATACCATCAGTTCCCCCTTCGGGGGGATCCCTAGAAATTGGAAACAATCTTGAATGTGTTCATACGGACTCCTTTGTTTAGAGTTCCCCCTTCGGGGGGATCCCTAGAAATTGGAAACCGCTCACGCTTTTGCGCTTTGCGCAGCTCAGTAATGCTGTTCCCCCTTCGGGGGGATCCCTAGAAATTGGAAACTGTAAACATCTGCTCTAGTTAAGGAAGTTGTTAAAAAAGGGTTCCCCCTTCGGGGGGATCCCTAGAAATTGGAAACAGTAGAAGCGCTTACCGCCTACATCCCGCACTATGAGGTTCCCCCTTCGGGGGGATCCCTAGAAATTGGAAACGCTCCGAAATGTACCACCCACCGTATGCCCAGATACAGTTCCCCCTTCGGGGGGATCCCTAGAAATTGGAAACGTTTATCCAGTGAATCTGTTTCGATAGACCCAGCAAAGTTCCCCCTTCGGGGGGATCCCTAGAAATTGGAAACCCTTGCGCAACTGCGAAATAGTAACTGTAGTACCCTTGGGAGTTCCCCCTTCGGGGGGATCCCTAGAAATTGGAAACATTACTATGAACGCCAAGTTCTTGCGAAAGTTAGTTGTTTGCTTGTTCCCCCTTCGGGGGATCCCTAGAAATTGGAAACTTCTCCAGCCGCTTATTCTGGAACCACGTAACTCCATTGTTCCCCCTTCGGGGGGATCCCTAGAAATTGGACTAGAAATAGAAAATGAGCTTGCTGCTGCCGAAGCTAGCCCTGACATTGGGAGATCCGGCGGGGATTGGGCCAGAGATTGTGCTCAAGGCGCTGGCGGATCCCCAGGTGCAGGCCTGCGCCCAGATAACGGTGGTGGGCGAGCGGCAGGTTTTGGAAGCTACCTACTGCCTTCTGCGCCAGCGAGGGGCAACCGACCTGGCCGACCCGGCAGGGATCCCGGTGCTGGAGGGCGGCAGCGGCTTCTACCTAGAGCCGTCGCGCGTGGGCCGGGGGGATGTCGCAAGCGGGGCGGCCAGCTTTGCCTACCTGAAAACAGCTATTGAAGAAGCGCTGCGGGGCCAGTTCCAGGGGATCGTGACCGCTCCCATTGCCAAATACCTCTGGCACCAGGCGGGCTACCCCTTCCCTGGCCAAACAGAAGTTCTGGCCCAGCTCAGCGGGAGCGAGCGCTACGGCATGCTGTTTGTGGCCCGTTCTCCCCACAGCGGCTGGCAGATCCGGGTTTTGCTGGCCACCACCCACATCCCCCTGAGCCAGGTGCCCCTCACCCTTACCCCGGAGCTGGTGCGCGCGAAGTTGGACTTGCTGGTTGGATCCCTGCGTAAGCTCTTTGGGATTGTCAATCCGGTGATTGCTGTGGCTGGCCTTAACCCCCATGCTGGCGAGCAGGGGCAGCTTGGGCAGGAAGAGAAAACGTGGCTGGCGGAGCTGCTAAGAACCTATCCCCACGCCAAAATCTGGGGGCCGCTTCCCCCCGATACCATGTGGCTAGCGCCCGCCCAGGCCTGGTATGGTCAAGGAGCTCCTGCTGTGGCCGATGCCTACCTGGCTCTCTACCACGACCAAGGCCTGATCCCCGTGAAGCTGCTGGCGTTTGACCGGGCCGTCAACCTAACCCTGGGGCTGCCCTTTATTCGCACCTCCCCCGACCACGGCACTGCCTTTGACCTAGCCGGGCAGGGGGTAGCCCGCGCCGAGAGCCTCAAGCAGGCCATCCTGCTAGCAGCCGAGCTGGCCCTCAGCTCTGCCGCAGCGTCTCGATCCCTTCAGGCCCAGCGATAATGGCCTCCGTGGCCATGCCGATAAACAGGCCGTGCTCCACCACCCCCACCGTTCCCTTGAGCTGCTCGGCCAGCTTGGCCGGATTGGCGATGGGGCCAAACTGGCAGTCGAGGATGTAGTGCTGCTCGTCGGTGAGGTAGGGATCCCCCTCGGCAGTGCGCCGCAGCACCGCCTGACAGCCCAGGGCCTCCACCCGCGCTAGGGTCGTCTTCCAGCCAAAGCGCACCACCTCCACCGGCACCGGGAAGCGGGTGCCCAGGTGGGCCACCTTTTTGGAGGCATCGGCGATGATGATGAGCTCAGCAGCGCTGGCCTCCACCAGTTTCTCCCGCAGCAGAGCTCCCCCTGCCCCCTTGATGAGGTTGAGGGATCCCACTTCGATTTCGTCGGCTCCATCGATGGCAAGATCTAGGCGCGGCTGCTCCTCCAGCGTGGCCAGCGGGATCCCTAGAGAGCGGGCCTGTTCTGCCGTGCGCTCGGAAGTGGGCACCCCAATGAACTGCAGCCCCTCCTTTTGCATGCGCTGGGCTAGGGCGCCCACAGCAAAGGCGGCTGTGGATCCCGTGCCCAGCCCCACCACCATGCCCGACTGCACCTTTTGGGCCGCCGCTTGGGCTGCCGCCTGTTTCAGCTCATCTGCACTGGCCATCTCGCCTTTCCGAAGTTCAACCGAATTATTCTACCGTCCGCTCCAGCTAAAGCCTGCTGGCGCCTCCACCACCTGGCCAAAGAGATCGTAGGGCTCGGCCCGCGTAATCTGCACCGGCACCAGGGATCCCAGGGATCCCGGCCCGCGCACATACACCACCCCGTCCACCTCAGGGGCAAAGCGGGGGGAACGGCCAATCCACTCGCCGGTGCGGGGGTTTTCCTGCTCCAAAAGCACAGGCACCACCTGCCCCACCTGCTCGCGGTTGCGGCGGAAGGCGATCCCTTGCTGCAGTTGCATTAGGCGGGCGCGGCGCTCTTCCTTGAGGGGCTCCGGCACCTGCTGGGGCAGATGGTAGGCGGGCGTGCCCTCTTCCGGGGAAAAGGTGAACACCCCCACATGGTCAAATTGGTGGCGCTGGACAAACTCCAAAAGATGCTGGAAGTGCTCCTCCGTCTCGCCGGGAAAGCCGACGATAAAGCTGGTGCGCAGGACAGCCTTGGGCAGGGCCTGGCGCAGCCGTTCGATGAGCCGGTCGTTAACCTGGCCCTGCCAGGGGCGGTTCATGGCCTTGAGGATCGCTGGGTGGCTGTGCTGCAGCGGCAGATCCAGATAGAGCAAGAAATTGGGCGTCTCCTGAATGGCCTCCACCACCGCCGGCGTAATGCCCGTGGGGTAGGCATAGAGCATGCGGATCCAGGGGATGGGGATCTGGCCCAGAGCGCGGATAAGCTCGGCCAGCCGCGGCTCCCCGTAGAGGTCGAGCCCGTAGTTGGTGGTGATCTGGGAAATGAGGATTAGCTCCTGCACCCCTTCTGCAGCCAGTTGTTCTGCTTCCCGCAGAATGGACTCGATGGGGCGGGAGCGTTGCTTTCCCCGCAGGTGGGGGATGATGCAGAAGGAGCAGCGGTAATCACACCCTTCCGCCACCCGCAGGTAGGCCACCGGGGCATGGGTGGTGCGATAGCGGGGGACGGTCTCGTCGGCAATGTAATCTAAGCTCGAGGTAACGGCGTTAACCCGCTCTCCCCGCTCTGCCCGCTGGATAACCTGGACAATCTGGTGGTAGTCGCCGGTGCCGACGATGGCCACCGCCTCGGGGATCTCCCGCAGCAGCTCCTCTTGGAAGTGCTGCGCCAGGCAACCAGCGATGATGATCTTCTTGCCCTGCACCGCCAGCTCCATCAGGGTGCTGACCGACTCCCGCCGCGCCGCTTCGATGAAGCTGCAGGTGTTGACGATGACGTAGTCGGCGCTGTCTTCGTCGCCCTCCACCCGGTAGCCTGCCTGGGCCAGCAGGCCCAGCATGTGCTCGGTGTCCACCCGGTTTTTCTCACAGCCCAGGTGCAAAACGGCAACAGCCGGCGCTTCCTTGAGGGAAGAGGTAGACAAAGCGGTTTCTAACCAGTTCATAGCCCCAGGAGAGGACGCGCAAATGGCGACAAGAGCTGAGAAGATTAAAGCCTTCTTATTCTAGTTCTAGTTGGGTTTTGCTTTTAAAGGCGGGGAAGAGAACCGTCTATCTTGTCTAACTCGCTGCCAACCCGCTCAATCGGGATAGCCCCCAAAGTTAACCAAAACCAAGCCAACAGCCACTGCCAGCGCCAGCCCGGTGGCCGCCCAACTGCAGGGATCCCCGCCAGCCGCTGGCGGCACCAAGGGCGCCCGCCCGTAGCCCCGCAGGCGCAGCGCCTGGTAAACTCGCTGCGAACGTTCGTAGCTGCGAACCAACAAAGTGCCCACGGCAGCAGCCAGAAAGGGCAGGTCTTGCCGCCAAGTTGGCCCAGGCTGCCACAGGGATCCCCGCGGTCGCCAGCCCCTCAGCCGCGCGGCCCGCTGCATCCGCTGCCACTGGCTGCCCACTTCCTGCAAATAGCGCTGGGTTAGCCAGGCCAGTTCCAGGAGGAGGTCGGGGATCCCCAAAGCCCCTAGGGCTGCCAACAGGGCCGGCAGAGGGGTGGTCTCCCCCAGCAGCATTGCCAGGGCCAACAGCGCCAGGCTGCGCCCGCCAAGGCAAAGCGCCCTCTCCAGCCCCTCCCAGCGCAAAGCCAAGGAGCCCCACTGCCAGAGGAAGGTCTCCCCAACGGCAAAAGGCAAGAAGAGGACGAAGGCTATCAACAAAACTCCTGGGGCGGCCAGCCGTCTTAGCCCTCGGCGCAGGGGCAAGCCGGAGAGCGCCCAAAGAAGAGCCACCAACACCCAAACTAGGGGTAGCAAGGCCAAGCGCTGCACCTGGGCAAAAGCCGCCATCAATGCCAGTAGGCCAACCACCTTGGGCAGAGGCCGCCAGCGGTGGAGCCAAGGGGAGGAAAAACTCCTGGAGGCGAGAGGCGGGCAGGGCAGATTAGCCTTAGAGCTTTTCATCCTCCCCCAAAAGCTGCGGCTGTACCCGCTGCAAGAACAGCACCACCCAACGGGTAAACAGCCCCTCCACCCCTGCCAGCGGCAGGTGGGCAGCTACCAAACTGGTCAGAGCCAGGTGCTCTGCCGAGGTGGAAGGGATCCCCTCCCTGCGCAGCGCCGCCAGCACCACGCCGTAAAACAGCAGCGCCGCCAGCACCACCCCCACCGCTCCCGCCCAAAAAGCGGCCCAGCCCGTGCCCAACCAGCGCCGGCTTGCCCGGAAGATCCCTCCTGCCAGAAGCGCCGGGATCCCCATAATGGCGGCGTTGATCCCCAGGGTGGTCAACCCCCCATGCCCAAAAGCCACCGCCTGAAAAAACAGGCCCACCACAATTGCCGGGTAGGCCAAGGCCCCCAGCATCACGCCCATCAGCCCATTGAGCAGCAGGTGCAGGCTGGCCGGGGGAAAAGGCAGGTGAAGGGAGGAGGCGACAAAAAAGGCCGCCGTGAGCAGCGCTGCCTTGGGGAGCTGGCGGCGGGGATCCTTTTCCAACCGCTGGAGGAGGTGTAGGCTCCAACCCGTAAGCAGGGCAGTGATGCCATAACCCCCCAGCCAAAGCGGTGCTGGCAAAAGGCCCTCGCTGATGTGCATGGCTAGTCTTGGCTCAAAGCGGCAGCATCCACTGGGGAGTCGGGGAGTTCTGGGCCTTGGAAGGGGCGGGGCCGGGAAAAAAACAGGGCCGTGCCCAAACAGCCCCAGATAACACAGGCAGCCATAACCCCCCGCTGCAGGGGGCCAAAGCCAGGGGAGGAGGGGCTGGGGATCCCTTCTGCCTGCATACCCTCCTCGCCCACCGGCACGTTCACCACCCCGCCGTGGCCGGCCTGGCGAATGCGCACCTGCCACAGTCCCTTAAGCTCAGGATCCGGCTGCAGCCAAAACCGGCCCTCTCCGTCTGTCTCTCCCTCCTGCCAGGGGAGAGTGGGATTGGTGGGCGCAAACACCGTAACTCGGGCAAAACGCATCGGCTCGCCGGAATCGTAGCGGGCCTGGATCTCAAAGGTGGGAACAGCCCGCCAAGAGGCCTCCACCCCATGGCCCCAAGCCGGCGGAGATAGGAGCAGGCCCAAGGCCAACCAGCTCAGTTGCCAGGAAGGGGAAAAAGGGATGCGCTTTGGCCAGACTGAGTTCATCGGTCAGCAAAAGACAGAGGACACCCTTCGATCTCAAAAGCCACCCAGGCCTAAAACCTAAGGCAAGGATCCCGTCCCGCCGAGGCCGCCAGAGGAGGCGCGGCAGTGGCCCTCTCCCACGTGCCCCAAGCTCTGCAGGCTCTGCAAGACGGCCTGGGCCCTAGGGGATCCCTCCTGCAGGCTGCCCCAGTCCACCTCCAGCGGCTGGGATCCCGCCTTTAGCCCTTGCTCGAGGGAGACTGGGTCGACTGGGTCCAACTTCGCAAGGGAGGCAAACCCCAGCGCCGCTGAGTTGAGGTCGTCCTTGGGAGGCAGGCTGCCATTCCCAAACAGGTGGTCGAAGTGGAAAGTCGCCTCCAGATCCGCCACCTGGCCTGCCCGGACAAAGCCCTTGCGCGTCTCCCCCACGTACTCGCCGCAGACAAAAGCCAGCTCGGGGCTGAACTTGAGCACAAAGGGGATCGCCTCTCCCTCCCCTTCTGCCGGTCGAGCTCTGCCCTCGATCCAGAGGGAGTAGCCCTTTGCTGGCCCCTCCGCTGCCGGCACTAGGCGCCAGGCCAGGGCGTTGTAGTGCCCAGGGGGGGCTTCCAGGGATCCCAGCAGGGCTCGCTCCGGCACCAAATCCACCGTAAGAGGCCCTGTCAGGCTGACCAAGGCCTTGGCCTGGAGCTCGCCTTCCCCTTGCGGATCAAAAGGGGGATCCGTCTGGTAGGCCGTAATGTCCGCCAGCGTCACGTACACATGCTCAAACTGCAACGCCCAGCCCTCTTTGGAGACCAGCCCCTCCCGCAGGAACGCTTCGCCGTTGGCCCACAGCTCCAGCGTGCCCGTAGCCGAGGCAGAGATCGCCTGCCCATCCCTGGCTGGCCCCGGCTCGACAGGCGGGCGACAAGCCGTCATGCCGGCTCCTAGACCCAGGGCCACCAGAACCATCCCTTTGGCCAGGGGTCGCAGCAATGACCACTGAAACCAAGACACCAGGTGCTGCCACCAGTGTAAGAACTCCCTCCCGCTAGCGCGCCTGCCCCTCCCGACAGCGGCTGGCGGTACTGTCCCAGCCAACCACAAGCTCTCGCCAACCTACAATCCCCCACCGGGGCATCTTGCTACTCTTGCGCCAGGTTGCCGGCCCGCACCCAACCTTCCTGCCCGTTCTGGCGCCGGATGCGCTGCCAGCGGCCATCGGCGCTGTACTCCAACACCGTCACCACCTCATTCATGGGCAGGCCACCAATGTAAGCCCCTTCCCGGTCGGGAGTGGCCCGTAGCGCCAGGCCAATCGGCTCGATCACCCGCCCCTGCGCACCTGGGGCAATGCTTGTTGCTGCGGGGGGCCGAGTCGGCAAAGGAGTGGACTCTGGTGTGGATTCGACCGCAGGCGTTGCAGCAGTTGTGGCTGAAGCAACCGCTGCCCCACCCTCCACGGGGCCCAAATTGCCGGCCCGCACCCAGCCTTCCTGGCCGTTTAGCTCCCGCCGCACCCGCTGCCAGCGGCCATCAGCGCTGTACTCCAGCACCGTCACCGTTTCCCCCGCCACAATTCCCCCTTGGTAGGCTCCGTCAGCAGAAGGCTGGCTGCGAATGGCTAGACCTATGGGCTCGATTACCCGCCCGCGGCTGCCGGGGGGAAAGGCCTCAGGGTCGATGGTGCCCGCCGCCGGCAAGGACTCCGTCCCACTGACGCGAACAGAGGGGGAGGAAGGCAAACTTGTCGGGCTGGGTAAGGGATCCACACGCACCGCGCGAGGAAACTGAGGCGCCGCAGGAGGAGCCAGCAGGGGGGCAATGAACCGCCACGCCTGCCAACCCAGAGCAGCCAAGACCCCAACCGAGAGGCTCAGTGCCATTAAGGTGCCGAAGGGAAAACCGCTGGCAGCAGGAGAAGAACGGCCTCGCATTGGGTAGTTAGCCATCCAAAACTCAGCTCCCAAAAGCCGGAGACGAAAGCAAAGGGCTTTGCCAACGCTTGCAAGTACCAGAGCATCTCTGGTACTTCTAGTTTCGCCTCTGTGTACTGCCTTGGGAAGCCACCTACCCAGGGGCAACGCTGTCTGGAGCAAATCAGTAGCAAGTTTAGTTTCTACTTAGTGAACATATTCTCCCAGTCGGTGGTGAGAACCTCGTGGCCAAATGTCCACCCGGCCAGGAGCAAGGGCAAGGCCAAGCCCAGGAAGCCGAAGAAACTGATGACCTGGGCAATTTGTCGCTGGGCCCTTTTCTTTTTCGGGTCGGGGATGTAATTAGCAGCTACTGTGAGCTTTGAGCAAAAGGCCACCACCACCGCCCCCACCGGTCCCAAAACCAGCGAAGGCCACAGCCAATCCGCTACCTGCGCATACTCGTAGGCCCGGGTAAACGGCATGATGACAAAACAGGCCAGCTCCAGGATCCCCCAGGTGAAGAGGGCCAACTGGATATCTTTGCGAAAGACTTCGTTGGGATTGTACATAGGCTTCTGGGATAAACCGGCGTGCAACTTTAAGGTTTGGCCTGCAAGTACAGAAGTGGCGAGGTTTTTGAATGGGCTTCTCTCTGCGGGCAAGAAGCTGCTGCGCGAATCCCTTTTACCTTACCCTTTCCCTTTCCTCCGGACAACCCAGTAGAATGAATAATGCCTGAGATTCTTGGGTTAGCCTCCCTTGATTTACCCAGAGAAAGAGGGTTCCAGAAAGGCCAAGCTCCTGGTGCAATCCAATGGGTAATGTAAAAACCTGAAGCTATCTGTTGTAGTCTGGATGGGCTGCCCTCTCCTGCCCAGGCGCAAAATGCGTTTGCCCTGCGGGCAGGGCTTTTCTACAACTCTGCCTCGTGCTGACTGTGAGAGCGTCAAGCTGCCATGTTACGCATCCTCATCATCGATGACGATCCCAGCATTTGCGCGCTGCTCAAGCGGTATTTGCAGCGGCAGGGGTACTCAGTCGAGGTAGCGACGACGGGGGCCGAGGGCCTCCAGCAGTTGCGCGCTTTTCAGCCAGGCTTGGTGATTTTGGATCTGAATTTGCCGGATGTGAGCGGCTACGACCTTTGCCAGCAGATGCAAAAAGAGACCGGCGTGTATGTGTTGATGTTAACCAGCCGAGTGAATCCTGCCGACAAGCTGCAAGGATTTCAGCTAGGCGCAGATGACTACCTGACCAAACCCTTCAGCCTGCCGGAGTTACAGGCGCGGGTACAGGCTATCCTGCGCCGAGGGCGGACGAGAACGGAAACAGGCAGCGCGCCGGTTTTGACTTTTCCCTCCTTGGTGATCGACCCGACCACCCGAGAAGTTATCCGTGACCGTCGCCCGATTAACCTGACCGCTCTAGAGTTTGATTTGCTCTACGCCATGGCTCGACACCCAGGACGGGTGTGGCGACGGTCTGAGCTGATTCAAGAGGTGTGGGATTTTAACCACGAGGGAGATGAACGGGTGGTCGATGTCCACATCGGCCAAATTCGCAAGAAGCTGGAAACCGATACCAGCCAACCGGAGCTGATCCGCACCGTGCGCGGAGTTGGCTACAAGTTCGAGCCCCCCACTCCAAAGGAGGGATGGGGAGAGGAAAAACCGTAACCTCCCTCTTTCCGAAGGAGAGAGGTTGAGGCTGAGGGCGCGCTAATCCAGGCGACGGCCCGTCAAGCGTACAAAAATATCTTCTAAGTTGGCAGGGCGCACCATCAGGCCGGTTTTGTCGGGTTCCGCTTCCAACTGCCGCTGGGCCTCCGCCAAGCTGGGGAAAAAGGTGTAGCTCACCTCCTGGCCAGGGCGGGAGCGCACCAGCAGGGCTTCTCCGTACTTGGCCCGCAACTGGTCGGTGCTGCCCAGCTCGATTAGCTTCCCGCCGTCCATGATGCCGATGCGGTCACACAGCTCCTCGGCCTCTTCCATGTAGTGGGTGGTAATCAGCAAGGTCATCCCCTGCCGGTTCAGATCCCGCAGGATCTCCCACAGCAGCCGCCGCGCCTGGGGATCCAACCCAACGGTTGGCTCGTCCAAAAACAAAATTTGAGGCCGGTGCAACAGCGCCCTGGCCACCTGGAGGCGCCGCTTCATGCCGCCGGAGAGGGTCTTCACTTTGTCGTGCCGCCGGTCGGCCAGCTTCACGTACTCCAGCCACTCGTCGATGCGCTGCTGCCGCTCCGGGTTGGGGATGTGGTGCATGCGCCCATGGAACTCCAGGTTTTCCCAAACCGTCAGCTCTGCTTCCAGGGTGATGGGCTGCAACACCACGCCGATCTGCCGCCGCACCGCCAAGGGATCCCGCACCACGTCGTAGCCCCCCACTTGGATGGATCCCTGGCTGGGTCGCGTGAGGCTAGTGAGCATGCGGATGGTGGTGGATTTGCCGGCGCCGTTGGGCCCCAGCAGGGCAAATACCTCCCCCTGCGGGATCCGCAGGCTCAAGTCCTGAACCGCCACCTGCTGCCCAAAACGCTTCCACACCCCCTGCATTTCCACCGCCACCGTCTTGGTTTGGGGCAAGGTTGGGGCCGTCGAAAGAGCTGTCACAGTCCGCTCCGGTAAAGTGTAAAGAAATCTTTATTCTCTAGCATACGCCAGCCGTGTCAGCAAGCTGCAGGTCTTATCAGGGATCCCTGCCCTTGGCAGTAGTTTATGCTATCCCTTCAAGTCTTCCGTGGCTGTGATCTCGTTCCCTGTGTTTTTTCTCTAAGCTCTGCAAAATAGTATACATTGCACCTGAAGAGTGAGTTGCGTCCGCAGGGCAGGGCATGAGCGTACAGCAGATAGAGGAAGTTGTGCTAAATGGCTAGTGCTGTATTTGTACTTATGGGTAACAATAGAGACACAAGCTTGAGCGGTCTGGCTGTCAGACTGGGGCTTTCTTCTCAGTGAAGCGACCTCCCTCAGCGCCCACCGATAACCTCTACTAACCAATGTAAGGAAAATGCAGAGCAAAGACCGGTTCGACCAAATTGACTTCCGGCTGGATCGCCTGGTTGGGGCTGTGTTGACCTTGGCCGAGACCGTCAGCTTCGTCAAGGATGACCTGACCCATCTGAAAGCCATTGTTCAACAACAGGTGCTGATATCCCAGGAGCAGAGCACTTGGCTGGGAGAGTTAAAGGCAATATGTCAACAGCAAGCCGATACAGCTCGTCGCCAATCTGAGACGATTGAGCGGATCATCGCCCATCTCCTGCCCGCTCAGGATCCCAAGTCTTGAAGGATCAGAGGGCAACCTGGGGGCATGCCACAATGGCAGCAGAGCTGAGGTTTTCCACCGTTGGAGTGCCAGGTTGCAGCAGCAGGACAGGGTTCTGTTGAGGCTGAGGAGCTGCTTGCTTTCTTTCGTTGCCGACGCTTGCCTTACCTGGATCGCTTTGGCCCTCAAGAGGCCAAGTTGCCGCCGGACAACCTGCTGGAGCAATGGCGGCGGGATCGCCAAGCCCTGGCAGCCGCTGTGTTTGAGCGATTCCCCGGAGAACGGGTTGCGCCGGGCAATGAAGCTCTCTTGGCAGCCATGGCCGACGGGGCGGAGCGGATCTACGGCGGACGGATTGCCGCAGAGCTGTTTTGGCAACCGCAGGAAGATCTCAACTGTACTGCTGAGGCAGAGCTGTTGCAGCTTGCTTCTGAACCTGTCCCTCACTCCTCCTCTCCAAGGGATCCCATCCCTGCCCCAGAAGACTGCGAGATGGTGCCCGCTCTTGCGTTGCCGCCTGAAGCTGTTCCAGAGAGACGTTCAGTTTGGGTGAGCAGCTCCCTGGATCTGCTAATTCGGGATCCCGCTCTCGTTGGCAGAAGTCGCCACGCCGCCCGATCCTCTTACCTGCCGGTTCATATTCGTATCGGCAAACGCCCCAAACCGGAATACGAATTGGTGCTGGCTTTGCAGGCAGAGTTGCTCGGATCCCTGCAGGGAAACGTTCCCAAGCGGGGCATTTTGATCCTGAAAGATGGGAAGTGGCACCCCGTCCACCTGAGCCGCCGACGAGCACAGGTGCGGCAATTGCTGCAGGAGTACCTGCACTCCCTCAACCAGCCGGAACCACCGCAGGTGTTCATGGCCCGCAGCCGCTGCCATCTTTGCCACTGGCGGGAGCACTGTCGGCAGTTGAACGCCGCCGCTCAACCCCTCAGCCTGCTGCCGGGCGTAACCGGATCCCGCTATCCCCTTTTGCAGGAGGCAGGGATCCATTCGATTGAGGCTTTAGCTAACGCTCGCCTGGAGATGCTCCAGGCTATCCCCAAGCTGGGAGCCGGCGTGGCCCTGCAACTGCAGCTTCAAGCCCGTGCCACCCTCAGCCGCAAGCCCCTCTGGCTGCAATCCCCGCCTCAGGCTCTGCCGACAGCGCCCGTGGAGCTGTACTTCGATATCGAGGCGGATCCCCGCCACAACGTCGCTTACCTACTGGGCTTGCTCGTGGTAGAACAAGCAGAGGAGAACAAGGTTGTCAACTACTACAGTTGCCTAGCTGCTGAGCCGCGAGAGGAAGGGCAAGCCTGGCAACAATTCCTACAGCTAGTTCAACGCTACCCTGAGGCCCCCATCTATCATTTTCACAGCTTTGAAGTACAGACTTGTCGGCGACTGGGGGAGCAGCACCAAACGGATCCCCGAGAGGTGCGGCAACTGCTGAAGCGCTTTGTAGATTTGCACATCTGGGTTCAGCGCTCGGTAGTGCTACCCATCGAGAGCTACTCCCTGAAAAACATCGCTCGCTGGCTGGGGTTTAAGTGGCAACTACCCGAGGGCAGTGGAGCCCACTCCATCTACTGGTACAGCCAGTGGCTGGAAACACGAGATCGCCGCTATTTGGAGCAGTCGCTCATCTACAACGAGGACGACTGCCGGGCTACCTATTGCCTTAAAAACTGGCTAAGCCAAGGTTCGGTTCTTGCCCCCGTCGACGGCCCAAGCCCAGATACTTGGGCCGGACATTGATCGAACCAGCACCATCTCGGTGGAATCGAAATCTGCCTCTCCTCATTTTGCTAACGAAAGATGCTGATCTCAAGCGCATGCTCTTGCAAAAGCCTATTGACCCAGATGCTATCTTTAAGATTCTCAACGAGCAACTAGATTATGCCAAAAATGAAGCCTCAAATCTCGAGAGAAAAAGGATTTTAGTTGTGGATGACAACAAGTCATTCGTCCTTGCGCTGAGAGAACCACTGGATCCCTGGAGACTTGACCTGTACTCCCTCTCGATCCCAAAAGACTTTTGGGAGCAGCTTAATCAAATAATGTCGGAATTAAACGACCGAGATTGGAGCAAGATCCCGATACTCTTCCTAATCGCCCACCCAGACCCTCACACACTCGAACAAGTCTTTCAAGCGGGAGAGGATGACTTCGTTGGTAAACCCATCGTCGGTCCAGAGCTGATCACGCCCATCTTCAACCATCTGGAACGCACAGAACTCTTACGGCGAGCTCAAGGGAGAAACTTCCCGTAAGTTTTACCCCCAGATGAAAATTAACCCCCCTTGTATTGGGGGGTTGGTGTGGAGAGATGAGCCTGGCACCGAGCTAGGTTACCGGAGGGTCACCCCTCAAGTAGGTTCGCCGCTGATGCGTTTCACGTCCGAGTTCGGGATGGGGTCGGCGTGGTTCCACATCGCCATAGGCACCAGGCAAAGGGAAAAACACCTTGAAAGCTGCACAGCAAGAGAAGGCAGAACACCCCTGCAGTTGGGTCAAGCAGACGGTCTATTAGGACTCCTCGGCTGCATGCATTGCTGCACTTCCACCTAGAGCCTATTACCGGGTCGTCTTC